>DASUFQ010000092.1:0-13646 GCA_036274515.1 Gemmatimonadales bacterium | reverse complement strand
CAGCCCTCAGCCCTCAGCCCTCAGCCCTCAGCCCTCAGCCGGGATGCCCGCCAGCTCCCGTAGCCGCCGATGCACCACCACCATCGCCCAGGTGTCCCGCTCGCAGTAGGCGAGGAGGTCGGCCCGAAGCGAGCCGCGCTCCGTGGGGGAGAGCGACCCATCGGGGTCGATCAGCCGGGCGAGCGCGAGCTGCGCCGCGCCACCATCGGCGATGGTGAGCCCCGCGTAGCTCGTCTCGGGGCAAAGCGTCGGGAGCACGACCTTCAACGAGAATGAGCCGCGAAAGTCCGGGTGGTAAAGGTGATGGGTGAGCATCGGCTCGAGGTCAACGACCCGGGCGTGAATGTCCATCAACGCAGCGTCGAGGTCGGGCATCGCGGCCGCGAGGTCACGCAGGCACCCCTTCTCGAACGCCGAATGAAAGGTGACGACTGATCCGGGGCCTTGGCACGCGGCGATCAAGGCCTCGGCGAGGGGACGGCGCGGATCGCCGTTCCCGTCTGCCAGGAAGGCGTGGTGCGTATGGCCGGCGCCCTCCTGGCGATGTGCGGAGAATTGTGCCGGTACCCGGGCCCACGGCGTCATGCCCGCGAATCGCGGAATGGCAAAGGCGACGGTCTCGAAATCGAGGTAGACCAGCGGCGGTACCCACTCGCCGAGCGCGCCGGTCAGAGTGTCCTCGACCACGAGTGCCTCTTGCACGGCAGCGGCCCGCTGTCGCCGCTGGATCGCGTTGAGCTTGACGGTGTCCGGAACGTCGGCGATGCGCGACACCCCGGAGCGCTCCAGGTCGAGCTTCCTGTCCCACCGCATCCGGTAGAGGCGGTTGACGGCAAATCGATCCTGCGGCCAGCACCGGTCGTAGAAGGGGCAGCCGCCGCAGTTGGCATTGCGGACATCTCCAGGGAGCGGGCCATCGAGGACAGCCAGAAGCTGCTTCGCGAGGCCGGGCACCTGCGACACCATCGGTGCGATCCGGTCGGACACATCGTCCCTGATGAAGAGCGACCCGAGGTCAGGGTGCTGGCACGTTCGATTGAGGTACATCAGCTGAGCCGCGTGAATCTCCACCCCGGCTTCCGCAGCAACGTGCCGCTGGAATGCGATGTCCCACAGATGCTCTTCCTTCGGCTCATTGCTTCCCTTGACCTCGATCAGGTTGTGGGTGCCGCCGGCCCGAGGCTCGAGGAGGTCCACCCGGGCATAGAGCCGGTCGGTCTCCAGGGGCTGTTCGTAGCTCGCGGTCGGCACCCGAGATCGCGCGGCCACCGTGACCTCCTGCCCCTGACGGAGCATCCACCGCGTCTGGGCGTCGGGCACGAGTTCAGGCGCGTCCGGCTCATGCACCTCCCACCAGAGACGCTTCGGGCAGGCCAGCCCGGATTGAAAGTGGGTCTTCGTCAGGCGTGGTCGCACCGTCATGGGAGGCCCGCCTTCCGGTAGGCGGCAAGGGCCGGCTCGGAAAAGCATGCGAACACCACCACCTCGACTCCTGCCGCCGGCGCTTCCTCGCGCGCCGCCGCCACCGCGATTTCCGCTGCCGCCTCGAGCGGGTAATTGTAGATCCCGGTGCTGATGGCGGGAAAGGCAATCGACCTGATCTGGTGCCGGGCAGCCAAGTGGAAGGCGCTTCGGTAGGCACTGGCCAGGAGTTCGGCCTCGTGCCGGACGCCACCGTGCCACACCGGGCCCACGGCGTGGATGATGTACCGGGCCGGGAGCGCAAATCCTGGCGTGAGCCGCGCTTCGCCGGTGGGGCAGGGAGCCTCCCGGACGCACGCCTCGGTGAGCCCCGGGCCTGCCGCGCGGAAAATGGCGCCGCAGACGCCTCCTCCCGCCACCAGCTCCTCATTGGCCGCGTTGACAACGGCGTCCACCCGCAGGGTGGTGATGTCCACCAGCTCGGCACGGAAGGTGGTGGTCACCCCTGTGGCCCCCGAATGCGCCGGATCTCTTCCAGCACCTCGATGTCGGCCGCATCCTGCAGCCGTCCGGTGCGCTTCGAGGCGATCAGGTGCTCGATGGAGATGGTCGGGATGGGCACCGATTCCACGGTGAACACGGTGGCGTCCGGCCGCGCGTGCCGGTAATGCACGCTCCAGGCGACCGTCAGGATATCCACCCGGGGCGACTCACCGATGATGGTGACCTGCTTGGCGGCGATCTCCTCCGGCAGCCATTCGCTCGCGAGGCCAAACCCCACCTGGCTCAGGGCGTCGAGAACTCGGCGGGCGTTCTCCACCGTCGGCTCGATCAGGATGTCGATGTCCCTCGTGGCACGGCTGCTTCCCCAGAGCTGCAGCGCCCTGGCCCCGACGAGGACATACCGCGCGCCGGCGTCGTTCAGCTTCGAGCAGACTTCGGCGAGCTGAGTCTCGTAGGTCGTCACGCGCGAATCCCCTCAAACTTCTTCCAGGCGAGATAGTCCTCGTAGCGGTCGAAGAACCGTACGGAGGTGGACGCAAAGGGTGGACGAATCGCGCGGTCAAACTTGTTCGCCTCTTCGGCCGCCATCACGCGCTGCTCGACGGTGAGCCGCATGTCCGATTGGAGCTGGGAGAGCCGCTGCTCGCCGAGGCCGGGGCGACGCGGAGGGTATGGCGAGACGGCGGGCTCCCGGACCGCAGGCGTTGGCGGCGTGGCAATCCACCGCCGCACCGCCTCCCCCATGACCCAGCTCCGGGAGCGATCCAGCTCCGACGCCAGCCGATCCGCCTCCGCGAGGAGGTCGGCGGGGATGGTGATGGAGATCCGGGCGATGGTAGGCTTTGCGCTCATATTCTGTAATATTCAGTAATACTCAACTCTCGTCAAGCCTCAGGCCCAACGGAAGATTGCTTCGTCGGCCTCCAGGGGGGCCTCCTTCCGCCCCCCCCTTGACGCCTCCAACTACACCTGTAATATTACGGCCGTAGTCGTCACCGAACTCCCATGCGAGGCCGCCATGAGCGACGCCCATCTCCTCACCGATCTTCAATTCTCCATCATGCGCGTCCTCTGGGACCGCGGCAGCGGCTCCGCCGCCGAGATCTGCGAGGCGCTCCGTCCCGAACGGGGCCTGGCCCAGAGCACCGTGGCCACCCTCCTCACCCGGCTCGAGAAGCGCGGTGTGGTCACCCACGAGACCCGCTCGCGCCAGTACGTCTACCATCCCACCGTCACCGAACCCGAGGTCCGCCGTACGATGGTGAGCGACCTGACCGAGCGGCTCTTCGACGGCGACGTGGCCGCGCTGATGAGCCACCTCCTCACCGCGCGCGACATCTCCGACGGCGACCTGGCCCGCGTGCGACAGATGATCGAGGCCCACGAGGCCGGAAGTGGAGACGCGGCGTGATGACCACCGACTGGCTATCGACCGCCGGCGAGTTCGGACCCCTCGCCTCCAGCTGGCTCCTGACCTATCTCGTCCACAGCACGATCCTGCTCGGCGCCGCGGCGCTGGTGACTCGCTCGCTCGTCCAGTCGCACGCCATCCGTGACACCCTCTGGAAGGCCGCCCTCCTCGGCGGCATCGTCACCGCCACCGTCCAGCTCGGGCTGGGCGTGACTCCGCTCGGCGGCGCGCGCGCCCTCGTCGCGGCTGCCACGCCAGCCCCGGGGCGGCCGTCGCTCGAGCCCTCAACCTATCAGCCGCACACCCCGGTCACCGTGCCGTCGGAGGCCGAAGCGAAGCCGGCCGCGGAGCAACCGGCCCCGGATCAATCATCCCCGGCGGCACCCGCCGAACTCCCGCCGGCACCCGCCAGCAAGATGGCCTGGACCGCGATGCTGCTCCTGGGCTGGGTCGGGGCGGCGTCGCTCCTCCTCCTCTACTTCTTCCTCGTGCGCCTGCGGCTGGTGCTCCGGCTCGGCCGTCGGGTCGGGGTGGAGGATGGAGACCTGACCCGGCTCCTCGAGGCGCTCCGCCGCCAGGCCGGGATTCGCCGTGCGGTGCGGCTTACCACCGCCGAAGGACTGACGAGCCCGGTGGCGCTCGGGCTCTCGGAAATCTGCATTCCCGCCGAAGTGCTCACCGAGCTTGACCGGGAGCAGCAGGCGAGCATGCTGGCCCACGAACTGGCGCACCTGGCGCGCTTCGACCCGCTCTGGCTCACGGTGTCCTGCCTGATCGAGCTCCTCCTCTTCTTCCAGCCGCTCAACCGGCTGGCGCGGCGCCGCATGCAGGACGCCGCCGAATACCTCTGCGACGATTGGGCGGTCCGCCGCACCGGGTCGGGGATGACCCTGGCCAAGTGCCTCGTGAAGGTGGCGGAATGGGTGGACACCTCCCCCCGCGCCGTGCCGGTGTCCGGCATGGCGGAACGCCGCTCCCAGCTCGTTGCCCGCATCCACCGTCTACTCGAGAACCACGCCATGACGACCCCACCGCGCCTCCGCTGGCTCGTGCCCGCCGCCCTGACCGTCCTTGCCATCACCGCGGTGGCAGCCCCGGGGTTCACCGTCGGCGCCGACGGGGTGCTCGACGCGCAGGAACCGGCCGCGCCGGCCGTGCGCCCGGCGAAGCCGAAGGTCAAGGTGGCGACCGCGCCGGTCGTGGCCACGACCACCACGTCGGTTACCACGAACGTGACCCGGCCGGTGGTCGTCACAAGGTTCAGCGGCACCAAGTACCGCGGCGACCGGGTGCCGGACACCACGAATGCGGCGGTGCCCGCGCTGATCGCCGCCCTGTCCGACCCCGACATGAATGTCCGCATCGCGGCGGCGCGGTCCCTCGGCAACCTCGAGGACCCGCGCGCCATTCCCGCGCTGATTACCGCCACCCGCGACGGCAACGCCAAGCTCCGGTCGGCTGCCTTCGACGCGCTCTCGAACTTCGAGGACCCGCGGATCGTCGAGCCGATGATCACGGCGCTCAAGGATCCCGACGCCGAGGTGCGGGAGCGCGCCGCGAACACCCTCGGCAACCTCGAGAACACCCGCGCCGTGCAGCCGCTGATCGGGGCGCTCGCCGACTCGTCCGCGGGCGTGCGGGAAGCGGCCGCCCGCTCCCTCGGCGACCTGCGCGACCCGGCCGCCGCTCCCGCCCTCGCTGGCGCGCTCAAGGACGCCAACCCCGACGTGCGGGAGGCCGCCGCGCGTTCGCTCGGGGAGTTCGAACTGACGAAGGCGCCGCCGGCGCTGATCGCGGCGCTCAAGGACTCGGACGCGGATGTGCGCGAGGCGGCGGCCCAGTCGCTGGGCGAGATCCGCGACCCCGCCGCGGTATCGGCGCTGCAGGCCAGCCTGACCGACGCCAACGCCGACGTGCGTGAAACGGCCGTCCGCGCCCTCGGGGAAATCGGCGACTCGGCCTCCGTCAACGCCCTGATCGCGGCGCTCAAGTCGAGCGACCCGGAGGTGCGCCGCCAGGCCGCCCAGGAACTGGGGCAGCGCCAATGAGCGGCCTCATCCTGCCGGCGGTGGGCAGCCTCGCGGTGCTGGCCCTGGTCGTGACGGCGGATCCGTCGGTGCCCAACGCCCCACCGCCGTCACCCATCTCGTCTCCCGGCGCCCGCTCCACCCTGGACATGGTCGCCATTCCCGGCCCCGATTCGGCGCGGGTGCGGCAGCTCTTTGCCGGGCTGGCCGCCGCCGACCCGCTGGTCTGCGAACTGGCGGTGGACCAGCTGCGGAACAACTGGAACTGGCGCCGCGGCTCGACGGGCATTGGGTCGATCCAGGAGGTGAGCGCCGCGACGCGGGCCGCCCTCGACTCGATCGGGAACCGGGTGACCGACCCGCACGCGGTGCCGCTCCTCGTGGCCAACCTCGGCTCCACCAGCCCCTGCCTGCGGCGCGCGGCCGCGGTGATGCTCGGCGAGAGCCAGCTGCCGGGCGCGCGGTCCGCGCTCCGGACGGCGTACCAGTCTCCCAGCGCGAATGTGCGGGAGGCGGCGGCGCTCGGGCTCGGGCGGGGGGAGGACACCGTTTCGATTGCGGCGCTGACGGCAGGGCTCAAGGATGGCGACGCCGCGGTGGCCGCCATGTCGGCCTGGGCGCTGGGCGACATCGAGAGCCCGCGGGCGGTGCCGGCGCTGGTGGCGGCACTCGGCGCGGGAAATGTCCGCCTCCGGATGACCGCCGTCTGGGCGCTGGGGCAGATCGAGGACACGGCGGCGACGAAGCCCCTGGTGGCGCGGCTCAAGGACCAGGACCCGCAGGTGCGGGTGCTGGCCGCCGAGGCGCTGGGGGAAATCGAGGACACGGCGGCCACCAGCGGACTGGTGGCGGTGCTGGGGAGCGACGACACCGCGCTCCGGCTGGCGGCGGTCGAGGCGCTGGGCCAGATCGAGGATCCCGCCTCCACGATGGCCGTCGCGAAGCTGCTCACCGACCGCGACGCGGAGATCCGTGTGGCCGCGGCGAATGCGCTCGGGCAGATCGAGGATCCGCGTTCGGTGCCGGCGCTCGTCAAGGCGCTGGGTGACGACAACCCCCGGCTCCGGGAAGCGGCGGCCGAAGCGCTGGGGCAGATCGAGGATGCGCGCGCCGCCGGACCGCTCGCGAACCTGCTCACCGATCCGGAGCCGCGCGTCCAGCTGGCGGCCATCGAGGCGCTGGGACAGCTTGACGACGTGCACCAGGCGCCGCCGCAGCTGGTGGCGGCGCTCAAGAACCCGAACCCGAAGATCCGGATCCACGCCGCCGAGGCGCTGGGACAGATCGAGGACCCGGGCACCGTGGCGGCGCTCGGGGCGGCGATGAAGGACCCTGACCTGAAGGTGCGGATTGCGGCAGCGGAGGGGCTGAGCCGGATCGACAGCGAGGCGGTGACGCCCTACTTCATTGCCGCGATGAAGGACGCGAACCCGGAAATGCGCCGGGTGGCGGCGGAGGCGCTGGGGGACCGGCGGTAGCAACTACTCGGACAGTCGTCCGTCGCAATAGACGTCCACGCCTCGATCGGTCCCGTGCACCAGCAGCCGCGCCCCCGGGGCTCCGTACCGGCGCATGAGGTCGTGCATCAGCGCCGATTCACCGTCCCAGGGGTAGCCGAAGACGACGTCGAATTCGTCGAGAGAGCGCCCCAGCTCGAGGTACCCCGACCGGCCCTGTCCGATCGTGCCGAGGCGGCCGTCGCCATTCCTCGGTGTCCACCGATAGCCCTCCGGCAGGAAGCTCCCCTCGACGAATTGCGCGCCGGACTCGAACCGCCGGGCCAGGAGGCGCGCCGTACGCACCAGCGCGCCGTCGAGCTCGATGCCGTACGCCTCGTAGCCCAGGAGGTCGGCCATGATGGTGATGACGCCGGTGGCCGACCCCCATTCGAGGAAGCGGAGCCCCGGCGCCCGGAGCGCCACGAGCGACTGCAGGACCGCGTCGTAGTCGGCCGCCACGAAGGGGTGCCACCGCCGGTCCCGCACTTCGTGGTCGAACTCGTCGAACAGCGCCCAGCCCTCCGCCCGCAAGCGCGCGAGCCGGGCCTCGAGGGCGGGCGCCACGGCGACGGCGCTCACGCGGCGGGGGACCCCAGGACGAGCGGCAGTGACCGAATCCGCTGACCGGTGAGCGCGAACACGGCGTTGGCGACCGCCGGCGCGATGGGTGGCGTGCCCGGCTCCCCGACCCCGCCGGGCGCCTCGGTGCTGGGGACGATGTGCACTTCCACCACCGGCATCTCGTTGATCCGGAGCATCGGATAGGAGTCGAAGTTGCCCTGCACCACGGCGCCCTTGTCGAGCGTGATCCGGCCGTGGAGCGCCGCCGTCAGCCCGAAGACGATGGCGCTTTCCATCTGCGCCGCCACGATGTCGGGGTTGACCACCATGCCGCAATCCACGGCGCACACGACACGGTGCACCCGTATCCTGCCGTTCTCGACCGAGACCTCGGCGACCTCCGCGACATAGCTCCCGAACGACGAGACCACCGCGATTCCCCGGGCGCGGCCGGCCTGGAGCGGCGTGCCCCACGCGGACATCGTCGCGGCGAGCTCCAGCGCCCCGCGATGGCGCGGCGCATTGGCCAGGAGGTCACGCCGGTACTTGTACGGGTCGGCCCCCGCCGCGTGCGCCATCTCGTCGATGAAGCATTCCGCCATGAACCCGTTCTGCGAGTGGCCGACGGAGCGCCAGAATCCGACCGGCACGCCGAGGTCGGCGTCCACCCAGCCGCAGTGGATATTCGGGATGGCGTAGGCGATGTCCGCGGTGCCCTCCACGGCGGTGCCGTCCAGGCCCTTCGGCAGCGGTCCGAACACCGACGTGAAGCGCGACATGATGGACGGGGTGACGACGGTCTGCGACCAGGCCACCGGCTTGCCATCGTCGTCGAGACCGGCGCTGAGCTTGCTGAGCGACACCGGGCGGAAGAAGTCGTGCCGGATGTCGTCTTCGCGCGGCCAGATGACCTTGACCGGCCCGCCGACGGCCTGGGAGGTCTGGACCGCGTCGATGACGAAGTCGAGCTCGAACCGCCGGCCGAACCCGCCGCCGAGGAAGGTGGTGTGCACGCTGACCGCGGTCTCCGGCAGCCCGGTGAGCTTGGCAGTGATGCCCTGCACGCCGAGCCCGCCGCCCGACTGGAACTGGGTCGGCGCCCAGACGGTGGCCTTGTCGCCCTCGACCCAGGCGGTGCAGTTCATCGGCTCCATGCAGGCGTGGGCCAGGAACGGCGCCTCGTAGGTGGCCTCGACCCGCTTGGCCGAGGTCCGGAGCGCGGCGGCGGCATCGCCATCGTGGCGGGCCGTGACCCCGGGCTTGCCGGCGAGGGAGCGGAGCCGCCCCGCGATGCCCTCGCTGCTGAGGCCGGCCAGCGGGCTCTTGCTCCACGACACCTTCAGCACCTGGCGCCCCTGCACGGCCGCCCAGTACCCGGTGGCCACCACCGCCACCCCGGATCCGATCTGCACCACCTGCTTCACGCCGGGCACCGCCAGAGCCGGATCCGCCGAAAACCCGGTCGGGGTGGCGCCGAGGACCGGCGCGCGCGCCACGACCGCCACCAGCACGCCCTCGGGATGGGCGTCAATGCCGAAGCCGGCGGTGCCGGTGACCTTCCCCTTCAGGTCGAGCCGCTTGGCGGGGGTGCCGATGAGCTTGAAGTCCTTCGGATCCTTGAGGGTGACCGATTCCGGCACCGGGAGCGCGGCGGCGGCGGTCGCGAGCTCGCCGTAGCCCAGCTTGCGCCGCTTGCCGGTCTCCTTCACGAAGCCGTTCTCGGTGGAACAGGCACCCGGCTCGATGCCCCACTGCTGCGCGGCCGCGGCTACGAGCATGGCGCGTGCCTTGGCGCCGGCCTCGCGGAGCGGCCGCATCGAGAGGCGGACGCTGGTGCTGCCGCCGGTGCCCTGCAGCCCGAAGGCGGGATTGATGAACTGCGGGCCGGCCGGGGCCGGCTCGATCCGGACGGTGGTCCAGTCACCGTCGAGCTCCTCCATGATCATCTGGGGCAAGGAGGTGAGCACGCCCTGGCCCATTTCCGACTTGTCCACGACGACCGTCACCACGCCGTCGGTGCCGATCTTGAGCCATGCGTTCGGCTCGAAGGGCGGTCCGGTCACGACGGGCGCGCGCGGGGAGCACCCCGGCAGGTGGATGGCGATGGTGAGCCCGGCGCCGGCGGCGATGCCGGCCCGGACAAAATCGCGGCGTGACAGTTCGGCGCGGCTCATGCGGCGCCTCCTGCGGCCCGGTGTATCGCCTTGCGAATCCGCTGGTAGGTGCCGCAGCGGCAGATGTTGCCGGTCATCGCGGCGTCGATTTCAGAGTCGGTCGGATTGGGGGTGGCCGTCAGCAGCGCGGCCGCCGACATGAGCTGGCCAGACTGGCAATATCCGCATTGCGGCACCTGCTCCTCGATCCAGGCGAGCTGCAGCGGGTGCGAGCCGTCCGTCGAGAGCCCCTCGATGGTGACTACGCCCTTGCCCTCGACCGCGGCGAGGGGGAGCTGGCAGGAGCGTACCGCGGCGCCGTCGAGGTGCACGGTGCACGCGCCGCACTGCCCGATGCCGCAACCGAACTTGGTGCCGGGCAGGCCGAGATCCTCGCGGAGGACCCAGAGAAGCGGGGTGTCCGGCGCCGAGGATGACTCGACCGGCTTGCCATTGACGGTGAATGTGGTCACAACAACCTCCGAAGAGTGAATGCGAACACGTCGTCGCGCCGCGACCTTCCCGCTTTCCCACTTCCCCGCCGCCATGTCTACCTGTCTCCCCGTCCTCGGACCCCTCACCCCCTGTCCCCCTCTCCCTCCGGGAGAGGGGGGACGCTGGTCAGAGGTACCGGGCGAGCGCCATGCACGTCGTCGCGATGACCAGGAGGAACGCCACCCACCGGGAGCCGCTGCCCATGCGCGCCCGCGCCGCCGCCATCCGCGCCATGAGGGCCTCCCGCTCGGGTCCCTCGGCGGCGGCGGGGAGCGCCGCCATGCCCGCCATCACGATCTTCCCGCTCGGGCGGATGAGGATCATGCCGATCCCGAATGCCACCAGCGCGGCGATGGCGCCGACGCCATACACGCGCGCCGCCATCGAACCGGCCCAGGCCGGCCCCGCCGTCGCCATCGTGTGCCAGTACAGCCAGAACCCGGAGAGGATGGTGAGCAGCGCCACCGCGGGCATGACTGTCATGTACCCCCGGCGCATCAGCCCCGCCATCACCTCGCTCCCGTCGGGGCCGGCGTCGCGGACGCTCGGGATGAGGAAGACGGCGGCGAAGACCAGCGTCCCCGCCCAGAAGGCACCGAGAAGGACGTGGAGCAGCCGCATCAGCAGGAGGAGAGGGTCCATCGGTCACTCCGTCGGAAGGGAGAACTTCTCCTTCAACACCCACACCTTCATCGCGAAGAATAGCCGGATCATCATCTCGTGGTCCTCGTCCTGGACCAGCGCCACCAGCGCGGCGCCGTCGGTCCCCTTGGTCCGCCGGACGCTCGCCTTGGCCCGGAGCCGGTGGCTGACCTGGTCAAACCACTTCGGGAGCAGGTGCCGCTCGTCGGTGCGGACCACGTCCTTGGTCTTCCGGCCAGTCGGGTCGGCCAGCGCCACCTGGCAGTAGCGCTTCCCGCGGGCGGCCGGCATCGTGGCGCGCATGAACGTCAGGGAGCGGTCGGTCAGCTCCTCCCACACCTTGAGGGGCGGAGTGCTCCGGGGGCGCACCTCGACGTGGTCCGCCGCCTGCTTCGGGATCCGGAGCACGAACTGCCAGGCGTTCCGCGAGGGAAAATTCGTGTCGGTCACGGCGTACCATTGCTCGATCCCGCTCATCGACGCGCCGGCAAAGGTCCATTGGGCGGTTTCCGTCCCGCCCCGTTCGACCAGCACCCGATCGAGTCGGTAGTTCTTCATCCTCGCCATGCGCCCCTCCGTTGGCTAGTAACGGATCGCGTAATAGATGACGTAGAACCAGCTGAGCACACCGTGCAGAATGGCCCACAGAATGGAGTGGTTGGCGCTCCAGGAAATGGTGATGGCCAGCGCGCTGCCGAAGCCGATCCCGGCCTTGGCGGCGGCGTTGGAATGGCTCATGAAGCCCCCCGATTGGGAGAGAGGTCGTCCGCCCACCCCAACACGATATGGGTGAGGTACGCCAGGGGCCAGAGGGCAATCAGGAATCCGGTCAGCGTCACCCCCCACCAGGTGCCGAGGACGGCCCCGAACACCACCTCGAGCGCGTTCCGCGCCGGGTGCCCGGTGAGGGCATCGGTCACCCCGATGGCGAGGGCGAAGAGCGTCGCCCCCAGGTAGAGGCTGCAGAGCGCCACGAGCCAGCGGCGCCATCCTTCCGTTGCCTCGAACCGGGGCTGGAGGGCGGCGGAGACGATCACCCCGATGAACGGAGCCGCCACGATGCCGCCCCAGAGGCCGCCGGTGTAGGCCTTCCCGCCGAGGCCCCAGCCGAGGAGGCCCCAGAGCGCGCCGGCAAGGAATGCGGCGGCACGGAGGGTCACGGTGCGAGGCAGGCAGTCACCAGCCTCGCCCGGCCGCCACCAGCACCTTCACCGCTTCCGCCATGAGATAGGGCAGTTCTCGGGTGACGTGCGCGGAGATCGGGCTGGTGCGGGTCGGGCTGGTATAGGCGGTCAGCCCCTGCCGGCGGGCCTCGAGGCGGACGCGGAGCATGTGAAAGGGATCACTCACCATCACGACCTCCTGGATGTTGTAGCCGCGGCACCACTCGGCGGTGGCCGCCACCGACTCGTCGGTGGTGCGGCCCGCCGGCAGCACGACCAGCGCCGCCGGCGGGACCAGCTCGGCGAGGTAGGCCGCGGCCGCCTCGGCTTCGCTGGTGTTGTCGCCGGCCGCCGAGGCGCCGGTCAGGACGATCAGCGGCGCCACGCTGTCGGCATAGAGCCGGGCCGCATGGTCGAGGCGGGCCTTGAGCACCGGGCTTGGCTTCCCGTTGTACTGCGCGGCGCCGAGGACGACGATGGCCGGCACCGGCCGCGCCTGGTCCTGGCGGCTCACGGCCAGCACGGAGATGAACGCCACGAGGTAACTCACGACGACCACCAGGAGGCCGATACCGAGCAGGGGCTTGAGCACCCGCACCTAGAGGTCGAACCCCTGGCCGAGCTGCGGGAGCACGACCTCGCCGACACCCTCGTCCTTGAGGATCCGGGCCATCGCCTCGCGCGCCGGATCCTCGCCGTGCACCACGAAGGCGCGCCGGACCGGCCCGCCGATCTTGCGGACCCAGGCGCGGAGCTCGGCCCGGTCGGCGTGGGCCGAGTAGCCGCCGATGGTCTCGACCTCCGCCGCCACCGGATAGAGCTCGCCGAAGATCTTCACCTCGCGCGCGCCCTCCTGGATCCGCCGCCCGAGGGTGTGCTCCGCCTGGAAACCGACGAAGAGGACGACGTTCTTGTGGTTCCCGATGCCGTTCTTCAAGTGGTGAAGGATCCGGCCCGCCTCGGCCATGCCGCTGGCGGCGATGATGATGGCCGGGCCGTTCAGGGTGTTGAGCGCCTTCGACTCGGCCACATCGCGCACGTAGGTCACCAGCTGGAAATCGAACAGGGCGCGCGACCGCTCCACGAGCTGCTCGCGCCGGTCGAACACCTCGGGGTGCAGCCGGAACACCTCGGTGGCGTCCACCGCGAGCGGGCTGTCGATGTAGATCGGGATGGCCGGCATCTTCCCGCTCAGCCAGAGCGCGTGCAGCGCGTAGACCAGTTCCTGCGTGCGGCCGACGGCGAACGACGGGATGAGCACCTTCCCGCCGCGCGCGGCGGCGCGGCGCACCACCTCGCCGAGTCGCTCCTCCGCCCCCGCCACCGACTCGTGCTCGCGGTTGCCATAGGTGCTCTCGATGACCAGCGTGTCGATGGCGCCGGAGGGCGGCACCGGGTCCCGGATGATGGGCAGGTCGTTGCGGCCGATGTCGCCGGAGAACACCAGGCGATGCCCGTCACCCTCGGTGACCCGAAGGTCG
This sequence comes from Gemmatimonadales bacterium, assembly GCA_036274515.1. Classification (GTDB taxonomy): domain Bacteria; phylum Gemmatimonadota; class Gemmatimonadetes; order Gemmatimonadales; family GWC2-71-9; genus SPDF01. Next base: position 288 of record DASUFQ010000092.1, on the reverse strand, counting down.
ACCGACGCCGAGCCGAGGATGTGCCCGGCATCGAGGAAGGAGCTCACGAGGTGCTTCCGGAGGTGATGTGGCCGGTTGTACGGCACTGCCACGATCAGGTCCTGCACCGCGATCGCGTCCGCCATGTTGTACAGCGGCTCGGCCTCGGGGCCGGTCCGGTCGTGGCGCTTGAGGTACTCGAAATCGCTCTCCTGGATGTGCGCCGAGTCGGGCAGCATGACCGCGGAGAGGTCGCGGGTGGCCGGCGTGGCGATGATGGGGTTGTGGTAGCCCTGCTTGACCAGCAGC
>DASUFQ010000091.1:0-14892 GCA_036274515.1 Gemmatimonadales bacterium | reverse complement strand
AAAGCCGTGGAAATGCTGCCAGTGGGTCATGCCCGGTGGCAAACCGCTGGCGTCGATCGTGATGGTGAGGCTGTCGCCGGTGATGGTGAAGGTGGCCTCCCCGGTCACCGACCCGCCGGCGGCCTCGGTGTTGAGCCCGGCAAGATGCGCCACATACGACGCGGTGGCCGGGACCGGCTGCTGGGCCCCGACCGGCGTGGCCCAGGCGGCGGCAAGGATGGCCGCCAGGACGACGGAGCCATGCGGGGTCGGTGCTGCGTGTGGTGCGCTCATGCCGTGCACTCCTTGTGCGGGGATCGTTCTGCTGCAGCGGGCCGCCTTGGCGCCGCCGTGCGGTACTCGGGTTGTGGCTGCGCCCGCAGCCACCGTCTGGCGCCGGTCATGCCGTGGCGCTGGGGGTGGCGGCAGTCGCCCCGGGCGGTCCCACGCTGCGGAGCAGGTGGGTCAGGGTGGTGGCGGGCACCTCGTCGAGGCCGGTGACCGTGGTCAGGATCCGCGCGCGCAGGGCGGGCGAGGTGTACGGCGCGGTCAGCTGGTTGAACTTTGCCTCTGTCGCCTCCCAGGTCGGCCCCCCCGCCACCGGGCCGGGATACTCCGCGAGCTCCGCCGTCAACTCGCGGCCGCCGCGCAGCACCATCGTGACACGGCAGGGCACCTTGGCGGGAAAGCGGCGCGAACATCCTTCATCCGGCCGTATGGAGACCCGCTGCAGGAGCGCCTGGACATCGGCGGCGCGGATGCGGGCGGGCCGAAACTGCTCCGGCATGACCTGCCCATCCAGCAGCGCCACGGCGACAAGGTAGGGAAGACTGTGGTCGGCCTCCTCCTTGGTCCGGACCACGGTCTTCTCGCCCTCTTCGCCGCCGCCGATGATGCGGTAGGCAACGTCGAACACGCTGATCTCCACCCGCGCCACGTCCGCCGCCCGCACGCCCTCCCGGGCCCGGAGCGCGAGGACGGCCTCGATGACGCTTTGGGCGTGCACTTCGGCGTTGTGCTTCCGCAGGATGGTGGCGGTGACCCGCTCCAGGTTTTCCGCGTCCCAGTCCAGCTCAAACCCGCCGGCCACGGCGTCCATGAAGCCCTTGTCGCCCTCGAACACTTCCAGCGGACCGGTGATGCCGCGGCCGGCCAGGAGCGTCGTGCGCAGCACGGCGCCGGCCACGTGCGGCGCGGCCAGTCCCTTCCAATGGGACAGCGCCCCGGTGCGGGTGACGCGGAGGGCGTTGAAGGCCGCGCCCGCGATCGCGATGGCATGGGCCGTCCGGGTGGCGTCGAGCCCGAGCGCGCGGGCCGAGCCCGCGGCCACCGCGTACGCGCCCTGGGTGACGTGGTCAAAGCCGGCCTCCCGGACCGGGGCCACGTCGCTGAGCCGGCATTGCACCTGGTAGGCCAGCGCCAGCGCCACGAGGAAATCGCGCCCCGATGCGCCGGCGTATTCCGCCGCCGCGAGCACCGCGCCGAGACTGTCACTGGGATGGCACGACTCGCCGGCGGCCAGGTAGCAGTCGTTGAAGTCCAGGTACCGGACCAGGGCGGCATTGTAGAACGCCGCCCGGTCGGGAGTGGCGGAACCGCCCCCGACGAGGCTGCACGGCCCAGACGCATCAAGTGCGGTGACCTGCGCCCGGACCAGGCGAACGGGCGCGCCGTCGAGGGCGGCGATGGCGCAGGCCAGGCTGTCAAGCAACCGGATCTTGAGCTGTTCGCGCGCCGGTTCCGAGAGGTCGTCATAGGAGCTCAGGGCCGCGAAACGCGCCAGGTGCTCGGCGAGGGTCAGGTGGCGGCTCGGCCCGGTTGCCACGCTACCTCCCCGTCGTCGTCGGATGCACCCGGCCCTCGGCCAGGATCTGCGCCACCGGGGGGAAGGCGGTTCGCGCGGCCTCCGGCACATGCGACCAGTCGGCGGTGCCCGGACGCCCCACCCAGTAGTCGAACGGCCGGGCGGTCGCTTTGGGCGAGGCGCCGACGACGATGCGGCCCACCATACCCGCCATCTCGTGCGGCATGCAGTAGTAGTCGTAAACGCCGGGCACGGTGAGCGTGACATCGAAGTGATCGCCCGGATTCACGAGAAACCCCGAGTCCCAGGGGGTGGCTCCGTCGGGGATCCGGAGAGGGTGGTGGGCGTTGGCCGGGCTGTAGGCGGTGGCCGTGTGCACGTTCTGGCGAACGATCCAGCGCACGGTGGTGCCCAGCGTCACGTGCAGGCCGATCGGATCGAACCACACCTTGGTGCCGAGGGTGTCACCGCCCATCTCGATCACCTCGAGCGCCGCGGTGGGCCCGGCGAGCCCGAGCCGCCGTCCGCCCGCCAATGGCCGGATGGGCCCAAGGCCGAGGCCGGCGAGCGCCAGCCCGCCGAGCCTCAGGAACGCACGACGGTCGGGGTGGCTCACTTGGCGAGCTGGGCCGCGCGCTGAGCGGAGACGTACCACACGATCACGTGATAGTGCGGTTCCGCCACGCCCGGGTGCCCGGCGTTGTAGACGAAGTCCACGTGGTCAACCGGTTGATGGGCCGCCGCCAGGTCGGTGAACGACTTCTGCGCGTTCAGGTCCTTGAGCGGGATCATGTAGATCGAGCTGACCAGGCTGCCCTGGCGGTCATACGCCAGGAACGGCCCGGCCGGCAGGGTGGCCGGGTTGACGTACAACGTGCCGAGTCCCGGGATGTAATCCGGAAGCGCGACGAGCGTGCTGACTTCCTTGTAGGCCCCGGCGGGGGGAGCCTTCGTCTGCGCTGCAATCGTATCCGGCAACGTGACCGCGAGCGCGAGCCCAAGGCCGGCGACCAGCGCGGCATGTCCGAGTCGTACCATGATTCTCCTCCAGCGTCCGATTAAGTTGATGGTTGCGCGGCATGTCCCGCGACGTCCGCATGATGGAGGATGTCGGCCGGCGCAACAATGAAGTGTTCGTACGGGGAGATGGTACGCGTGTCACGCCCCGGCGGGGCGTGGGCGTGGGAGGCGGGATGCTCGAATCGGAACTCTTTGCCCTCTTTGACCACACCGCCGAAGCGGCGTACGCCGTGACGGAGCAGGGCGAGATCGTGTCGTGGAATGCGGCGGCCGAGCAGCTCTTCGGCTACCCGGCCGCGGAGGTGCTTCGCCACAACGTCGCGGACGTATTCGAGGCCCGTGACGAACTGGGGACCGAGGCGCTGGCAGGCGGTGGTGAGGCCGCTACGCGGCGGTGGGACGGGGCGTCAGGCGGAGTACCGACGTTCGACTTGCAGGTTCGTACCCGGTCCGGTTCCCTGATCTGGGTCAAGATTTCCACCATTGTCTACCACAACCAGCGGACCGGGCGCCGGCTCTTCATGCGGCTGGTGCGGGACGAGACGCAGGCCCGCCGGCAGGCGGAACAGTTCAGCGAGGCCGTCGAGGCCGCTCGGCAGCTGGTTGCGCTGGCGGGCGAGGCCGGCCACCACGCGCCGGTGTCCCCGCTGTCCGAGCAGGAGTGCCGCATTCTCAAGTTGTTTGCCGGCGGGAGCAACTCGACCGCCATCGCCCGCAAGCTGGGCATCACCGCCCAGACGCTGCGCAACCACCTTCATCATATCAACCAGAAGCTGCGCACCCGCACCCGACTGGAAGCGGTGACACACGCCCAACTGCGCGGTCTCCTCGACTGACCGCACGGGCGCGCAATCGGGGTCAGTCCACCCGGTCCTGCGCCGCACCCCCCGGATGCCCGGTTGGCGCAAGCAGGGCGAGGACGCAGAGCAGCGCAACCGCCGCCAGCGCCACCATGATCAGCCCGTCTGACGGGATCGCCAGCCACGCCAGCGACTCCTTGGCCGCGCCGGTGCTCCCGAGCCCAGGGGCGCGAAAGCCGGCCCACATCCAGAACACCGAATAGCCGAGCCCACCGATCCCGAGCCCGAGGCTGATCGCGCGGGTGACCCGTGGCGTGGTGCCAAGGAGGACGACCACGAGAATCAACGCCACCGCGGCGGTGCCCAGCCCGCCGGCATGCAGGTGGGCGCGCTGCATGTAGTTCCACGACTTGGACACCACGGCCTTTGCCGCGGCCTCATCTCCCTCGTAGACCGAGACCTGCACCGCAGCGGCGGAGGCGGCCAGGCGGGACTTGATGGCGTCCTCGTTGAGGCCGAAGATGCCACCCAGCCCAAAGCCGAACAGCAGGGTCAGCACCGCCAGCGTGAGTCCGGGGAGCGCGGGGCGAAGTTGCGCCAGCGCCGTCGGGCTGGCAAAGACGTCGTGCCTGTTCATGATGCGTGTCCTCCCGTTTGCGCCCGGTCATCCCCGGGGAGCGCCTCAGTCTGGGTGGCGGGCGGCAGCTGCCGCGTTGCCAGGGTCGTGGTGACAGGTTGGTGTATCATCCAGGGCCGCCCTTCGGAACCGGGGGAGGGGCCATCGGTGTCCTCGTCCTGGGGAGCAATGTGGGGACGCGCCGGTAACCGGACGATGAGAACAGTGTGAAGCGTTCCTCACACCGACCGCCTGCTCCCGACGTATGGATGTCTTGGTGGATGGTACAAACGGGCCATTGGCGCGGCCCGCCCGGGGGGTGATCATGCTTCCATGGATCACCTGCCGATCGCCGCAACCAGGGAGGCCGCATGAGTGAATCAACGGAAGCCCCATCCGGGCCCGATCTTGCGGCGGGCATCTCGTTTGCCGCCATTCCGGACGGCGGCATGGTGCTTGGCCACGTGGGCAGCGCGTCCGTCCTGGTCAGTCGGCGGGGGCAGGACATCTTCGCCATCAGCGCCACCTGCAGTCACTGGGGTGGGCCGCTGGCCGAGGGGCTGGTGGTGGGCGACACCATCCGCTGCCCGTGGCATCACGCCTGCTTCAGTCTGCGGACCGGGGAGGCGCTCCGCGCGCCCGCGCTGGATGCCGTTCCCTGCTGGCAGGTGGAGCAACGGTGCGGGATGGTTTACGTCACGGATCAGGTGGAGCCAGCCGCGGCGCCGGTGCGCGAGGCGGGGCCTGGCATGCCGGAATCCATCGTCATTGTCGGCGGGGGGGCGGCGGGAAACGCGGCGGCGGAGATGCTCCGGCGCGAGGGATACGCCGGCCGCGTCACCATGCTGAGCGCCGACGCCGCGGTGCCGTGCGATCGCCCGAACCTGTCGAAGGGCTTCCTGGCCGGGACGGCACCGGTCGAATACACGCTCCTCCGAAGCCCGGAGTTCTATGTCGAGCGGCAGATCGATCTGGTCCTGGGGGCCAGGGTGGCCGCCATCCACGCCTCGGCGCGCCAGGTCGAGCTCGCCGACGGCACCCGCCATGCCTACGGCGCGCTCCTGCTCGCCACCGGCGCCGATCCGGTGCGGCTGGACGTGCCCGGCGCCGATCGGCCGCACGTGCACTACCTGCGCACCTTTGCCGACAGCGAGCGGCTGATCGCCAGCGCGCTGACGGCGCAACGCGCGGTCGTGATCGGGGCGAGCTTCATCGGGCTCGAGGTGGCGGCCTCCCTGCGGGCGCGGGGCGTGGCGGTGGACGTGGTGGCGCCCGATGCCGTCCCGATGGAGCGGATCCTGGGGGCGGAAGTCGGCACCTTCATCCGCCGGCTCCACGAACAGCATGACGTCACTTTCCATCTCGGGACGACCGTGACTTCGATCGGCGCGGACGGGGTCACGCTCGGCAACGGCGCGATGCTGCCGGCCGACCTGGTGGTGGTGGGCATCGGCGTCCGGCCCGCGGTGGGCCTGGCGGAAGCCGCCGGGCTCGCCGTGGATCGCGGGGTCACCGTCAACGAGTTCCTCGAGACCAGCAGCCCGGGGGTGTTCGCCGCCGGCGACATCGCGCGGTGGCCGGACCGGCTCACCGGCGAGCCGATTCGCATCGAGCACTGGGTGGTGGCGCAGCGGCAGGGCCAGACGGCCGCGCGCAACATGCTGGGCCGCCGGGAGCCGTTCACCGCCGTGCCGTTCTTCTGGACCGAGCAGTACGACTTTGCCCTGGCGTACGTGGGGCACGCGGCGCCGTGGGACGAGGCCCGGCTCGAGGGGCGGCTCGACGACCAACACCGCGACTGCACCGTCACCTATCGTCGCGGGGGGGAGACGCTGGCGGTCGCCACCGTCTTCCGGGACCTGGAAAGTCTGCGCGCAGAACTTGAATTCGAAATGCAGCACGCGGATTGAGCGATGGGACAGACAGTCAGGGAGGCGCGCCGTGTGGCCGACATCCCGGCCGGCGCCCCGCTCGAGGCGGTCCTGGCGGCGGTGCGCGCCTGCCGGGTGTGCGAGGCGGTGCTGCCGCTCGGCCCGCGGCCGGTCCTCCGCGCCGGCGCGAGCGCCCGGATCCTGGTGGTGGGGCAGGCGCCCGGTCTCCGGGTGCACACCACCGGGGTTCCCTGGGATGACGCGAGCGGGGAACGTTTGCGGGGGTGGATGGGGGTCGAGCCGAGCCTGTTCTACGACGCATCGCGCATCGCCATCATCCCGATGGGCTACTGCTATCCCGGCCGAGGCAAGGGGGGCGACCTTCCCCCGCGGCCAGAATGCGCGGAGCTCTGGCTTCCCCATCTCCTCGCGCGGCTGACACAGATCGAGCTGACCCTGCTGATCGGGCAGCACGCGCAGCGTCACTTTCTGGCCGGTCGCCGCAAGCCGTCGCTGACCGCCACGGTGCGGGCCTGGCAGGAGTATACGCCGGCGTTCCTTCCGCTGCCCCATCCGTCCCCGCGCAACCAGCCCTGGTTCGCGAAGCATCCCTGGTTCGATGCGCATCTGGTGCCGGCGCTGCGCGCGAGAATCGCATCCCTGGCGGTGGCTTGAGGCGCGTGGGTCCGTTCCCGCGGCCCAGTGGGCCAGTGGTGCCGGGCGGTGAATTATCAAGGCAATGACCTTGACAATATGGATGGGTGAACCTATGCTCACCGCGTGGGGGTGTGCCCGGGCGCCTGCGCGGACACCGGCTGCTCCAGAGGGGAGAGATTACGATGATCCAGATCAGACGCACCTACGAGCCCGCCGTGCGGGACGGGTCTCGTGTCATTCTCGTGGACCGTCTCTGGCCGCGTGGCGTGCGCAAGACGGCACTAAAGCTCGACGCCTGGCTCAAGGACGTGGCGCCGAGCACCGAACTGCGCCAATGGTTCCACCACGACCCCGACAAGTGGCCGGAATTTCGCCGGCGGTATCGCAAGGAGTTGGAGGCCAACCCGGTGGCGCTCACGCCCCTGCTGCTCGCCGCCGCGGCGGGCGACGTGACGCTCCTCTACTCCGCGCACGATGCCGCGCACAACCAGGCCGTCGTCCTCAAGGAATACCTGGAGGAGATGATGGCTGAGCCTGGGGCGGCCCGGCGATGATCGCGCCGGGGCTGGGCGAGCGTCAGCGGACCATCCTCAACCTGCTCAAGCGGCAGGGTCAGGCCACCATTCCGGAGTTGGCGGCCGACCTGGGGCGCAACATCGAGACGGTCCGCGGGCACCTGAAGGCGCTGGTCGACCTGGGGCTGGTGCGGCGGGAGGGAACCCGGAGCAGCGGCCCCGGTCGTCCCGAGGTGGTGTACGGCCTCACGCCGGAGGCCGAGCCGTTCTTTCCGCGGCGCGAGGGCGAGACACTCGGCGCCCTCGCGGCGCACCTGGTCAAGTCGGGGAAGGCCGAGGTGCTCCGGGAATTCTTCGAGCGGCGCATCGGGGGACGGCGGGCCGATGCGCTGGCCCGGGTGCGTCATCTCCGCGGGAAGGCGCGGGTGGCGGAAGTCGCGAAGATCTTCTCGGAACTCGGATTCATGGCGGTGGTCGAGGAAGACGATGGCGCCCCGCGCCTCCGGCTCTGTCACTGCCCGATCCGGGAGCTGGTGCAGGCCACGCGCATCCCGTGTGTCGCCGAAATCGGGCTCATCCGGGAGCTGCTCGGCGAGGAGATGACACGGGTGAGCTACATCCCCGCCGGCGACACCGCCTGCGCCTACCGGGTGAATTCCTAGATGCTGACCGAGGACGCCGTGCGCGCGGCGCTGGCGGAGGTCCCGTATCCGGGGCTCACGCGGGATATCGTCGCGCTGGGGCTGGTGCGCTCGATCTCCGTCCGCCACGACCGGGTCCATGTGTCGCTCCGCCTGTCGTCGCCGCGTGAGGACCTGCCCGACCTCTTGCGGGAAGCTATCGGCGCGCGCTTGGCCCGTGCCGGCGCCATCCGCTCGGAGATCCAGATTCTCGCCCCGGAGGCGCCCTCGACTGCCCGGGCACACCCGGCGAGTGACCGGGTGCGCATGCCCGGTGTCGCGCACGTCATCGCGGTCGGCGCGGGGAAGGGTGGCGTCGGCAAGAGCACCGTCGCCGTCAACCTGGCGCTGGCGCTGCAGGACCTCGGGCTGCGCGTCGGCGTGCTCGACGCCGACATCTATGGCCCCTCGGTGCCGGTGCTCATGGGGATCGAGGACGGCGCCCGCCACGTCCGGATGACGGAGCAGCACCAGATCCTCCCGCTCCAGGCGCTCGGGATGCCGGTGGTCTCCTTCGGTTTCTTCCTGGGCGCCAGGTCGCCCGCGGTGTGGCGCGGCCCGTTGGTCGGCAAGGCGGTCAAGCAGTTTGCGCGCGGCGTCGTGTGGCCGGCGCTGGACATCCTCGTGGTGGACCTCCCGCCCGGCACCGGCGACGTGCCGCTCTCCCTGGCGGAAGCCATCGAGGTGGACGGGGCGGTGGTGGTGACGACGCCGCAACGCCTGGCGGTGCTGGAGGGGGGCAAGGCCATCGAGATGTTTCGGAAGCTCGGGGTGCCGGTGCTGGGGGTGGTGGAAAACATGAGCGAGGCCGTCTGCGACTGCGGCCGGACCTCGCATCCCTTCGGTCAGGGCGGCGGCGCCGCACTGAGCGAGAAGATGGAGACCCCGCTGCTGACCCGGGTCCCGTTCGAGGAGAGCACCGTGATCGATGGTGATGCCGGCGCTCCGGCCATGTGGGCCCGGGCCGACGGCCCCACCGCCGCATCCTTCCGGCACCTGGCCCGCGAGGTGCGCCAGGCGCTCGGCATGCCGCGCCCCGCGATCGCCGGGTGGGCGGGGTCGGCGTGACGGGCGGCCCCGCCATGGGATTCGCCGCCGCCAAGGCCCCGCCGTTCCGGCTGCCCGGCGAGCATTTCACGGCGGCCGTCGTCTTCCTGCTGGGCGGGGCGGTCGGACTGACCTGGATCGCGCCCGACCTCGCGGCCGGCGCCTATCCCCAGCCCGCGGTGGTCGGCGTCACCCACCTGTTCACGCTGGGGTGGATCACCATGTCCATCATGGGCGCCCTCTACCAGTTCCTCCCGGTGGCCCTCGGCGAACCGATCCGCTCGATTCCGGCCGCCCACCTCACCTTTGCGTTGTACGCGCCGGGCGTGGCGGCGTTCGTGGCGGGCATGGCCTTCGGCCGAGCCCGGCTGATGCTCGCCGGTGCGGCGCTCTTCGGCACCGGCATCCTGATCTTCGCGAGCAACCTCGCCGCGACCCTCTGGCGGGCCGCCGGGCGCGACGTCACCTGGTGGGCGCTGGCCGGCGCCGACCTCTTCCTCGTCGTCACCCTCGTCCTCGGCCTGGCCCTCGCGGGCAATCTCGAGTGGGGGTACCTCGGCGCCGCCCGCCCGATCGCGCTCGGCACCCATCTGCACATCGCCCTCTTCGGCTGGGTCCTGCTCGTCGTGGTCGGCGTGGCCCACCGGCTGCTCCCGATGTTCCTGCTCAGTCACGGCGCGGGCGAACGCCATGCCAAGGTGGCGGTGGGGTTGCTCGCGGCGGGGGCGGCGACGCTCGCCGTCGGTCACCATGGGCCACCCGTGGTCAGCCGCTGGCTCCCGGCGCTCCTCTTCGGCAGCGGTCTCGTCGCCCTCCTCCTCCAGGCGCGGGCGTTCTACCGCCACCGCCACCGGCCCGCACTCGACCCCGGGATGCGGTCGGCCGCGTTCGCCCTCGGCGTATTGGTGCTGGCGCTGTCGCTGGCCGGCGTCGCGCTCCTCCTCGACCCGTCTCCCCGTGCGTCGACGGCCTATGTCCTGGCGCTGGTGCTGGGCCTCAGCCTCTTCGTCGCCGCGCTCTACTACAAGATCGTCCCCTTCCTGGTCTGGTATCACCGCTTCGGACGGCTGGCCGGCAAGCGCAAGGTGTCACGGGTGAGCGACCTCTACTCGGCGCGGCTGGCCGGCACCGCCGGCTCCCTGCTCCTGCTCGGGGTCCTGCTGCTGCTGGCAGGGGTGATCGCCGCCCAGCCAGCGCTTGCCCGGGGGGGCGCCACGATTCTGACCGCTGGGGTGGCGCTCGAAGCCCTGCAGATGCTGGCCCTGGCACTGAGGACACCATGAAAGACACGTCCCTTCCCAATGCACCAGACACCGGCGTGATCTGGGACGCGCTGCGCACGGTCATCGACCCCGAGATCGGGCTCGACATCGTGACGCTGGGGCTGGTGTACGAACTCGAGGTCGACGGCCCGGTCGTGCGGGTCACCTATACCCTCACGACCCCCGGCTGCCCGATGGAACAACTCATCACCACAAACATCCTCGAAGCCGTCTTGCTTGTGCCCCAGGTTGCGCGCGTCGAGCCGCGCCTGGTCTGGGACCCGCGCTGGCACGCGGGGATGATCAACGAGGGGGACCGATGAACATGAATCGCAGGCGGATGGACGCGATGCAGGCGAGGGCGGCGACCACCGCGACAGCGCCGGGCGCCCCGCGCCCGGCAGCGCTCGACGCCATTGCGCCGGACAAGCTCGTGGAGCTCGATGTCCGCGAGGACCTTCGCAACGGGCGGGAGCCCTTCGGCCTCATCATGGCGGCGCGGCAACGGGTTCCCGAGGGTGGCGCCCTGGCGGTGCGCGCCATCTTCGAGCCGGTCCCGCTCTACCGGGTGATGGGCAAGCAGGGCTTCGCGCACCACACCGAACAGCTGGGCGACGAGGACTGGCGGGTCTGGTTCTACCCGCCGGCGCCGGCCACCGCCGTGCCGACGGCCGCCGCGGCCGCCGTGGCCGCCTCTCCGGACGAGGCGAGGGACCCCGGTGTCGTCGTGCTGGACGTGCGGGAAATGGAGCCGCCGGAGCCGATGACCCTGACCCTGGAGGCGCTGGAGTCACTCCCGCCCGGCGGCACGCTGGTCCAGGTCAATGTCCGGGTGCCGCAGTTCCTCCTCCCGCTCCTCGAGGAGCGCGGCTTTTCGTACGAGGTGCGGCAGCAGACCCCCGACCAGGTCCGGGTGTTCATTCGCCACCGTGCGGCGGACACGCCGGGCCACTCCCCACAATCACGAGGCACCGAGATGAATACGACGCGCACGCTGGATGTCCGGGTGATTCCTCCCCGGGAAAAGCATCCCACGATCTTCAGCACCTTTTCCGCGCTGGCGCCGGGCGAGTCCTTCGTGCTGGTCAACGACCACGATCCGAAGCCGCTGCGCTACCAGTTCGAGTATGAGCACGCCGGCCAGTTCGGCTGGGAGTACCTGGAGGCCGGCCCCGCGGTGTGGCGGGTGGAAATTTCACGCACGGAGGGATGATGCGACTGGGGCTCAGTTCCGAGGCGGCGCCCGATGCCTCGCTCGATGACCTCATCCGTTTTGCGCAGCGCCGGGGGCTGGCCGAGCTGGAATTGCGGGAGGGGGACGCGCATGGCATCGCGGCCGGCACGAGCGCGCCTGCATGTGCGGCCGCCGCCGCGGCGGTGCGAGCGGCTGGCCTCACGCTGACGGCGTATCGTACCCACCAGCTGGAGGACGAATCCACCCTGGCGCGACTCGCCGGGGCGCTCGGTGCCCCCGTGCTGCTGGCCGGCCCGGTGCCGCTCGCCACCCGGGTGGAGCGCGCGCGGCGAATCCGGGAGGCCGGGGGCCAGGTGGCGATCGTGCTGCGCGGCGACTCGGCGGTCTGGGACGGTATCGTCTGCCACGAGGCGGGCCTGGCGCTGGCCTGGGAAGCCGATCCCCACTTCGGTCCGGTGGGTGACATGGCGGCGCCGCTGCTGGAGCGTTTCGGCGATGACCTTGGGCATATCCGCCTGGTCGGCGGGGGACCCGAGCTTGCCATGCAGGACGGTGCCGGGATCGGTGACCTGATGCGCCGGCTCGCCCTGGGTGCGTATGCGGGGACGGTGATCCTGGCGCCCAGCACGCCTCGCTACGGGGTGGCGTGGCAGCACTGGCTGGGGCGCCGAGGGGGGACAGGGTGCGGCAGCGCCGGCGAAACGCGACCCGCCCTCGTGACCCTGGAAGCACCACTCAAGACTGGAGCATCGACATGACGGACAGGGTGGAGCTGGACATTCGCCCGGTCGAGCCGAAGGACCGGTTCGAGCGGATCATGGCGGCCTACGAAGGTCTCCTTGAAGGCGCAGCGCTGGATCTCACGGTGGACCATGATCCGAAGTGCATGTACTACGCGCTCAAGGCGACCCGGGGCGACGACGCCTTCGCGTTCGAGTACCTCGAGGACGGCCCGGAAACGTGGCGGGTGCTGGTGCGGAAGCGGACCCTGACGGTGGAGGCCTGATGTCGTCGATCGAACGGAGACTCTCGGGGGGTGTGGTGGTGGTCGACCTGCAGGATCTCCCGGCGGTCACGCCACCCAGCACCCGATCGGCGCGGTCGGTGGTCAAGAACGGGACGCTGCGGGCCACGCTGGTGAGCATTGCCCCGGGCGGGGAGATCCCCGAGCATCACGCCGACGGACCGATCACGGTGCAGCCCCTGCAGGGGCGGATCCGGTTCACCGCGCTCGGCGAAGCGCACGACATCGGTCCGGGACAGTTGCTGGCCCTCGGCGCGGGCGTCCCGCACGGCGTCGCGTCGGCATCGGGGGCCACCTTCCTCCTGACCGTGGCCTGGGTGGAGGCGTCCGCCAATCCGCCGAGGTTCCAGTGAGCGCGGTCGAGGCGTGGCTGGACGGGCCGGTGGCGGGGGTCCCGCCGCTGCTCATGCCGATGGCGCACGCCCTGCTCCAGGCCTACCGGGACGTGGAGCGCGCCGCGGCCGACCTGACCGTGGACGAGCTCTGGGCGCGACCGGGCGGCGCGGCCGCCGTGGGTTTTCACCTGCGACACATGGCCGGCAGCACCGACCGGCTGGTGACCTATGCGCGCGGGGTTCCCCTCACGTCTGCACAGCGCGCCGCGATCAAGGTGGAGGGAGAACCGGGCGCACCGCCGACGTCGGTGGCGGAACTGCTCGGCGCGGTGGGCGGGGCGGTCGAGGCGGCGGTGGCGGTGCTGCGCCAGACCACGGAGGCGGAGCTGCTCCAGTTCCGGGGCGTGGGCAGGGCGCAGCGGCCGAGCAACGTTCTCGGGCTGCTGGCGCACGCGGGGGAGCACGCCCAGCGTCATGCCGGACAGGTCATCACCACGATCAAGATTCTGCGGGGCACCGTCGGGTGATTCTCGATGGGACTGCGCTGGCCCGCGCGCGCGCGCCGGCCCTGGCGGAGCGCGCCGAGCGGGTGGCGGGTGTGCTGGGGCGGCGCCCGCGCCTCATCCTGGTGGCCTTTGCGGATGCGTCCGGTGCGGCGCCATTCGTCGGGCGGAAGCTCCGGGCCTGTGCCGCCGCCGGGGTGGATGTCCGGCCGCTGATCCTCCCACCGGGCACGACGACACCGATGGCCGAGGCGGCGGTCGGAGCGCTCCTGGCGGCCCAACCGGTCGACGCGGTGTTTCTGGAATTTCCGTTTCCTTCCGGCGTGGAGGGCGCAGCGCTCACCGCGCTGGTGCCGGAGTGGGCCGACGTGGACATCATGACGCCCGGTCGCGTCGCCCGGTACTTTGCGGACCCCACCGCTCCTCCTCCGTTGACGGTGTCGGCCGGGCTGGAGTTGCTAGACGGCTACCGCGTGGACATCCGGGGACGAACGGGCGTCGTGGTGGGCGAGGACGATGCGTTCACGCAGATGTTCCGGGAGGCCCTGGCACGCCGGGGCGCCCGGATGCAACCGCTCCTGTCGCCGCAGGCGCCCGACCTGCAGCGGCTGGTCCAGGGGGCGGAGGTGGTCGTGGCGGCCGCGTCCGTGCCAGGGCTGTTGCGCGCGACGGGGCTGGCGCCGGGCGCCGTGGTGATTGACGTCGGCTATTTCAACCCCGGCGGTCGCGGTGACGTGCACACGGCCGATGGCATCGCGCACCTGGCCGCGATCGCCCCCGTGCCTGATGGCATTGGCCCAATGACCGTATCCCTGCTCGTGGAGCGGGTCATCGCATTTGCGGAGCTGGCCATGGGGTTATCCGGGCTCGATTGAGTCGCTGGGAGCCGGCGAGATCTTTCGCCACAGCATTCTCCAGCCTTGTGGACTGCCTCGGAAGTCCCAGGCCTGCCGGGAACCGGGGGTACTTCGTCGCGGTTCCTTCGCGGTTGGGATCCGGCAGGACACCGGATCAGGGTAGGGAACCCCGGCAGATCGCCGGGCCATTCAATGAGTTAAGCTGTATTGCGTCGGGATTCCCTACCCCCGTCTGCGTCCCTGATAAGCGTGAGGTCGGAGGTTCAACTCCTCCCAGGCCCACTGTGATTGTGAATGGACCCCGCCACGGCTCTGGAGCCGTCGCGGGGTTTTCGTTTGAGGTGTCCCCGGCCTCCTGTTGACATTCGGAAGGAAGCGCGATATTCCTTCCGATATTCAACAGGAGAGGCGCCAGGCATGGCCCGCGACAACCCGGCAGATGTGCTCCAGGGAACCCTCGATCTCCTCGTCCTGAAGGCCCTCGTACTCGAGCCGATGCACGGCTGGGGCATCGCACAGCGCATTCAGCAGCTTTCGAGGGACTTCCTCAAGGTCGGGCAGGGGTCCATCTACCCGGCGCTGGTCCGGCTCCGGAACCGTGGCCTGATCGACAGCGCGTGGGGCGTCTCCGAGAACAATCGCCGCGCGCGATTTTACCGCATCACGCCGCTCGGTCGCCGGCAGCTGCAGACCGAGGCCAGCGACTGGCGGCGGTATGCCAGCGCCG
>DASUFQ010000090.1:0-9057 GCA_036274515.1 Gemmatimonadales bacterium | reverse complement strand
CGCGGTGCAGGAAGCGGCCGAAGGAGATGGCGTGCTGATGCCCAGGATCGTCGAGGCCGTGCGCCGGCGGGCCACCATCGGCGAGATCAGCGACGCCCTCCGCAGCGCCTGGGGAAGCTATCGCCCCACCCGTTGAATATTGCTTGAACACCGCTCCCGAATCGGCTAAGTTTAGGGCTTGGCTTTACTTAGACCGGGTGGAGTGGCATGCCGACGTACGACTATCAATGCACCGCAGGGCACCGCTTCGAGAAGATCCACAAGATGTCGGAGTCGCCCCGGGTCAAGTGTCCGACCTGCGGCGCGCCGGCGTCCCGCCAGATTTCCGGCGGGGCCGGCCTGGTGTTCAAGGGGAGCGGTTTCTACATCACCGACTACGGCAAGGACGGCAAGGGGGCTCGCAAGCCCGAGTCGGGTGAGGGGGCGCCCGTGCCCGCCAAGGCCGACGCCGGCACGCCGTCCGCGCCGGAGTCGAAGCCAGCCAAGCCCGAATCGAAGCCGTCGAAGGAGCCGGCGGCCAAGCCGGCCAGCGGCACCACCCCGAAGAAGGCGGCCGGGTGAGCGACGTCCTGCGGGAGGCGCTCGGCCGGGTCGCGGTCGAGCTCGGCGCCAACGGCGCGGAGTTCGTCCTCGAGCGGCCCAAGGAATCCGGTCATGGCGACCTGGCCACCAACCTCGCCATGGTCCTCGCGCGCGTCCAGAAGTCGCCGCCCCGCGCGGTGGCGGCCCGGATCCTCGACCTCCTGGACCTGCCGCCCGGCGTCGTCGAAAAGACCGAGGTGGCCGGGCCGGGATTCATCAACTTCTGGCTGGCCACCGACGAGCTCTCGGCGGCGCTCCGCACCATCATCGCACGCGGCCCGGCGTACGGTGCCCATGACTTCGGGAAGGGGCTGCGGGTCAACGTCGAGTTCGTTTCGGTCAACCCCACGGGGCCGCTCCATGTCGGCCACGGGCGGGGCGGGGCGCTGGGCGATGCCGTGGCGTCCCTCCTCGAGTGGACCGGGCACGAGGTCACGCGCGAGTTCTACCTGAACGACGCTGGGGTCCAGATCGACCGGCTGGCGCAGAGCCTCTGGGCGCGGGTGCAGGAGGCGGTGGGGCGGAGCGCCGAGATCCCCGAGGGCGGGTATCACGGGACGTACCTGCGCGCGGACGCGGCCCGGGTGCTCGAGCAGGAGGGTCGCGCGTTCGCCGACCTGCCGGAGGCCGAGGGGGTGCGGCGCTGCCGGGCGCTCGGGGTCCGGATGCAGCGGGAGCAGCAGGACCGGGACCTGGCCACCTTCGGCGTGCGCTTCGACGTGATCTCGTCCGAGCAGGCCATCTACGACCGCGGCGCCATCCCGGAGACCCTGGCGCTGCTGGACGCGCGTGGGCTCACCTTCGAGAAGGACGGCGCACTTTGGTTGCGCACCACCGACTTCGGCGACGACCAGGATCGCGTCCTCCGCAAGTCGGACGGGAGCTACACCTATTTCCTGCCGGACATCGCCTACCACGTGGACAAGCACGCGCGCGGCTTCGGCCGGGTGATCGACGTCTGGGGCGCCGACCACCATGGGTACGTGCCGCGGGTGCGGGCGGCCATGCGGGCGCTCGGCTACCCGGAAGAGTTCTTCTCGGTCTCGATCGTGCAGCTGGTCAAGGTGATGCGGGGCGGGGAAGAGGTGAAGATGTCGAAGCGGTCGGGGGAGTTCATCACCCTCCGGGACCTGGTCGACGAGACCGGGCCGGACGCCGCCCGGTACTTCTTCCTGATGCGCCGCGGCGACTCGCAGCTCAACTTCGACCTCGACCTGGCCACCAGCCAGACCGACGAGAATCCGGTGTTCTACGTCCAGATGGCGCACGCACGGGTGACCGGGCTCTTCCGGGTGGCGGGCGTGGCGCCGGAGAGCGCGAGCGCCGACGTGGCGGTCGACGCCCTCCCCGCCCCCGAGGACCGCGAGCTGCTGAAGAAGCTGACCGCGTTCCCGGAGGTCACCGAGCGCGCCGCGCGCGAGCGCGAACCCCACCGCGTCACGGGGTACCTCGAGGAACTGGCGCGGCTCACCCACGGCTGGTACCACAAGTGCCGCGTGCTCGGGGAACCGCCGGACATCGAGCGGGCCCGGCTGGCGCTGGCCCGGGCCACCCGCATCGTGCTCGGCAACGGACTCACCCTCCTCGGCCTTTCCGCCCCCGACCGGATGTGACGCGATGAGCCTGATAGTCGTCGGCAGCGTGGCGCTCGACTCGATCTACACCCCCTTCGGGGAAACCGCCGATGCCCTCGGCGGGTCCGCGGTCTACTTCAGCGTGGCGGGAGCGCTGCTCCACCCGGTGCACGTCGTCGGCGTCGTCGGCGACGACTACCCGGTGGCGGAGCTCGACCGCCTCGCGCCGCGCGGCATCGACTGGAGCGGCGTCGAGCGCGCCGCCGGCGAGAGCTTCCGGTGGAAGGGCAAGTACTCCTACGACCTGCAGAGCCGCGAAACCCTCGAGACCCGCCTCGGCGTCTTCGCCGCCTTCAAGCCGAAGCTGCCGCCCGCACTCCACGGCGCGGAATTCGTGTTCCTCGGCAACATCGACCCCGAGCTCCAGCTCGGCGTGCTCGACCAGGTCACCCATCCCCAGCTCGTCGTGTGCGACACGATGAACTACTGGATCCAGAGCAAGAAGCCGGCGCTGATGGACCTGCTCCGGCGGGTGGATATCCTGATGGTCAACGACGGCGAGGCGCGCGAACTGTCGGGGGACTGGAACATCCACCGCGCGGGACGCTGGATCCTGGCGCACGGCCCCAAGCGGGTCGTCATCAAGCAGGGGGAGTTCGGCGCGCTCCTGATCGAGCCGGGCCGCACCTTCTATGTGCCCGCCTTTCCGCTGGAGGAGGTCTTCGACCCGACCGGCGCCGGCGACGCCTTCGCCGGCGGCTTCATGGGGTACCTCGCGCGCGCGGGCAGCGCCGACAGCGACAATCTCCGCCGGGCCATGGTCTACGGCGCGGCGATGGGGTCGTTCGCCGTCTCGCAGTTCGGCATCCGGGGATTCGACGGGGTGACGACGGTCCAGGTGGAGCAGCGGGTGCGGGCGTTCCACGACCTGACGCACGTGGCGCTGGCGGAGCGGGTGCCGTGAACGGCCCGGCCAAGCCGAGGCAGTATGCCGCCGCTGGCGTCGACCTGGCGGACGCCGAGTCGGCCAAGGAGCGGATCGGCCGGCTGGTGGCCGCCACGCGGACGGAGCGGACGGCCGGGCGGGTCGGCGCCTTCGGCGGGATGGTGCGGATGCCCGCCGGCATGCGCCGGCCGACCCTGGTCATGAGCACCGACGGCGTCGGCACGAAGGTGCTGGTGGCGCAGCAGGCGGGCCGCTACGACACCGTCGGCGAGTGCCTGGTCAACCACAGCGTCAACGACATCCTGGTGCACGGCGCGCGGCCCGTGGCATTCATGGACTACATCGCGGGGGCCGGGCTCACCATCGAGGTGCTCGCCGACATCGTCGAGGGGGTGGCGCGCGGGTGCCGCGCACACGACATGGACCTCGCCGGCGGGGAAACCGCGCAGATGCCGGGACTGTATGCCCCCGGTCACTTCGACCTGGCCGGCACCATCGTCGGGGTGGTGGAGGAGGACGAGGCGCTGCACGGCGACGCGGTCGTTCCGGGGGACGTCCTCCTCGGGTATGCCTCGACCGGGCTGCACACCAACGGGTACACCCTGGCCCGCAAGGTGGCCTCGCAGGACCTCGGGCTCGGCGTGTCGGACGAGTGGCCCGGGCTCGGGGCCACGGTCGCCGAGGCGTTCCTCGCCGTGCACCGCAGCTACGCCCGCGCCATCACGCCGATCCTGCCTTCCGTTCACGCGCTGGCGCACATCACCGGCGGCGGCATTCCCGGCAACCTGGTGCGCGTGCTGCCGGAGGGCTGCGAGGCCGTCGTCGAGACCGGCTCGTGGGCCTGGCCCCCGCTCTTTCAGCTGATCCAGGCGGGCGGGAAGGTGGGCACCGACGAGATGCGCGATGTCTTCAACCTCGGCGTCGGGATGGTCGCGGTCCTGCCGGCCTCGGCGGTGGATGCCGCCGGTGCGGCGGCCGCGGCGGATGGGGTCGACACCTGGGTGATGGGTCACGTCGCCGCCGGGACCCGCGGCGTGCGCTTCACCGCCTGACCGGCCGGCGACACCATGACGACTGACACCGCGCTGATGGAGCGGGCCGTCGAACTCGCCTGGAAGGGCTGGGGGCGGGTGCACCCGAACCCGCTCGTCGGGGCGGTGGTCACGGACGCTGGTGGTGCGGTGGTCGGGGAAGGCTGGCACGCCGAGTTCGGCGGGCCGCACGCCGAACGGATGGCGCTCGAGGCGGCGGGCGCCCGGGCGCGCGGAGGCACGCTGGTGGTGACGCTGGAACCGTGCCGTCACCAGGGGCAGCAGCCGCCGTGCACGGAGGCCATCCTTGCCGCGGGGATTGCGCGGGTCGTCTACGCGGTCGAGGACCCGAATCCCGAGGCGGCGGGCGGCGCCGAGGCGCTGCGGGCCGCGGGGGTCGAGGTGGAGTGGGGAGTCGGACTGGCCGCCGCGTCGGCCCAGAACGCCGCATTCCTGGGGCGTTTCCTCACCCCGGACCAGCCGTGGCTGGCGCTCAAGCTGGCCACGTCGCTCGATGGCCGGATCGCCGATCGCTACGGGCGGTCCCGCTGGATCTCGGGGAGGGAGGCCCGGGACTTCGTGCAGTGGCTCCGGGCCGGGGTGGACGCCATCGCCGTCGGCGGTGCCACCGCCCGCGCGGACGATCCGGCGCTGACCGTTCGCGGCGCGATCGAGCCGCGCCAGGTGCCGCTCCGGGTGGTGTTCGACCGCAGCGGCAACCTGCCGACCACGCTGGAGGTCCTGCGCACCGCGCGCGAGACCCCCACCTGCGTCGTGGCAGGACCGCTCCTGTCCGGGGAGCGGGCGGCGGCCATCGAGGCCGCCTCGGCCCAGCTCGTCCGGAGCCAGGACCTTCCCGACGCCCTGGCCGAGCTTCGCCGCCGGGGAGTGACCTCGATGCTCGTCGAAGGCGGGGGGCAGCTGGCCGGAGCGCTGCTCGATGCCGGCCTCGTCCACCGGTTCTACTGGATCCAGAGCCCGCTCTTTCTCGGCGAGGGCAGCACCCCGGCGGTGGACGGGCTGGACGGCGTGGACCTGGCCGCCGCGGACCGGTGGAAGGTGGTCGAGCGCCGGGCGCTGGGTCAGGACACCCTCCTCGTGGTGGATCGATACTGATGTTTACCGGATTGATCGCCGCCATCGGGAGCGTCGAGACCGCCCGCGATCACGACGGCGGCAGGCGCCTCACGATCGCCTCCCCGTTCGGCAAGGTCGTGCCGGGGGAAAGCATTGCCGTCGACGGGGCCTGCCTGACCGTGGTGGAGGCGACCGCGGGGGCATTCACCGTTCAGGTGGTGGCGACGTCGCTCGGCCGCACCGGCTTCGGCGCCTACCAGGCCGGGCGCCGGGTCAACCTGGAGCGGGCGCTGCAGGCGGGCGATCGCCTTGGCGGGCACCTGGTGCAGGGACATGTCGATGGGGTGGGGGTCGTGGAGCAAGTCCGGACGGAAGGGGACGCCCGGCTGGTCGATCTCCGGGTGCCGGGAGCGGTGTTCCGGGCGTCGGTTCCGCTCGGGTCCATCGCGGTCGACGGGGTGAGCCTGACGGTCAACGCCCTCCCGGCGGAGGAAATCGTCCAGGTGTCGCTCATCCCATTTACCTTACAGCACACGACCCTGGGCGACCGCGCGCCGGGAGACCGGGTCCATCTTGAGGGTGACGCCATCGGCAAGTACGTGGCGGAGTGGATGTCCCGCCGCGGAGGCCAGACATGACGTTTGCGCGCATCGAACAGGCCATCGAGGACCTCCGCAACGGGAAGATCATCATCGTGGCGGACGACGAGAACCGCGAGAACGAGGGCGACCTCGTCTGCGCGGCGGAACTCGTCACGCCCGAGATGGTCAACTTCATGGCGCTGCACGGCCGCGGCCTCATCTGCCTGGCGCTCACGGGGGAGCGCTGCGAGCAGCTCGGGCTCCCGCAGATGGCGGAACACAACACCGAGGCCCTGGGCACCGCGTTCACGGTGAGCATCGATGCCGAGCGGAAGTTCGGCGTCACGACCGGCATTTCGGCCGCGGACCGCGCGGCCACCATCCACGTGGCCATCAACCCCGCCACCGTCGCGGCGGACCTCCGGCGCCCGGGGCACGTCTTTCCCCTGCGTGCCCGTCCTGGCGGCGTCCTCCAGCGCGTCGGCCAGACCGAGGCCAGCGTGGACCTGGCGCGGCTGGCGGGCCTCGCGCCGGCCGGCGTGATCTGCGAAATCCTGAACGCCGACGGCTCCATGGCGCGGCGCCCGGAGCTCGAGGTCTTCGCCGCCACCCATCGCCTCAGCTTCGTGACGGTGGCGGACCTGGTGGCGTACCGGCTCCAGAAGGAGCGGCTGGTGCATCGCGTTGCCACCGCACGCCTCCCGACCGAGCTGGGCGAGTTCCAGGTGATCGGCTACCGGAATGACGTCGACGACGCCGAACATGTCGCCCTGGTCCACGGCGCGGTGGACGGCGCCGACGGCGTGCTGGTGCGCATGCACTCGAAGTGCCTGACCGGCGACGTCTTCGGGTCGCGCCGCTGCGACTGCGGCCCCCAGCTGCAGGCGGCCATGCGGCAGGTCGTGGCGGCGGGCGCCGGCGTCATCGTCTACCTCGACCAGGAAGGGCGGGGGATCGGCCTGCTCAACAAGCTGCGGGCCTACGCGCTGCAGGACGGCGGCGACGACACCGTCGAGGCGAACGAGCGGCTGGGCTTTGCCCCCGACCTCCGGAACTACGGCATCGGGGCGCAAATCCTCCGGGACCTTGGCCTCACGACCATCCGCATCCTCACCAACAACCCGCGCAAGCTGGTCGGCGTCGAGGGCTACGGCCTCGAGATCGTGGAGCGAGTGCCCCTCCTGATCGACCAGACCCGGGACAACACCGATTACCTGGCGGCCAAGCGCGACAAGCTTGGCCATCTCCTGGCGCACTGACTCCATGCCAGAATTCTCCGGCCGGCTCGGCCCCGTCGGTCGGGTCGCCATCCTCGTCAGCCGCTACAACGAGATGGTGACCGGCCGCCTCCTCGAGGGGGCGCGCCACTGCTGCCGGGACGCGCGCATCGCCGACCGGCATGTGGACGTGCTCTGGGCCGCCGGCGCCTTCGAGCTGCCGGTGCTGGCCGAGGAGGCGGCGCGCTCCGGACAGTACGCCTGCCTGGTGGCGCTCGGCGCGGTGGTGCGCGGCGAGACGCCCCACTTCGAGTTCGTGGCCGCCGAGGCCACCCGCGGCCTGGGGGCGGTGGCGCGCGCGCACGTCCTGCCCATCGGATTCGGCTTGCTGACGGTGGACACGTTGCAGCAGGCGCTCGACCGCGCCGGCGGCAGCGCGGGCAACAAGGGATACGAGGCCGCCGAGGCGGCCATCACGGCGGCGGACGCCCTGGCCCGCCTCCGGAGGGCCGATGCTCCGACCTGAGACGCGGGCCCGTGCCCGCGCCCTGCAGTTGCTCTATGCCTGCGAACTCACCGGGGCGGGTTCGGTCGTGGCCGCCGGGGGGCTGGCCCGGCTGACCGGGCCGGAGCCGCGCGTTCTCGACGGGGCCGAGGCGCTGGCCGAGGCGGTTCTCACGGATCGGGAAGCTCTCGATCGGCTGATTCGCGGCGCCGCGGACAACTGGCGGATGGAACGCATCGGGGTGGTGGAGCGGAATATCCTCCGGATCGGCATTCACGAACTGCGGCGCAGCGAGACCCCTCCCCGCGTGGTGATCGACGAGGCCATCCGCCTCGGCAAGTGGTTCGGCGGGCCGAAGACTCCTGCGTTCGTCAACGGCGTGCTCGACCGGATCGCGCGTTCCCTCGGCCGGCTGTGAAGCTCCTCGTCGTCAACTGGCTCGACCGCCTCAATCCACAGGCGGGGGGCGCGGAGATCCACCTGTTCGAGATCTTCCGCCGGATTGCCGCCCGCGGGCACGAGGTGCGCCTGGTCTGCTCGGGGTGGCCGGGTGCCCCGCCCTCGGAGGTGGTCGACGGCATCGACGTCACCCGCGTTTCCGGACGCCATGGGTTTGCGCTCGCGGGCCGGGGGGCGGTGCGGCGGGCGCTCGCCCGCAGCGCCCCCGACGTCCTCGTCGAGGACATCAACAAGCTTCCGCTCTTCCTTGCCGCGTCGACGGACCGGCCGATCTGCGTGCTCGTCCCGCACCTCTTCGGGACCACCGCCTTCCAGGAGGCGCCCTGGCCCATGGCCGCGGCGGTCTGGCTCAGCGAGCGGCCCATTCCGTGGGCCTACCGGCGCGCCGACTTCCAGGCCATCAGCGAAAGCACCCGGGACGACCTCGTGGCGCGCGGGGTGCCGGCCGACCGCATCCGGGTGATCCATCCCGGCGTCGACCCGGTCGAGTTTGCCCCCGACCCGGCGGTGCCAAGGACCTCCCCTCCGAGCTTCCTGTACGTCGGCAGGCTCAAGCGCTACAAGGGAGTCGACGTGGCCATTCGCGCGCTGGCCGCGGCGCGCCAGGTCCGGCCCGACCTCTCTCTGGACATCGCCGGCACTGGAGATGACCGCCCTCGGCTGGAAGCGGTCGCCCGCGAGCTGGGCCAGGCAGGCGCCGTCCGGTTCCACGGCTTTGTCCCCGAGGCCCGCAAGCTGGCGCTGCTCCGGAGCACCTGGGGCAACCTCTTCCCTTCGCCCAAGGAGGGGTGGGGTATTACCGTTGTGGAGGCGGCCGCGTGCGGCACCCCGTCCATCGCCTCCGACAGCCCCGGCCTCCGGGATTCTGTCAGGGCGGGGGTGACGGGATACCTGGTGCCGCACGGCGATCCAGCGGCCCTTGCCGCCGGGATGCTGGAGTTCGCCGCCGACCGGGGCCTGGTCGACCGACTCGGTCAGGCCGGCCGGCGGTTTGCCGAATCGCTGACCTGGGATCGTACCGCCGACCTCACCGAGGCTCACCTTCGGGACCTCGCCGGTCGCTGACACCACCTTCCGTTCGGGGG
>DASUFQ010000089.1:0-30615 GCA_036274515.1 Gemmatimonadales bacterium | reverse complement strand
CCCCGCTGCGCAGCAGGAACGGACCCGACGGCTCAGACTGCTGTGCCACGTGGAGCGCCCCGCCAAACTGCGCGGCCGCGAGCACCGGCGTCACCGCGTCCCGTGCGTGCCGCTCGGTGTTGCACCGTTCGCTGAGGTGGGCCAGGACCACGACCTCGAGGCCGGGGTGCACCAGCTCGCCGAGCAGCTCGGCGGCGACCCGGTTGGACAGATGTCCGCCGGCGCCGGCGATCCGCTGCTGCACCACGGCGGGGTACCCGCTGGTGCGGAGCAGCACGTCGTCATGATTCGCCTCCAGCACCAGCGCGGTCCGGCCCCGGAGCAGGTAGCGGACGGCAGCCGTCGGGCGCCCGAGATCGTACGCGACGCCGATGCTGACGCCGCCGACCGAGACGGCCAGCGCGAGCGGTTCGGTGGCGTCGTGGCTGGTGCCGGCGGACTCGATCCGGAAGGGGCCGGCCTCGGTGATGCGTGTCATGCTGAGCGGGAGGTGGTCCGCCTTGCCGGCGCGGCTGCGCAGCCGGTCCCAGGTGCCGGGGCTGCAGGCGATCGGGGCGCCGAGGTCGCGGGCCAGGAGCGGGGCACCGGTGGCGTGGTCGCCGTGCTCGTGGGTCAGCGCGATCCCGACGACCCGTTCGAGGGACACGCCGGAGGAGGCGGCGCGGCGGCGGATTTCCCGGCCGCTGAATCCGGCGTCCACCAGCAGGGTGGCATCGCCGGCCGAGATGGCGATGGCGTTGCCCTTCGATCCGGAGCCGAGGACGACGAGCCGGATCACGGCCCGGTCGAGCGCCGGTACATGGCGCGGAGGGATTCTGCGCGTTCGGTCGTCAGCTCCACCTGGCGCCGCGGCAGGACGCGGCCGGCGGTCGTCAGGAACCCGTCTTCCGTCACCCGGTCGGCACCGGCGACCCCCCAGGCGAAGGGGCGGACCCATTTCGGCGCGGGGCCGCCGAAGACGTTGGCGCCCGCCCCGATGATCGTCCCGGTGCCGAGGAGGGTTCCGATGGCGGTCTTGGCATGGTCCGCGACGAGGCTGCCGAGGAACTGGCGCTCGGTCTCGATCCGGATGCCGCCCGCCTCGAGCCGGACCGGCCCGTAGGTGTTCTTGAGGTTCGAGGTGATCGTCCCCGCGCCGAGATTGACCCAGGCGCCGAAGACGCTGTGCCCGACAAAGCCGTCGTGCGCCTTGTTCACGTACGCCAGGAAGAGGCAGGAGCTCACCTCGCCCCGGACCCGGCAGTGCGGCCCGAGGACCGACCCCTTCACGTCGCCACCCAGCACCCACGACTGGGGGCCGATGTAGAGCGGGCCCTCCAGGCGGGATCCGCCGCGGACCTGGGCGCCCTCCTCGATCACGATAGCGCCGTGCCGGGTGTCGAACACGACGCCCGGCTCGACGAACCCGCCGAAGATCGCCACCTCCGATGGCTCGCCGATGACGATCGATCCGCCGGGCAGGTCGTCGCCGCGGGTGGCGAGGAAATCGGCGCAGTCGGCGGGGAGGAGGTGCTCGAGCGCGGTCAGCAGGTCATACGCGCCGTGGAGCACCAGGCCGTCGATCTCCTGGGCGTCGCCCTCCTCGTGTTCTCCCTCCCAGGTGTCGCCCTCCCCGACGATCCAGGCGACGGTGAGCCCCTCGTGGGTGAGCCTGGCAGTGCCCTCGTCGAGTTCGAGAGGTTCGCCCGACGGGGCAAACCAGCTCGCCGCCACGATGGCCGGCCCCTCGACCGGGCCGGCCGCCGACACCGGCGGCTCCGCCCCCTCGAAAAACCCGGGACAGTGGTCGCCGAGGATGGCGACCGTTTCGGCGTGGAGGATGCCTTCCCAGCGTTCGCGGATGCGCCAGACGCCGGCGCGCAGCTCGGCGACAGGGCGGACGCCGGCGAAGGGAGCCCACTCCGCGCCCGGCGACCGTGGTTCCAGCATATAGAGGCGCCGATCAGACATCGCGGACCTCGGGGGGCAGGGTATCGAGCGCGTCCTTGAGCCGTGCGGCTTCCGACCGAGGCATCACGAGGAGGCGCCCATTGGCGCGCACGACGATCAGGTCGCGGACGCCGAAGAGGACGACCGGCTCCCCGTCGCTCCACGCGATGCAGTCCTCCGCCCCCGGGGCGTGGACCGGGCCGACGAGCACGTTCCGGGCGGCATCGTGCGCGCGCACGCGGCCGAGGGCATCCCAGGTGCCCACATCATCCCACTGGAAGGCGCCGGCCACGACCGCGACGGCGTTGCTTCGTTCGAGCACGCCGACGTCGATCGACACCGGGGACACCGCGGCGAAGAACCGCGCGATATCGCCCGCCCTGAGCGCGGCCACGGCGCGGGCGAGCTCGGGGGTGTGGCGCTCGACCTCGGCGGCGAGCCGCGCGGCGGTCCAGGCGAAGAGGCCGCTGTTCCAGAGCGCGCCGGCCGCAATCAGGTCGAGGGCGCGGGCGGCGTCCGGCTTCTCGACGAACCGCGCGACGCGCCGGGCGGTGTCGTCGAGGGCAGGGCCCGGGACGATGTAGCCGTAGCCGGTTTCCGGGCGCGTCGGCACCATGCCGACGGTCACGAGGCGGTCGTGGCGCCGCGCGCTCTCGAGGGCGGCCACGGCGGTGCGCCGGAAGGCGTCGGCGTCGGCGATGACCCAGTCGGCGTGCAGCGACAGCACCTCGGCGTCCGCGTCGCGTCGCGCCGCCTCGTGCGTCGCCCAGAGGAGGGCGGGGCCGGTGGAGGCGGCGCGCGGCTCCACGAGCACGTTGTCCGCCGGGATCGGCAGCGCCTTCCGGAGGGGGCCGGCCAGCGCCTCGCCGGTCACGACCAGGATCCGTTCGGCGTCGATCAATCCCTCGAGCCGGTCGATGGCCTCGAGCGCCGTCGACCGCGGGCCGGCAAGGGGGAGGAGCTGCTTGGGATGCGTGGGGGTGCTGAGCGGCCAGAACCGGGTCCCGGATCCGCCCGCCAGGAGCACGGCCCACCTCATCGGGGGCGCGCCGCGGGCCGGGAGACGACGACGGTGGCGGTCAATCGGGACACGGCATCGACCTCACAGCAGGGCGGAGAGGGCATCGGCGTCGGCGGCCAGCTCGAAGAGGAGGGTCCCCACATTCACGTCCCGCCGCACCAGCAGGAGGAGCGAGGCATCGTCCCGCAGGGGGTGGATCACCACGCGGCCGGTTTCGTACTCGATCACGCCGAGCTTCAGCTTCCCGTGGTCGGTGCTCTGCCCGAGCTGCACCAGCTGCCGCAGCGCGGTGGAGCCGACGGCGGCGAGTTCCTCGGCGGCGCCGCCGTTGCCCGCCTGGGCGACCGTCAGGCCGTCGTTGCTGAGCACGAGCGCGCCCAGCACGCCGGGGCGTGCGGCGAGGCCGGTGAGAAGCGTCGAAAGAGCGGACATCCGGGAGGCTCCAGGGCGGGGGTTCGGGCCCGCGGAACGTAGGTGCCGAGAAGTCCGAAGTCAAGAATCCACGGTGGGTTGACCCACTTCTCCCCCGTTGGTAACCTTCCGTCCTTATGCACCTCAGAACCTGGTTCTCCCTCGGCCTCGGCGCCTCGCTCCTGGCGGCGTGCGGCAGCGACGCCAACCTGGCCCCCGCGTCGATCCCGAACGTCGTCGACACCATCACGCTCGGCTCGCTCAACGGGTCCCCCGTCTCCCTGGCGAGCGCCTATTCCGTCGCCGACGGGAACGCCGTCCGGACCGACATCACCGCCGCGTTCGACTTCGCGTACGACGTCGACGCCACCGGGCGCCATGTCCTCCTCACGCTGGAAGTCCTCCGCCTGACCGCCACGCACGGCTCGGGACCCGGGCTCCAGTACACCACCGTGCCGTTCGACGCGATCTCCTCCGCCCCCTCGAACGGATGGATCACCGGCGACACCATCGTGGTCGACTCCGGCTCGGTGCTGCTGCTCCGCTCGCGGATCGTCTGCACCGGGCTGGGCGTACCGCTCTACGGCAAGATGCAGGTGCTCTCCATCGACGACACGCCGGGGAACGAGACGATCACCTTCCAGGCCCTCAGCAACGAAAACTGCGGGTACAAGAGCCTGCTCCCCGGCCTCCCCCGGGACTGAGGCCGTGATCGATCTGCGGCGGCTCCGGCAAGACCCCGATGGCGTCCGGGGGCAGTTGGCGCGCCGGGGCGATGCCGCGGTGGGCGGCCTCCTCGACGAGCTCCTCGCGCTCGACCTCCAGCGTCGCCAGATCCTCTCCCGTGCCGAGGCCCTCAAAGCCGAACGGAACAAGGCCACCGAGGAGGTGGCCCGCCTCAAGCGCGCCAAGGAGCCGGCCGACGCGCTCATGGCCGACCTCCGCGCCTCGGGCGACGAGGTCCGCGCCCTCGACGCGGCGCTCCGCGAGGTGGACGAGGCGCTCGAGGCGCGCGCGCTCGGCGTGCCCAACCTCCCCGACCCGGCCTGTCCCGACGGCGATGCCACCGCCAACGCGATCGTGCGGACCTGGGGGGAGGCCACCCGCTTCCCGTTCGTGGCGCGGCCGCACTGGGAACTCGGGGAGCGGCTCGGCATTCTCGACCTCCCGCGAGGCGCCAAGCTGACCGGCAGCGGGTTTCCCCTCTTCGTCGGCCTCGGCGCCCGGCTGGTGCGGGCGCTCGAGCAGTTCATGCTGGATCTCCACACCCGGGAGCACGGGTACGTGGAAGTCGCGCCGCCGCTCCTCCTCAATCGCGCCAGCCTGACCGGCACGGGCCAGCTGCCGAAATTCGAGGAGGACCTGTACCGCGTCGAGCGCGACGAGCTCTTCCTCCTCCCGACGGCGGAAGTGCCGGTCACCAACCTGCACCGCGACGAGATCCTCGAGGGCGATGCGCTTCCGCTGGCCTACGTGGCGAGCACCCCCTGCTTCCGGCGGGAGGCGGGCGCGCACGGGAAGGACACGCGCGGCCTGATCCGGGTGCACCAGTTCGACAAGGTGGAGATCGTCCGGCTGGTCCGGCCCGAGGAGGGGGCTGCGGAGCTGGAGCGGATCACCGCGCACGCCGAGGTGGTGCTGCAGCGCCTGGGGCTCCCGTATCGCGTGCTGTCGCTCGCCGCCGGCGACATCGGGTTTGCCAACGCGCGCACCTTCGACCTCGAGGTCTGGGCGCCGGGGGTCGACGGCTGGCTCGAGGTGTCGAGCGCCTCGACCTACTCCGATTTCCAGGCGCGCCGCGCCAACATCCGGTACCGCCCGACCGCGGGCGCGAAGCCGGAATTCGTGCACACCCTCAACGCCAGCGGGCTCGCCTTCCCGCGCACGATCATCGCGCTGCTGGAGAACGGCCAGCAGGCGGACGGTTCGGTCCACCTTCCCGAGGCCCTCGCGCCCTATCTGGGGACCGATCGCCTGGTCCCCCGTGCGTAGCGAGTCGATCCGCCGGCTGGCGCCGGGCGTCATCATCGGCCTGGCGGTCGTCCTCATCGGGCTGACCGTCGGGACCGGCCTCGTGGTGACGCAGCACCTGCAGGACGACGCCCTCAACATCAGCCGTCTTTATTCCGGAGTCTTTGCCGGCCTCAACGACCCGACGCCCGGCGCGGAGGCGGGGGCGCTGCTGCAGCTCGGCGAGCGGGTCCGGAAGCAGGGGCTCCCCCTCGTGGTGACCGACGGCATGGGGCAGGTGACCGCCGCGGCCAACCTCCCATTTGCCGCCGCGCTCGACGACCCGCGGGTGAAGGCGTACGCCATGGAGCTCGATCGGGTCAACGCGCCGCTGGTCGAGGCGGGGCTCGGCACGGTGCACTACGGCCCGATGCCGGCGCGCCGCCAGCTCGGCCTCCTCGCGTTGCTGCAGACGCTCACGGTGGCGGTGATGGTGGCGGTGGCGTTCTCCGCCTATCGCCACGCCATGGCGTCCCAGCGGGACCGGCTCTGGGTCGCGATGGCGCGCGAGGCCGCGCACCAGATGGGGACGCCGCTGATGAGCCTGCAGGGATGGATCGAGGTGGTGCGCTCGCGGCCGACCCCGCCCGCCGACCTGGCCGAGCACCTCGGCGCGGACGCGGAGCGGCTCGAGCGGGTGGCGCAGCGGTTCGAGCGCATCGGCAACCCGGCGCGCCGCGAGCCGATCGGGCTCGGCGCGCTGGCGGACCGGGTGGCGGGCTACTACCGGCCCCGCCTCCCGCGCCACGCCAACCCGATCGAGCTGCGGGTCGAGGCCGCGGGAGCGGGGCCCACCGTCCTCGGCGACCCGATCCTCCTGGAGTGGGCGCTCGAATCCCTCGTCAAGAACGCCATCGACGCGCTGCGCGGCCGGTCGGGCACGATCATCCTGCGCGTGGAGTCGGAGGGGCGCCAGGGGGTGCTCCGGGTCATCGACGACGGCCCGGGCATCGAGGGCAGCATCCGCCGCACGCTCTTCCAGCCGGGCATCTCGACGAAGACCGGCGGCTGGGGCATCGGGCTGGCGCTCGCCACCCGCGTGGCCCAGGAGGCCCACCAGGGGAGCCTGAGCCTGGAACCGTCGCCGACGGGCGCCTGCTTCCGGCTCTCGCTGCCGTTGCACGACGAGGCGGCCGCGTGACGGCGTCGCTCCTCGGCACGCTCAACCCGGCCCAGCGCGAGGCGGTGGAACACGGCGCGGGGCCGCTGCTCGTGCTGGCCGGCGCGGGATCGGGCAAGACGCGGGTCCTGACGGCCCGCGTGGCCCACCTGATCGACGCCCACGGCGTGGCCCCCGACCGGATCTTCGCGGTGACGTTCACCAACAAGGCGGCGGGGGAAATGAAGGAGCGGATCGGGCGCCTCCTCGGCCGGGATCCCGGCGGCCTCTGGATCGGCACCTTCCATTCGCTCTCGGCGCGGCTCCTCCGCCGCGAGGGGCACCTCCTCGGGTTCACCCGGCAGTACACCATTTACGACGAGGACGACCGCCTCCGCCTCATCCGGCGGCTGCTCGAGCGCCTCGGGCACCCGCCCAAGGCGTTCCCGCCGAAGGCGGTGCAATCGATCATCTCCGGCGCCAAGAACCGGATGGTGCCGCCGAGCGAGCTCCTGGCCTCCAGCACCTTCAATCCCCTCGTGAAGGTGGCGGCGGAGGTGTACGCCGCCCTCGGGCCCGCGCTGCTGTCGGCCAACGCCATGGATTTCGACGACCTGCTGCTCCACCCGCTCACCCTCTTCCGCGAGCATCCCGAGCGGATGGAGGCGTACCGGCGGAAGTTCCAGTACGTGCTGGTCGACGAGTTCCAGGACACCAACCGCGCGCAGTACGCGCTGGTGCGCGCGCTCGGCGGGCACGGCAACGTCTGCGCCGTGGGCGACGACGACCAGTCGATCTACGGCTGGCGCGGCGCCGAGGTGCGCAACATGGTCGACTTCCAGGGCGACTTCAGCGGCGTCCACCTGGTGCGGCTCGAGGAGAACTACCGCTCCACCCAGGTGGTGCTCGACGCCGCCAACGCGGTCATCGCCGAGAACAGCGGGCGGATCGGGAAGACCCTCCGGACGGCGCGGCGGGGCGGGGAACCGGTCACGCTGGTGGCCGCGGCGGACGAGCGGGACGAGGCGGAGTGGATTGGCGGCGAGCTCCGCCGGCGCGCCGCCGAGGGGACATGGTCCTTCGGCGAGATGGCGGTGCTCTACCGGACCAACGCGCAGTCGCGGGCGCTGGAGGAATCGCTCCGCCGGAGCGGGACGCCCTACCGGATCGTCGGGGCCATCAGCTTCTACGACCGCCGCGAGGTGAAGGACCTCCTGGCCTACCTCCGCCTGGTGGCCAACCCGGCGGACGACGAGGCCTTCCTCCGCGCGGTGCAGGTGCCGCGGCGCGGCATCGGCGACTCGAGCCTCGTGGCACTCGGCGAGGCGGCGGCAACCTGGGGCAAGCCGCTGCTCGCCACCGCGGCCATTGCCGACCGCCTGAGCGAGCTCCGCCCCAACGTGCGGCAGGCGCTGGTCGGGTTCGCGGCGCTCCTCGAGCGGGTCCGATCCGAGGCGGGCCACCAGCCGCCGGCGGACATCCTCGAGGAGCTGGCCCAGGCCATCGACTACGAGCATGTCCTCCGCGAGGAGGGCCCGGATGGGGCCGACCGGCTGGACAACGTACGGGAGCTGATCGCGAGCGCCGCCAATTGGTCGGAGGTGGTCACCCCCGATGCCGACGAGCCCGGCACCCCGCTGGAGCGGTTCCTCGCGGAGGCGGCGCTGCTCAGTTCGCACGACGCGGTCGAGGGCTCGGAGGACGGGGTCACCCTGATGACCATCCACACCGCGAAGGGCCTCGAATGGCCGGTGGTGGTGCTGAGCGGGCTCGAGGACGGGCTCTTCCCGCTGGCGCGCGCCGACGAGCAACCCGGCGGCGTGGAGGAGGAACGCCGGCTCTGTTACGTCGGCCTGACCCGCGCCAAGGACAAGCTCTACCTGACCTTTGCGCGGAGCCGGCGGCGCGGGGGCAATCTCCAGTATGGACGCCCGTCGCGGTTTCTCGAGGCGCTGCCGCCGGGGATCCTCGACGAGAAGCGGACGTCGGTGGCGGGCTGGGCGGGCGGCCGGACGGCCAGACGTGGGGGATGGGAAGGCGGGACTGTCCGCCTGCCCGACGGCCCGGCCGCGGTTGCTCCAGAGGAGCTCTCGCAGGACACCCCCCGTTACGTCCGCGGCGAGCGGGTCAGGCACCGGCGGTTCGGCAGCGGCGCCATCCAGGGGCTCACCGGGGCGGGGCGGGACCTCAAGGTGTCTGTGGTGTTCGACGACGAGGAAATCGGGGTCAAGCAGCTGCTCGTGGCCTTTGCCGGCCTGGAACGTGACTGGGAGAGCGCATGACGATCGGGCGGGATGATGTGCTCCGCGTGGCGGAGCTTGCCGAGCTGGACGTGCCGGCCCGCGACGTGGACGGGCTGGTGGCGCAGATCGGCCGCATCGTGGACTACGTGGCCCAGTTGAACGACGTGCCGGCGAGCGAAACGGCCGAGCCGTTCCAGGCCGGACCCGACGAGGTGCGACTCCGGGAGGACACGCCGGGCTCCGTGCCGCTGGCGCACGGAATCGAGCGCTTCGCCCCCGAGTTCCGGGACGGGCTGTTCCTGGTGCCGCGGCTCGGTGCGATGGAGGGGGAGTGACGGCGGGGACCGACACCGCCGCGCTGGCGGGGCGGCTTCGCGCCGCCGACGAGCGCGGGCTCAACGCCACCCTCTCCTGGAGCGAGGGGACGCTGGAGGCGGAGGCGGCGCGGATCGACGCGCTGCGGGCGTCGGGCGCCGCGCTGCCGCTGGACGGGATGCCGGTGGCGCTCAAGGACAACATCGTGACGACGGACGCGCCCACCACCTGCGCCTCGCGCATCCTCGAGGGGTATCGGTCGCCGTACGACGCGACCGTCGTCACCCGCCTCCGGGACGCCGGCGCCCTGATCGCGGCCAAGGCCAACCTCGACGAATTTGCCATGGGATCGTCGACCGAGCACTCGGCATTCGGCCGGGTGCAGCATCCCACCCATCCCGACCGGGTGCCGGGGGGCTCGTCGGGCGGCTCCGCGGCGCTCGTGGCGGCGGGCGTGGTGCCGGCGGCCCTCGGCTCGGAGACCGGCGGGTCGGTGCGCCAGCCGGCCAGCTTCTGCGGCATCGTCGGCGTCAAGCCGACCTACGGCCGGGTGAGCCGGTACGGGCTGGTGGCGTTCGGGTCGTCGCTCGATTGCGTGTCCGTCTTCGGCCGGACGGTCGAGGACGCGGCGCGGGTGCTCTCGGTCATTGCCGCCCCTGATCCGCTCGACGCGACCACGGTGGAGGCGCCGCCCCTCGCCCCGGAGCCGGTGCCCGGCACGCTGTCAGGGCTCCGCATCGGGCTGCCCGCGGAATATTTTCCCGCCGACCTCGACGCCGGCGTGAAGGCGGGCGTGGACCAGGCGGCCGCGGCGCTGCGCGCCCTCGGCGCCGAGCTGGTGCCGGTGTCGCTCCCGCACACGGCGTTCGCCGTGCCGACCTACTATGTCCTGGCGCCGGCGGAGGCGGCCTCGAACCTGGCGCGGTACGACGGGGTCCGGTACGGTGTCCGCCGGGTCGGTCCGGCCGGCAACCTGCCGGCGCTGTACCGTGCCACGCGGGGTGAGGGCTTCGGCCCGGAGGTGCGCCGCCGCATCCTGGTCGGCACCTACGTGCTGAGCGCGGGCTATTACGACGCCTATTACCAGAAGGCGCAGCAGGTCCGGAACCTCATCGCCGCCGACTTCACCCGCGCCTTCGCGCCGGGGGGCGTCGACCTCCTCCTCACCCCGACCACGCCTTCGCCGGCCTTCCGGGCCGGCGAGAAGACCGACGACCCGGTCGCGATGTACCTCGCGGACATCTTCGTCTGCGCGGTGAGCCTGGCCGGGCTGCCGGCGATGAGCATCCCGGCGGGGCTCTCGGAAGGATTGCCGGTCGGCGCCCAGCTCATCGCCCCGGCATTCGGCGAGGCGCGGATGCTGGCGGTGGCGGGCGCGGTGGAAGCGGCGCTCGGGCCCGCGCGGGAGGTGCGCTGATGGCCTGGGAGACCGTGATCGGCCTCGAGGTCCACGTTCAGCAGGCCACCCGGACGAAGATGTTCTGCGGCTGCATCGCCTCCTTCGGCGATCCGCCCAACACGAATGTCTGCCCGACCTGCCTCGGGCTCCCGGGCGCGCTCCCGGTGCCTAACGCCGAGGCGATCCGCCTGGCGGTGCGCGGCGCCCTGGCGCTCGGCGGGACGGTGCACGCGACCAGCGTCTTCGCGCGGAAGAACTATTTCTATCCCGACCTGCCCAAGGGGTACCAGATCTCCCAGTTCGACCAGCCGCTCTCCACCGGGGGCGCGGTCTGGTACGAGTCGCCGGAGCGGGGGCGGGTGGCGTGCAGCATCACCCGGCTCCACATCGAGGAAGATGCCGGCAAGTCGCTGCACGACCGGTATCCCGGGCTCACGGCAGTGGACCTGAACCGCGCCGGCACGCCGCTGGCGGAGATCGTGAGCGGCCCCGACCTCCGCTCGCCGGCGGAGGCGCGGGCCTACCTCGTGGCGCTGAAGCAGATCCTGGTCTACGCGGGGGTGAGCGACTGCAGCATGGAGAAGGGGACGCTGCGGGTGGACGCCAACCTCTCGATCCGCCCGGCGGGGCAGGCCGCCCTCGGCACCAAGACCGAGGTCAAGAACATGAACAGCTTCGCCAACGTGGAGCGGGCGCTCACGGCGGAGTACGAGCGGCAGGTGGCGCTGCTGGAATCCGGCGGGCGGGTGGAGCAGGTGTCGCTCCTCTTCAACGCGGCGACGGGCACCGTCAAGCCCACCCGATCCAAGGAAGACAGTCACGACTACCGGTACTTCCCCGATCCCGACCTCCCGCCGCTGGTGCTGCACGAGGCATTCATCGAGGAGCAGCGCGCCGCGCTGCCGGAGCTGCCCGAGGCACGCCGGGCACGGTTCGAGAAGGAATTCGGCGTTTCGGCCTACCACGCGCAGGAACTGACGAGCGAGCGAGCGGTGGCGGACTATTTCGAGGAAACGGTCAGGGCGGGCGCAGACGCCAAGGCCACGGTCGGGTGGGTGCTCGGGGAGGCGATGGCGGGATTCAACGCCGACGGCCGGTTTGCCGTCTCCGCGGAAAACCTGGCGGAGCTGATCGCGGCGGTCGCTGACGGGACCTTCAGCCTGCAGTCGGCCAAGCAGGTCTACGCGGCGATGCTCGCGGGCACCGGGCGCGCCACGACGCCGCGGCTCCTCGGTGCGGAGCTCGGGTTCGTCCAGGTGCAGGATTCCGGTGCCCTGGCGGGCTGGGTGGATGAAGTCTTGGCCGCACACCCCGGCGAAGTCGAGCGCTTCCGCGGCGGCGAGGCCAAGCTGATGGGATTCTTCGTGGGGCAGGTGATGAAGAAGAGCGGCGGGAAGGCCGACCCGAAGGGAGTCGCCCCGATCCTGCAGAAGAAGCTCAGGGAGGGCTGAGCGCTTACTTCCGCTCAGTCCTCAGTCCTCAGTCCTCGTACCTCCCTCGGCCGATCCCCCATCTCCCAGCAGGTCCTCGAGCACCCGATCCACCACCTCCGAGACCGTCCCGGTCAGCACCGTCATCAGCACGTCGCTCGCCTCGGCGGCGAGGTCTTCGGGGTGCTTCCGGTCCTTGGAGAGCCGTACGATGTTGCCGAGGTACACCGGCACCGCGGCGCCGTCCTCCAGGCTGGGGGTGTCCGCCCTCCCGCCCGATCCCTCGGCGGGGTCGAGTTCGAACGCCGGGGCGGGCACGCTGGCGCGCCACGGTTCGCCCTCTTCCTCCTCGCCCTCGTCGCCCTCCTCCGAAATGGGAAAGCGATCGGCGGGAAGGAGCGCGAGGAGCCGGCACTGGAGGCCCGGGGTCTCCTCGAAGGCCACGAGCCCGAGGTGGACCGGCTCGTCGAAGAGGTGGAACTCGCGCAGCTCCTCGAGCGCCTCCGTGGGCGCCACCCGCCGCCCGACAAGCCGCTCGCCGATGAAGGTGCCAAGGCACACCGAGCCGTCCGGCGTCCGGTCGTCGTCCACCGGCTCGACCCGTACCTGCACCGGGGTGCTGGTCGCGACGAGCACGCTCGGCCGGCCCTCGCCGTCGCCGTCCGGGAGCCCGAGGTCGTCAGGCCGCATCGGAGGCTCCCGGCGACGACGCCTTCCAGGGCCGCGGCGCGGACAGCTGCCGCCAGTAACTGAGGTCGGCCTTCCGCGGCAGGCCGAAGTCGCGCTCCGCGAGGCGGTGGATCCGCGGCACGATCCGGCTGTCCCCGGCCTCGCGCGCCTCCCGCCGCAGCGACTGCGCCGCCCGGAGCGGCTCGGCGCCGGCGGGGTCGAGGCGCCGGGCCAGCGGCCGGTCGTCGCCCAGCATCTCCATCACGAACTCGTACGAGAGCGCCATGTGCTGCTCGACATCCTCCTCGGGAAGGTCGAAGCGGCTGTGCGCGCCGGCCATCCGGAAGGCGCGCTGCCAGCTCCGGGTCTCGATGAGGTGCACCATGCCGCGGAAGAGCCGGCGGTTGGTGCGCACGCTGAAGATGGTCGGGGAAATGAGCTGGTCGAGGTGGGCGTCGGCCGGCGCATGGTCCATCTGGATGACTTCCTTGGCCGTGCGGGCGTAGGTGTCGCCGAGGTGGGTCTCGAAGCGGCTTTCCCAGTAGGCGTGGCCGAGGCCGGAGCGGGAGCTCGTCACCGCCAGCTGGCGCGGGACGAAGTAGTTGTGGGCCACGGTGTCGGCAGCGAGGTGGGCGAGGTACCCCAGCCCGAACGCCCGCAGGGCGTCGGTCGGCGCCAGGTCGTGGATTTCCTGCCCGACATGCCAGTGATGGCAGTGCCGGCTGACCGGGGCGAAGTTCTTCGCGATGGTGCTGTCGGCGGCGATGTTCCCGTAGAGGAAGTCGAACGGGAAGGCCCGGATGAGGTCGGCCACCGTGGGCGGCAGCAGGTGGGCGCTCGCCAGGACGTTCTGGGCCAGGTAGATGTGGGTCCCGGGCGTCCACGCGTGGAGGTCGCCCGGTGCCGCCGCCAGCGCCACGCCCACCACGACGACCGCGAGCGCGAGGCGCACAGCGGTCACCGGCGCCGCCTCCGCCGGAGCGCCTTGGCCAGGATCCCGGTGCTGAGGCGGGCGGTGCGGAGCACGGAGGCGAAGCCGAGGGCGGACTCCTCGACCTCCTCCTGCACCACCTCGTAGAGGGCGTCGAGGTCGGCCGCGCGCTGGGACACCCGGTCGATTCCCTTCTCGAGCCGGCGGCGAAACCGGCGGCTGGTGGCGAGGTAGGCGTCGCCCTCCTCGCGCACCCGGTCCACCAGCCCCTGCAGTTCGTCGAGCCGGTCCGACGCGGTACGGAACGCCGACTGGAGCGCCCGCGCCGCCATGGCGATCACGGCGAACAGCACCACGAAGGCGCCGGCGATCACCACGAGGGCGATCGCGATGGTCGGGCCAACCCACTCGGCGGTGGAGGCGGGGGAGCTCTGCAGGAGGAGCGGCAGCATGGTCACGCCCGAAGTATGCCCCGGCCAGCGGTCATTCGGAATCCCTCGCGCTTGACTGGCCCCGGCACGCCGGGCGAGCTTTGGCCATGCCTCCACGCTATCTCGTCCGCGGCGGGTCCACCCTCCGCGGCACCGTGCGCCCCGCCGGCAACAAGAACGCCGCCCTCCCCGCCATCGCCGCCACGGTGCTCGCCGAGGGACCGGTCGAGCTCGACAACATGCCGCGCATCCGGGACGTGGAGACGATGCTCGCCATCCTGTCCGAGCTCGGGGCGGTGGTCGAGTGGGTCGAGACCAACCACGTCCGGATCGACCCGCGCCCCATCGAGAACAAGGCGCTCGACCCCCGGCTCTGCGCGCGGATCCGCGCCTCCATCCTGCTCGCCGGGCCGCTCCTCGCCCGGTTCGGCCGGGTGACGCTCCCCCCGCCCGGCGGCGACGTGATCGGCCGCCGGCGGGTGGACACCCACTTCCTCGCGCTCGAGGCGCTGGGGGCGGAGGTCCAGCTCGGCGACAGCTACGAGCTCTTCGGCAAGGTGCTGACCGGCGCCGACATCTTCCTCGACGAACCGAGCGTGACCGGCACCGAGAACGCGCTGATGGCCGCGGTGCGGGCGCAGGGGCGCACCGTGCTGCGGAACGCCGCCTCGGAGCCCCACGTGCAGGACCTGGCGCGGCTCCTCGTCGCGATGGGGGCGCACATCGAGGGGATCGGCTCCAACACCTACGTGATCGAAGGAGGGCACACCCTGCATGGCGCCTCCTATACCATCGGGCCCGATCACATCGAGATCGGCAGTTTCATCGGGCTCGCGGCCGTCACGAACAGCACCCTCACGATCGACGGGGTCCGCGGCGATGACCTGCGCGGCACCCTCCTCGGCTTCGAGCGCCTCGGTATCCGGCCGCGCCTCGACGGCCAGAAGCTGATCATCGACGCCGACCAGGAGCGCCGGATCCGCCCCGACCTCGGCGGGCACGTCCCCAAGCTGGAGGACGGGCCATGGCCCGCCTTCCCCGCCGACACGATGTCGATCGCGCTGGTGGCCGCCACGCAGTGCGAGGGGCTGCTGCTCGTCTTCGAGAAGATGTTCGAGTCGCGGATGTTCTTCGTGGACAAGCTGATCGGGATGGGCGCGCGGATCGTGCTCTGCGACCCGCACCGGGCCGTGGTGGCGGGGCCGGTCAAGCTGCGGGGGAGCACGGTGGAATCCCCCGACATCCGCGCCGGCATGGCGATGCTCCTCGCCGCGCTCGCCGCCGAGGGGACCAGCCACCTGCACAATGTCGGGCAGATCGAGCGGGGCTACGAGCAGATCGACGCCCGGCTTCGCGCCCTCGGGGCGGAAATCGAGCGGTTCGAGGAGTAGCGCCGGCGGCCCGCGTCAGAAGGTGAACGAGATGCCGAACGCCGGGCCGAAGTTGGAAATGTCGTACTCGAACCGGTCCTCCTCGCCGATGGCGCCGGTTTCGTAGTCGGCGGCGAGGGCGCGGTAGCCGATGCTCCCCGACACCAGCGTGCTGAACCGGTAGGTGACGTACCCCGCCAGCTGCCAGGTCATGTTGGTCCCGCCGAGGTCGAAGCCACCCACGTCGGCGCGGGCGACGGCGGTGAACTTCCCGCCGAACGGCACCTCCGCGCGCGCCCCGATGACCGGCGCCACCCAGCTCTCGGTGCCGCTCTTTTCGGAAATGACCGGGTTGTCCCGGTCGGGCACGATCTCGGCGACGATCACCGGGATCCGGAGGCCGACGAGGGCGTCGAGCCAGGGGGTCACCCGGTAGCCGGCGTCGCCCTCGATGAGCCACTCCTTCAGCTTCACCTCCGCGAGGGTGGTGCCGGTCGACGGCCGCGCCACGTCCGACCCCAGCTTCATGTAGATGAGGTCCGCCGCCGCGACCCACTTCTCCCCCCGCCCCTGATAGTTGAGCATCCCGCCCATCTTCAGGTTATCGAGGATCTCGCTGAAGGGGACGTCCACCGTGGCGGTGAAGGGACCGGCCCCCGCGGTGCCCGACATCTGCACCGCCCAGCCGTAGACGGTGACGGTATTCTTCCAGCCAGGTTCCCCGGTGCCCTGTGCCCGGAGCGGTGCCGCGGCGGTGGTGAGCAGCGCGGCGGCGAGGACGGCACGGGTCAGGGGCAGGGGGCGGTGCATCTGGCTCGACTCCGGGTGGATGGTGGTGGCGCACGGCTGTCGCCGGGCGTGCCCGGAAGGTTAGGAAGGAGCCGAACCCGGCGCAATCGGCCGGAGAGGACACGATGAGCGGAGAAAGGAGGTGGGGTGCACCACGCTGACCTGATACGCGAGGAGGAGGCGCCGGGGCCGGTGCCGCACATGGTGGTGCCTGCCTGGCGGGCGCGGTACGGGGTCGTCGCGGGCATCACGACGCGGGGAACCGGGAGCCCCGCGTGGGATCTCGGGCTCACCGGGACCGCGCCTGCGGGGGAGGTCCTCGGCCGGTGGGGAGAGTTCCGGGCCGCCCAGCCGGGGTT
The DNA here is from genome assembly GCA_036274515.1 of Gemmatimonadales bacterium. Classification (GTDB taxonomy): domain Bacteria; phylum Gemmatimonadota; class Gemmatimonadetes; order Gemmatimonadales; family GWC2-71-9; genus SPDF01. Next base: position 14,209 of record DASUFQ010000089.1, on the reverse strand, counting down.
CCGCCTCACCGTGCTTGGCCGGCAGGTGCACGGCACCGAGGTGCGGTGGCATGAAGGTGGGGAGGGCTGGCTGCTCCTCGACGGCGTGGACGGCCACGGCACCGCGGCGCCGGGGGTTCTCCTCACCGTGACGGTGGCCGACTGCACGCCGGTCTACCTGGTAGATCCGGTCACCCGGGCGGCGGCGCTGCTCCACGCCGGCTGGCGGGGCGCCAGCTCGCGGATCCTCGAGCGAGGGATCCGGCTCCTGGCGGGCCGCGCAGGCGCGGCCGTGGAAAACATCATAATGCACTGTGGTATAAGTATTTGTGACGCCTGCTATGAAGTAGGTTCTGAAGTGTTCGAGGCGTTCCGGCTCCCGGCGCCACCCTCCGGCAAGGGGCCGATCGACGTCCGCGCCGAGCTGGTGCGGCAGGGCCGGGAGCTCGGCATTGGCACCATCTCGGTGTCGGCCTGGTGCAGCGGACACGATGCCGACCGGTTCCACAGCCATCGGCGCTCGAAGGGCCGGGACGGCCGGATGGTGGCCTATCTCGGGATGCCGGGCCCGATGGATTGACGCCCCGGCCTCCGGGGGGTATCATTCCGTGCTGTGGGGGCCGCCTGTCCGGGGCCGGCTGTTGATGTGGGGGAGTTCCCCCACATTTTTTTTCACCCCGCGACGCGACTTCCGACCCCATACCCGACGCATCCTGCCGCCGGGCCCGGGTGCCGGCATCCGTCCGCCGGACGATTCGTCGTCCCGCGGGGAGGCCGCGCGGGTGCGGCGACGCGTGTGCTTCTCCACTGTGGCGCATTCCCCGATGACCGGGGCTGGCCGGCGAGCCCGGCATGGAGTGACGATGGCGACTTCGACAGAAATGCTGGCGGCGTTCCGCGAGCTGACCACCACCAAGCAGCTGGACCGCGCCGAACTGCTCGACCTGCTGCACGACGGCATCCAGGCGGCGCTGGTCCGCAAGTACGGCCCGACGGTCCGCTTCGAGCTCTCGGTGGACGAGCTCAAGGGAGGACTCACCGTCACCCGCCTCCGGCAGGTGGTGGAAACGGTGGAGGACCCGGCGAGCCAGGTGTCGGTCGAGGAGGCGCGCTTCGAGGACCCGGAGTTCCAGCCCGGCGACATGCTGGAAGAGGACATCCCCTTCGAGGCCTTCGGGCGGCTCGCGGTCCAGGCGGCCAAGCAGCGGATCATCCAGCGGGTGCGCGAGGGCGAGCGGGCCCGCATCCGCGACGAGTTCGAGGACAAGGTCGGCGAGCTCCTCTCCGGCGAGATCCAGCAGATCGAGCGCGGCAAGCTGGTCATCATGCTGAACAAGTTCCGCGAGGCGGAGGCGATCATCCCCTACCGCGAGCAGAACCACCGCGAGCACTTCCACCAGGGCGACACCATCCGCGCCGTCCTCAAGCGGCTCGAGGAGACCCCGAAGGGGCCGCGGCTGATCCTGAGCCGCGCCGACGGGCTCTTCGTCAAGGCGCTCTTCAAGCTCGAGGTGCCCGAGATCCAGCAGGGGATCATCGAGATCCGCGCCATCGCGCGCGAGGTCGGCAGCCGCACCAAGGTGGCCGTCATCTCCCGCGACGACGCCATCGACGCCGTCGGTGCGTGCGTCGGCCTCAAGGGCTCGCGGGTCCAGGCGGTGGTCAACGAATTGAGCGGCGAGCGGATCGACATCGTGCCGTGGTCTCCGGACCCCGAGCGCTTCGCCAAGCAGGCGCTGGCGCCGGCGCGGGTGGCCCGGGTCATCGCCGACCCCGCCTCCAAGACGATCAACGCCGTGGTGGACGAGGACCAGCTCTCCCTCGCCATCGGGCGGAACGGCCAGAACGTGCGGCTCGCCTCCGAGCTGACCGGGTGGAAGATCGACCTCTACTCCAGCCGCGAGTGGCTGGAGCGCGGCGGCGAGAGCCCGCTCTTCGCGCCGCTGCCGCCGGACGAGGAGATCGCGCTGCAGGTGCCGCTGGCCGAGCTCGACGGGCTGGCGCCCGAGCTGGTCGGCCTCCTGGCCAACGCCGGCTTCACGATGCTGAACGACGTCCTCGACCTCGAGCGCGACGACTTCCTCCGGGTGCCGGGCATGACGCCGGAGGCGGCCGACCAGCTGGTGGCGTTCCTCACGGAGCTCACGACCGACGAGAGCGAGACCGGGGAGGAAGCGGCGCCCTCCGCGTGAGCGGGGGCGTGCTCGGGCTCCTCGGCCTCGGGCTCCGCGCCGGCCACGTGATCGTCGGCGTGGACGGGGTGCGGCGGGGGCTGCAGGGGGGAAAGGTGCACTGCGTCGTGGTGGCCTCCGATGCGAGCCCCCGCGCCGTGGACAAGGTGGTCCGGCTGGCCGCGGCGCGGCAGGTGCCGCTGGTGGCCGGGCCGGAGGCGGAGCTGATCGGCAGGCAGTTGGGACGGCCGCCCGTGATGGTGGCCGGAGTGCAGGACCGCGCGCTGGCCGAAGGCCTTGGCCGCCTCGCGCGGGAAGTCCCTGAGGAGGAATGAGTGGTCAAGACCCGGGTACATGAGTTGGCGGCGGAATTCGGCATTTCCTCTGAGCAGCTGATCCAGTCGCTCAAGGACATGAACATCTTCGTGCGCAGTCACCTCTCCGCGCTGGAATCGGGGCAGGTGTCCGCGGTGCGCGTCCGCTGGGAGCGCGAGAAGCGGAAGAGCGCCGAGGAGCCCAAGCCCAAGCGGGGCCGCCGCAAGGCGGCGGCCGAGCCGGCGGAGCCGGTGGCGCCCGCGGCGCCGGTCCGTCGTCGCCGCACCGCGGCCGAGGTGGCCAAGGTGGAGGCGGAGGCGCAGGCCGAGGCCGAGGCGCAGGCCTCCGCGCTCGCCGCCCTCGAGGCGGAGCGGGAACTGGCGCGCGGCGAGGCCGCGGCGCCGGCGCGCTCCCTGGAGGACCGCGCCCGCGAGCTCTTCCGGGACGTGCCCGCCGTCGAGGCCGAGGCCGCCGAGGCGCCGCCGGAGCCGGCGGCCAAGCCGGTCCGCCGCAAGGTCGAGGACCTCTTCCCGTCGACGCCCCCGGCGGCGTCCACCGCCGCGCCCGAGGCGCCGGCGGCCCCGACGCCGCCCGCGGCGCCGCGCAAGCCGTTCATCCCGCCGCGGATCCAGCGCCCGGCGCCCGGCGCGCCCCCCGCCTCGTCGGCGGGGTCCCCGGCCGGCCGCCGCGGCCCGCCGTCGCGCGGTCCGCGCCCGGTGTTCAGCAGCGCCACCGGCCCCTCCGAGGCGTCCCGCCCGCGCGAGTTCGGTCCCGACGCGAAGAAGGGCGACTTCAAGAAGGGCAAGAAGAAGCGCGGGAAGAACCAGGTCGACCAGGAAGCGGTGAGCAAGAACATCTTCAAGACGCTCAAGGGGATGAAGGGAGGCCGGAAGTCCCGGACCCGGTCCGACGAGCCGTCGTACCGCGACGTGATGGCCGGCCGCGCGGCGGAGGAGCGGGAGCGCGAGAAGACCCGCATCCGCGTCAACGAGTTCATCTCGGTGTCGGAGCTGGCCGACCTGATGAAGGTGCCGTCGAGCCAGATCGTCCAGTTCGCGTTCAAGGAGCTGGGCCTGATGGTGACGGTCAACCAGCGCCTCGACTTCGACCAGATCGAGCTCATCGCCTCCCAGTTCGGGTTCGAGGCGCTGCGGCAGGAGGAGTACGCCGCCGACCTGGGCCAGGAGGTGGAGGAGGATCCGCCGGAGACGCTGCAGCCCCGGGCGCCGGTGGTCACCATCATGGGCCACGTCGACCACGGCAAGACCTCGCTGCTCGACTACATCCGCAAGGCCAACATCGTGGCGGGCGAGGCGGGCGGCATCACGCAGCACATCGGCGCCTACCACGTCGCGCTCCCGGACAACCGCAGCATCACCTTCCTCGACACGCCGGGCCACGAGGCGTTCACCGCCATGCGCGCCCGCGGCGCGCAGGTGACCGACCTCGTCGTGCTGCTGGTGGCGGCCGACGACCAGGTGATGCCCCAGACCGTCGAGGCCATCAGCCACTCCAAGAACGCCGGGGTCCCGATGGTGGTGGCCATCAACAAGGTCGACCTCCCCGCGGCCAACGTGCAGAAGACGATGCAGGAGCTCCTGCAGCACAACGTCGTCCTCGAGGAGTTCGGCGGCGACGTCCTCTCCGCCCCGGTCTCCGCCAAGAAGGGCACCGGCGTCGACCTCCTCCTCGAGAAGATCCTCCTCCAGGCGGACGTCCTCGACCTCAAGGCCAACCCCGACCGCAAGGCGCAGGGCACCGTCGTCGAGTCGACGCTCGACCCGGGCAAGGGCCCGCTCGCCACGCTGCTGGTGCAGCGCGGCACGCTGCGGGTGGGCGACGACTTCATCTGCGGCAAGTTCTCCGGCCGCGTGCGCGCCCTCTTCGACGAGCGCGGCAACACCATGGAGTCGGCCGGCCCCTCGATGCCGGTCCAGATCCTCGGCTTCGACGGCGTGCCGTCGGCCGGCGACTCCTTCCTCGTCGTGGCCGACGCCGCCGAGGCGCGCGACATCGCCCAGAAGCGGCAGCGGCTCGAGCGCGAGGCGCAGAACCGCCGCGGCATGCGGGGCGGCACGCTGGAGGACTTCAGCCGGGCGCTGCAGGAAGGGCAGGTCTCCACGCTCCCGATCATCATCAAGGCCGACCAGGGCGGTCCCGCCGAGGCGCTGGCCGACGCCCTGGCCCAGCTCAGCACCCCGGAGGTCCGGGTCGAGGTGGTGCACCGCGGCGTCGGCGCCATCAGCGACAGCGACGTGCTGCTCGCCAAGGCCTCGGGCGCCATCATCCTCGGCTTCCACGTCCGGCCCGACTCGAACGCCCGCGCCTCCGCAGAGCGGGAACAGGTCGACATCCGCACCTACCGCGTCATCTACGAGGCGGTGGACGACATCCGGAAGGCGCTCGAGGGGCTGCTCAAGCCCGAGGAGCGCGAGACGGTGCTCGGCGAGGCCGAAGTGCTGCAGACCTTCAAGGTCAGCAAGGTCGGCACCATCGCCGGCTGCACGGTGCGCAGCGGCGTGATCCAGCGCGGGACGAAGGCGCGCGTGGTGCGCGACGGCGTGACGGTCTACACCGGCGCCTTCTCGAGCCTGAAGCGGTTCAAGGACGACGTGAAGGAGGTCCGCGAGGGGCTCGAGTGCGGCATCGGCATCGAGAACTTCAACGACGTGAAGGTGGGCGACCGCATCGAGTCGTTCCGTCTCGAGGAGATCCGGCGCACCCTCGAGCCGAGCGCCTCCGTCGGCGCGGCGTAGGCCATGAAGGGCTCCTCGCGTCGCCCGGAGCAGGTGGCCGAGAACATCCGGCAGGTGCTGGCGGACACCCTCACCCGGGACGTCCGCGACCCGCGGGTCGGGTTCGTGACGCTGACCAGCGTCACCGTCACCCCGGACCTGTCGCACGCGAAGGTGCGGGTCAGCGTGCCGGGCGACGAGGAGGCCAAGGAGCGGGCCCTCGCGGGGCTGCGGAGCGCCGGCGGCTTCCTCCGCACCCGCGTGGCGCGGGCGCTGACCACCCGCACCGTGCCGGAGCTGCACTTCGAGCTCGACCGCGGCCTGGAGCACGCCGCGCGGATCAACGAGGTCCTGGCGTCGCTCCGGCAGGAGGAGTCGGACTGACCGGGGCGGTCCTCGTCGACAAGCCCGCCGGCCCGACCTCGCATGACGTCGTGGCCCGGGCGCGGCGGGCCCTCGGCGAGCGCTCGATCGGGCATACCGGCACGCTGGATCCCTTCGCGACGGGACTCCTCGTGCTCCTGGTGGGGAAGGCGACGCGGGTGGCGCGGTTCCTCGACGGACTCGCCAAGACCTACCTGGCGGTGGCGCGGCTCGGCCAGCGCACCGCCACCGACGACCTGACCGGCGAGCCCCTCGGCGGGCCGCACGACGGTCCGCTGCCCGACCGGGCCAGCGTGGAGGCGGCGCTTGCCGGCTTCGCGGGACCGCAGGCGCAGGTGCCGCCGGCCTTCTCGGCGCGGCGGCAGGACGGGGAGCGGGCCTACGCCCGCGCGCGCCGCGGCGCGGAGGTGCAGCTGCCGGCCACGGCCGTTACGGTCTACGCGGCGGAGCTGCTCTCGGTGGCAGGGGCGGAGGTGAGCTTCCGGGTGACGGTCAGCACCGGGACCTACATCCGGGCGCTGGCGCGGGACCTCGGCGAGCGGCTCGGCACGGGGGCCCACCTGACGGCGCTGCGGCGGGAGTCGATCGGCAGCCTGCAGGTGGCCGACGCCCTGCCGCTCGACGCGCTGGGAGCGGGCACGAAGCCCTGGCCGGTCGGCGCGGTGCTGAGCCACCTCCCGCGGGTGCCGGTCAACGCGGCGGGGCGGATGGACATCGCGCATGGCCGGCCGGTGGCGGGGAGCGAGTCGGGGACGGTGGCCGTGCTCTCGGGCAACGAGGTCATCGCGGTGGCGGAGGGCGACGGGACCTGGCTGCGGCCGACCGTCGTGCTGACGACCCCATGACCGGCTACCTGCCGCCGCACCCCGAGGGGACGGTAGTGACGGTCGGCTCGTTCGACGGGGTGCATCGGGGGCACGAGGCGGTGCTGCGCGAAATCTCCGCGCGGGCGCGGGCGGCGGGACGGCACAGCGTCCTCGTCACCTTCGACCCGCACCCGATGGCGGTGGTGAACCCCGCCGCGGCGCCGCAGCTGCTGACGACGGGGCCGGAACGGCGCGAGATCCTGGCGCAGACCGCGCTGGACTACGCGGTGCTGCTCCACTTCGACCGGACGCTGGCGGCGATGCCGCCGGAGCGGTTCGTGCGCGAGGTGCTGGTCCGGGGCTGCGGCATGCGGGAGCTGGTCATCGGTTACGACCACGGCTTCGGCCGCGGACGGGCGGGCGACGCGGAGCTCCTCGCGCGGCTGGGCGCCGAGATCGGCTTCGCGGTCGACGTGGTGCCGGCGCTCGCGGTCGACGGGCACGAGGTGTCGAGCACCCTGGTGCGGCGGGCGGTGGCCGGCGGGGACCTCGCGCTGGCGGCCCGGCTCCTGGGCCGTCCCTACTTCGCCACCGGCGAGGTGGTCCGGGGCGAGGGGCGGGGCCGGACGATCGGCTTCCCCACGGCCAACCTGGCCGGGGTGCCGGCCCGCAAGCTGCTGCCGCCGGACGGGGTGTACGCGGTGCGCGTCGAATGGCGCGGCGGGCGCGCCGACGGGATGATGAACCAGGGAGGGCGGCCGACGTTCCGGCAGGCGGAACGGGCCCTCGAGGTGCACCTGCTCGACTTTGCGGGCGACCTCTACGGCGAATGGCTGAAGGTGCAGTGGGTGGCGCGGCTGCGGGACGTGCAGCGCTTCTCCTCGCCGGAGGCGCTGCGGGCGCAGCTGGAACGCGACCGCTCCTCGGCGCGCGCGGCCCTGGCCGCTGTTGCGACCGGCACTCTGTCTTCTTGAATCCACGGCTGGCCCAGCGACGATGACTGCCTCAATCCGAAACCGCTTCCTGATCATCGGCGCCCTCGTGGCGCTCTCCCTCTTCAGCCTCTTCCCGCGCGAGGTCACCATCCGCACCCGCAGCGAGAGCGGGGCGATGCAAGACACGACGATCACGCGCGTGCCGCTCAAGCTGGGGCTCGACCTCCAGGGGGGCATGCACCTGGGCCTCGAGCTCGACCAGAGCACCCGGGTGTCGAGCGACGTGGCGCGCGACGTCGACCTGGCGCTCACGGTGCTCCGGAAGCGGATCGACGAGTTCGGGGTGCAGGAGCCGGTGGTCCAGAAGGTCGGCGACGAGCGCATCGTCGTCGAGCTGGCCGGCATCCGGGACCCCCAGCGCGCCATGAACATCGTCCAGAAGGCGGCGTTCCTCGAGTTCCGCATCACCGACCGGACCAGCGCGCTCGACAAGGCGCTGCCGGCGATGGACCGGGTGCTCAAGGCGCGGGGCCTCAGCGGCCCGGCCGGCGAGGGCAAGCCGAACGCGGTCCAGGCGCTCCTCGGCGGCGACTCGGCGTCGGGGGGCGACACGACGGCGGTGACCGGCGGGGTGCTGAGCGGCCTCATCCAGCCGGGGGCGGCCGCCGGCAGCGGCGTCCCGGGCGAGTACTTCGTGCCGGAGGCGGCCTACCCCCGCGTGGACAGCCTCTTCCGGATTCCCGATGTGGCGCGCGCGCTCCCGCGGGGCACCGAGATCCTCTGGAGCGCCTCGCCGATCAGCGTCGGGGTCCAGCCCTACCGCTTCTTCTACGTGGTGGACGAGAAGCCGATCGTGACCGGGCGCAACCTGGTCGACGCCTCGGCGCAGTTCGACCAGCTCACCAACGGTCCGATCGTCACCTTCGAGCTCGACCGCGCCGGCGGCCGCCAGTTCGGGGCGGCCACGCAGGCCCACATCGGCGACTACATGGCCATCGTGCTCGACGGACGGGTGCAGGGGCCGCCGCCGGTCATCCAGGGCCGCATCGACCGCAACGGCCAGATCACCATGGGCGGCGGCAAGACGATCGTGGAAGCCCAGGACCTGGCCCTGACGCTCAAGGCCGGCGCCCTCCCGGTGCCGCTCAAGATCGTCGAGCGCGTGCAGATCGGGCCGACCCTCGGCGCGGACAGCATCCGCGGCAGCATCAGCGCCGGCATCGTCGGCACGCTGATCGTCGTCCTGATCATGATCGGCTACTACCGGATGAGCGGGGTGCTCGCCGTCACCGCGCTGGGGCTGTACCTGCTCTTCACGCTCGGCGGCCTGGCGATGATCGACGCCACGCTGACCCTGCCCGGGCTGGCCGGCATCGTCCTGTCGATCGGAATCGCGGTCGACGCGAACGTGCTGATCTTCGAGCGGATCCGGGAGGAGCTGCTGCACGGCCGGACGGTGCGCCTCGCGGTGGACGAGGGGTTCAAGCACGCGATGAGCGCCATCGTCGACTCCAACGTGAGCACGGTGCTCACGGCGCTCTTCCTTTTCCAGTTCGGCACCGGGCCGGTGAAGGGCTTCGCGGTGACCCTCATCATGGGCATCATCGCCTCGATGATCACCGCCATCTTCGTGACCCGGACCTTCTTCATGCTCTGGCTGCAGCGGCGGCCTGACCTCACCACGCTGAGCATCTGACGATGACGCGCTTCTTTGCCAACGCCAACTACGATTTCATCGGCTTCCGGAAGTACGCCTACGGGCTGACGGCCGCCATCCTGGTTCCCGGGCTGCTCTTCCTGCTCTTCGTCGGGATGCACTACAGCATCGAGTTCACCGGCGGGACGCTGATCCAGATCCGCAGCGAGCAGCCGGTGGACGCCGGCCAGCTCCGCGCCGCGCTGGACGCGCAGGGGATTCCCGGCTCGGAGATCCAGTCCTTCGGCAGCGACCGGGAGTACTCGATCCGCGCCCGGGTGGCCAAGGAAGGCAGCGACGCCAACAACACCGAGGAGACCGCCCAGGCGGTGACGGCGGCCCTCGACGCCTCGCTGGGCGCCGGCAGCTATACGGTCCTCTTCTCCGGCGGCGTCGGCCCAAAGGTCGGCAGCGAGCTCCGGACCCAGGCGTTCCTGGCCATCTTCCTCTCGTTCTTCGCCGTGCTGGCCTACCTGGCCTGGCGCTTCGAGTGGCGGTTCGGGCTGGCGGCGGTCGGCGCCACGGCGCACGACATCCTGGCCACCATCATCTTCATCGCGGTGATGCGGATCGAGGTGAGCCTCGTGGTGGTGGCCGCCGTGCTCTCGATGGTCGGCTACTCGCTGAACGACACCATCATCATCTTCGACCGGGTGCGGGAGGACCTGCACAAGTACCGCCGCGACGACTTCGTGTCGGTGCTCAACCGGTCCATCAACGAGACGCTGCCGCGGAGCGTCCTGACCCACACGACGACGCTGGCCACCCTGCTGGCGCTGGCGATCCTCGGCGGGCAGGTCATCCGCCCCTTCGCGCTCGTGATGGCGTTCGGCGTGTTCACCGGCACCTTCTCCTCGATCTACATCGCGTCGCCGCTGCTCCTGGCCGTCGAACGGCGGTGGCCCGGGGCGGATGCGCGGGGCGTCAAGGCGAGCGCCCCGATGGGCGGCGGGACCAGGATCCAGACCACTTCCTGATCCGGTGCTGGTCGACACCCACTGCCACCTCGGCGACGCCGCCTTTGCCGGCGACCGCGTCGAGGCGGCGGCGCGGGCCTTCGCGGCGGGAGTCGGGCACCTGGTCGTCATCGGGGGGTCGCAGGCCTCGACCGCGCTCGGCCTCGAGCTGGCCGCCGCCGACGCCCGCATCTCCGCCACCGCGGGCCTGCACCCCCACGACGCCCGCACCTGGTCCGAGGCGTACGCCGGGTGGCTCGGGGAGGCGCTCGCCGACCCCCGCGTCGTGGCCTGCGGCGAAATCGGCCTGGACTACCACTACGATCATTCGCCGCGCGACGTCCAGCGCCGGGTCTTCGAGCGCCAGATGGCGATCGCCGAGGCTGCCGGCAAGCCGGTCGTGATCCACGCGCGGGAGGCCGATGCCGACGTGGCGGCGGTGCTCCGCGACTTCCCCGGGGTCGTCGCCATCCTGCATTCGTTCAGCAGCGGCGCGCCGCTCTTCGACGCCGGCGCCGAGCTGGGTCACTATGTCTCGTTCAGCGGGATGGTGACCTTCAAGTCGTGGGCCCTCGACGACCTGGTCCGCGCGACGCCGGCGGACCGGCTGCTGGTGGAGACCGACGCCCCGTACCTGGCCCCGGTGCCGCACCGGGGCCACCGCAACGAGCCCGCCTACGTCGGCCTGGTAGCGGAGCGGGTGGCCGCCGTCCGCGGGGAGGAACCGGCGTCGCTGGCGAAGCGCACCGGGCGCAACGCGGCGCAGGTGTTCGGCCCCCGGGTCGGCGCCGCCTGACGACCCGCACCATTCCCGTCCGCCCCGGCGGCGGTTACCGTTCGAGAGCCTGATTCCGCCGCCTTCTCCGGAGAGCTCGCGTGACGCCCAAATTCCCCACCGACATCGAAATCGCCCAGGCGGCCAAGCCGCGCCTCATCTCGGAGGTCGCAAAGGAGGCCGGGCTCGGTCCCGATGAATACCTGCCGTACGGCCGGTACAAGGCGAAGATCACCGCCGAGGCGGCGGCGGCGCGGCCCCCGAAGGGACGGCTGGTGCTGGTGACCGGCATCAACCCGACCCCGGCAGGGGAAGGGAAGTCCACCGTCACCGTCGGCCTGGCGCAGGCCTTCCGGCGCCTCGGCACCAAGGTGATGGTCTGCATCCGCGAGCCGTCCCTCGGCCCGGTGTTCGGGGTCAAGGGCGGCGCGGCCGGCGGCGGCTACGCGCAGGTCATCCCGATGGAGGAGATCAACCTCCACTTCACCGGCGACTTCCACGCGATCACGTCGGCCCACAACCTCCTGGCCGCGCTGCTGGACAACCACCTCCACCAGGGCAACGCGCTCGGCATCGACCACCGGCGGATCCTCTGGCCGCGCACGATGGACATGAACGACCGCGCGCTGCGCGACATCGTGGTCGGCCTGGGCAACCTGAGCGGCGGGCCGGCGCGCGAGGACCGGTTCGTGATCGTCCCGGGCAGCGAGATCATGGCCATCCTTTGCCTGGCCACCTCGCTCGCCGACCTCGAGCAGCGGATCTCGCGGATCATCGTCGGGCTCACCCGGGACAAGAAGCCGGTCACCGCCGGGGACCTCAAGGCGGCCGGCGCCATGACCCTCCTCCTCCGTGACGCCATCCTCCCGAACCTGGTGCAGACCCTCGAGGGGGGACCGGCCATCGTGCACGGCGGGCCCTTCGGCAACATCGCCCACGGCTGCAACTCGATCGTCGCCACCCGGCTCGGGCTCGGGATGGCGGACCTGGTGCTCACGGAGGCGGGGTTCGGCGCGGACCTCGGGGCGGAAAAGTTCTTCGACATCAAGTGCCGCATGGGCGGGCTGAATCCCGAGGCGGCCGTCGTCGTCGCCACCATCCGGGCGCTCAAGATGCACGGCGGGGTCAAGAAGGACGCCCTCGGCACGCCCGACGTGGCGGCGCTGAAGGCGGGGATGGCGAACCTCGAGGCCCACGTGCGCAACGTCCAGAAGTTCGGGGTGCCGGTGGTGGTGGCCGTCAACCGGTTCCTCACCGACGCGCCCGAGGAGATCGACGCCGTCATCGCGGCCGCGCGGTCGTGGGGGGCGCGGGTGGCGATGAGCGACGTCTGGGCCAAGGGCGGGGAGGGGGGCGAGGAGGTGGCGAAGGAGGTGCTCGCGCTGCTCGCCGAGAAGACGGCGAAGTTCAAGCCGATCTACGACGAGAAGCTCCCGATCAAGGACAAGATCGAGACCATCGCCCGCGAGATCTACGGCGCCGACGGCGTCGACTACACCAAGATCGCCGACCGCGCCATCGCCCAGCTCACCGACATGGGACTCGGCGAGACCCCGGTCTGCATCGCCAAGACGCAGTACTCCTTCAGCGACGACCCGGCCCTGCTCGGGCGCCCCTCCGGCTTCCGCATCACCATCCGGGACGTGTACGCCTCCGCGGGCGCCGGGTTCGTGGTGGCGCTCGCCGGGGACATCATGACGATGCCCGGCCTCGGCAAGAAGCCCGCCGCCGAGCAGATCCGGATCTTCCCCGACGGCACCATCGAAGGGCTGTTCTAGCCGCCGCCGGCCCACGTTCATCGACCGGAGTCCAGGATGTCAGTGACCGTCGTTTCCACCCCGAAGGCCCCCAAGGCGATCGGGCCCTACAGCCAGGCCATCGTGAGCGACACCCTGGTGTTCACCGCCGGCCAGGTCGCGCTCGACCCGGCCACGATGGAACTCGTCACCGGCGGGATCGCCGAGCAGACGGAGCAGGTCTTCGCCAACCTGACCGCGGTGCTCGCGGCGGGCGGCAGCGGTCTCGGCCGCGTCGTCAAGACGACCGTGTACCTGATCGACATGGCCGATTTCGGCGCCATGAACGAGGTGTACGCTCGGCATTTCGGGAGCCACCGGCCGGCGCGGTCCACCGTCGCGGTGGCGGGGCTGCCGAAGGGGGCGCGGGTGGAGATCGATGTCGTAGCAACCCAGGACTGAGGACGGGGGACGGAGGACCGAGCATGCGAGCCGCCGCAGTCCTCAGTCCTCGTACCTCGGCGCTGTAGTTTTCGGGGGCGGATCGGGCCTGGTGGTTCGGCCGGTCTTCAAAACCGCGATGGAGTCGCCTTCGGCGGCTCCGGTGGGTTCGATTCCCACACGCTCCCGCCACCTTCCCTCTCCCGTCGAGGCACGGCTGTCCACCTTCGTCATCCTGAATCCGGCGGCCGGGCATGGGCGCAGCGGCCGGTTTCGCGAGGCCGTGGTCCGGGCGGCCGAGGCGGCGTGGGGGGAGGTGGAACTCGCCACCACCGGCGCGCCCGGCGAGGCGCAGGCGCTGGCGCGGGGCTGCGTCGGCCGGACGGAGCGGGTGATCGCCGTCGGCGGCGACGGGACGGTGCACGAGGTGGCCAACGGCCTCCTGGCCGGTGGCGCGACGCCGCCCCCGCTCGGGGTCGTGCCGGTGGGCACCGGGAACGATTTCGCCAAGCTGACCGGGACCGCCGGGCTCGCGCCGGGTCGCGCGATCGCCGCGCTCGCCTCCGCCACCACCAGGCGGTTCGACGCGGGGACGGCGTGGGGCGAGCACTTCATCAACTCGCTGGGGATCGGACTCGACGCCGACGTGGCGCGCCGGGTCAACGAGTACAAGCACTGGCCGGGGGCGCTGGGCTACGTGGTGGCGGCGCTGCAGGCGCTGGTCCACCGGCGCGCCCTCCGGCTGCACGTCGAGGTGGACGGGGAACGGTGGAGCGGGCCGACGACGCTCTTCGAGGTCGGCATCGGGCACTCCACCGGGGGGGTATTCTTCCTGGTGCCCGATGCGAAGCCGGATGACGGGCTCCTGGACATCTGCGCGGTCGGGACCGTCAGCCTGGGCTTCCTGCTGACCCGGGCCACGCGCGTCCTGCGCGGGACCCACACCACGCTGAGCGAGGTCCGGATGGCACGCGGAACCCAGGTGCGGATCACCTCCGACGACGGACCGCTCACCGCCCACCTCGACGGCGAGCTCCGCGCGCCGGGCACGAACGTCCTCGAGATCGGGGTCCGGCCGGGAGCGCTGCCGGTGCTCGTGGCCGACGCACGAGGGCGCGCGGCGTGAAGCTGGGCCACGCGATCATGATGCTGGCGCTCCTCGCCGCGGCGCCCGCCGCTGCGCAGGACACCACGGCCGCGCCTCCCGCGCCGCTCGACTCCGCGGCCGCCCCGACACGCCCGACCGCCACCGTGCCGGCCATCCGCCCTCCCGTGACCCC
>DASUFQ010000088.1:0-5077 GCA_036274515.1 Gemmatimonadales bacterium | reverse complement strand
TGAACGGCCGGATGGACTTGCTGCAGGCGGAGGCCGTCGGCGACCTCATCGACGCCACCGCGACCGCACAGGCCCGCGTGGCGCTGCACCAGCTGGACGGCGGGCTCTCGCGCCGCCTCGCACAGCTTCGTGACGCCTTGCTCGACACCGAAGCGCTGCTGGGCTACGATATCGACTTCCCCGAGGAGGACGACGGGCCGGTGTCGGCGGCGCGGATTGCCGGGCGGATGGAGGAATTGCAGGCGCGGGTGGGGCAACTCCTCGCCACCGCCCCCGCGGGCGAGCGGCTCCGCGCCGGGGCGCTGGTGGTACTGGCCGGCCCCCCGAACGTGGGCAAGTCCTCCCTCTTCAACGCCCTCCTGGGAAGCGAGCGCGCCATCGTGACCGCCACTCCCGGCACCACGCGCGATGCCATCGAGGCGCACACCGAATTCCTCGGCTGGCCGATCCGCCTGGTGGACACCGCCGGGCTTCGGGACGGCGAGGACGAGGCGGAGCGCCTCGGCGTGGGCTTCAGCCGGCGGTATGTGGAAGCGGCGGACGTCGTGGTTCGATGTGAACCGTTGGGCGGGGAAGCGGGGAAGCGGGGAGGTCCTGTCGATCCGCTCCTGACGGGCGACCGGGCTGTTGTAGCGCTCACCAAATCCGACCTCGGGTCTTCCCCGCGTCCCCGCTTCCCCGCCACCGGAATCCCAACCTCCGCCCTCACCGGCGACGGCCTGGCCGGACTGAAGGAAGCGGTGGTGCGCCGGGTCTTCGGCGGGGCCGCGTCGCTGGAGGACCTCGAGCAGGGGCTGACCCGGGAGCGCCACCGGCACGCGCTGGCGCGCGCGAGGGACGCCCTGCAGGCGGCCCTGCCGCAACTGGAGGGCGGGGAGCCGGTGCTCGCGGCGCATCACCTGCGTGAGGCGGCGCGGGCGCTGGAGGAGCTGATCGGCGCCGTGGACGTGGAGGAGGTGCTGGGGCGGGTATTCGAGAGCTTCTGCGTGGGGAAATAGCGGAACCAGTCCCCAGTCCTCAGCCCTTGCTCTTCAGCTCGTTGTGCGTCCCGTCGCAGAACGGGTGGGTCTTCGAGTGCCCGCACCCGCAGAGCTTGACGATGCCGGGACGCTTCTCGACCGGGCGGGGGATGGGGTTGCCGTCGCGGTCCTGGATGACGACTTCCCCCTCGATGGAAATGCTGCCCGACGGCTTGATGGTGATGATGGGGGGCCTCACGCCACTCCTCGCGCCGCCTCGTCGGCGGCCTGTACGTCCCCCGACGGCGCCCGGAGTGCCGAGGCGATGCCGTGCTGGCGGACCAGCGCCTCGGTCATCCGGTGGCCCAGGTAGTACCCGCTGCGTTCAGGCACCACCTTGCCCTGCACCAGGCGCGCGCTCGGGCTCATTCCCCCCGACAGGTACCGGAGGCGGAGCCCGAGGGCGCTCCGGTCGAGATCCGGGGTGACGGCGCGGTTGAGGAAGGCCTCGAGCTCCCGGAGCCGGTGGTACTGACGGCGGGTGTATCCGAAATAGTCGCTCAGCCGGAACCCGGGTGTGACCGCCTCGGCGGCCCGGACGGCAAGTCCCTCATTGACCAGCAGTTCCCGCAGCGTGGCCCGCCGCCCCGTCTCCCAATAGTCGTAGTACCCGCCCGAGTCAGACACCAGCCGCCTGAGGTCGCTCCGGCTGGCGGGCGAGGTGTAGCGCACCGTGTGCGCCAGGCCGTGCGCCACCCAGAGCGGAATCAGGTCGGGGGTCAGGCCGAGGCCGTAGGTCTGGGGATTGGCCCGGCCGGTGAAGTGCTCCAGGCAGATGAAGGCGGCACCCCGGCCTCCCACCACGAGTTCACCGGCGTTGGCGCCGCCCATCCCGATCATGAGGTAGACGTCGGTCGGGCGATCGACCTGCAGGACCTCCTCGGCACGCGCCAGCGTTTCCTCGACGATGTGCACGACATCGACACCGGCCAGGAGGGCGTGCAAGTCGCTGCGGTCGGCCGCCAGGGTGTGCCGCACCACCTCGGTGGCGGCGGGCGAACCGGGCTCCAGGACGTAATTGCGCCAGTAGGCGGTCAGGACGGCGTTGTGGGAGTCGAAGTATCGTTGCCAGGCGGCGACGGGGTCCGCATCGGCGAGCACGGCGAGAAAATCGGGGACAAGATTGATGAGCACGCGCCAGAATAGGAAAGAACGGCGCGCGATGCAAGTGGGGAGAACGGCGGGACAGGGAGACAGCGAGACAGGTGGGAAGGCGCCGCAACGTCTTGTCAAGCGTCGGGGCGCTAGTGCCGCTTGCGCTTCGAGACCTCGTCGAGGAAGCGCCGCTCCGCCGGCGTGAGGCTGGCGATGCCCTGCCCGCTGATCTTGTCGAGCAGCCGGTCGGTTTCGATCGTGACGGCGTCGGCAGGGGGTTCGGGTCGGCGGCGGGGCCGCGGCACCGGGGTATCCGCCTGTTCGGCCTCTCGCGAGCCCGACTGGACCATCACCGCCCGCTCCGCGAGACGCTGGGGGTGCGACCGGGCCGGGCCGGCGAGTCGCTGCAGCCGGAAGAAGAGGAAGCCGAAGGCGGCGCCCCCGAGATGGGCGATGTGCGCCACGCCGTCGCCCGGGTTCAGGAGGCCGAGCACGAGGTCCACCACCAGGAGCGCGATGACTAGGGTCCGCGCCCGGATCGGCCAGGGGAGGGGAAAGACCATCAGCTCCGCATCGGGCCAGAACATGGCGTACGCCACGGCCACCCCGAGCACGGCCGCCGAGGCGCCGGCCACCGCGCCCGGCTGGAGCGCCGCGAGGCCGAGGGAGAAGAGCGCGCCCCCGAGCCCGCAGTAGAGGTAGAACAGGATGAAGGAGCGCCCGCCCATCCGCTCCTCGACCCGGGTCCCCAGCGAGTAGAGGATCAGCATGTTGAAGGCGAGGTGGAGCAGTCCTGCGTGGACGAACATGTAGGTGGCGACGGTCCACGGGTGGCGGAGCGCGTACGGGACGCTCGGCACGAACATGAGGGAGCGGGCCAGCGCCGGGAGGAGGGCGGTGAGCAGCAGCAGCACGACCGCGTTGGCGATGATCAGTCGCCAGACCCAGGGCGTGGGGCGCGGAAGGGCGTAGCTGCTCATGTCAGTCCGGCGGGGTCGAGGTCAGTATCCGGGCGGACCGGCAGATCCGGTCGCAGAGCTCGGGAAACTCAATGCCCACCGCCCGGGCCGACTGGGGCAGCAGACTGGTGGCCGTCATCCCGGGCAGGGTGTTCACCTCTAAACAGAAGAGCGAACCCTCCGGTGTCAAGCGAAAGTCCACCCGGCTGTACCCGCCCAGCTTGAGGGCCCGGTGGGCCGCCAGGGCGAGCCGCTGGCAGTCGGCGGTCAGGGCCGGGGAGAGGTCGGCGGGAAAGATCTCCTCCGACATCCCGGGGGTGTACTTGCATTCATAATCGAAAATTTCGTGCCGCGGGATGATTTCGCCCACCGCGAGGGCCTGGTCGTCGAGGATGCCGACCGTCAGCTCCCGCCCCGGGATGAAGGCCTCCACCAGCACTTCGTCATCGTACCGGGCGGCGAGCGTGACGGCCCCCTCGAACTCGGCGGCCTTGCGGACCACGCTCAACCCGACGGTCGACCCCTGCTTGGACGGCTTGACCACGACAGGCCAGCCGAACCGCCGCTGGACCTCGGTCACCGAGATCGGCGCCATTGCCCAGTCGGCGGTGGCCACCCCCGCCGACCGGAAGAGCCGCTTGGAGATGTCCTTGTCCATGGCGATCCCGCTCGCCATCGGCCCGCTGCCGGTATACGGCACGCCGATGATCTCGAGGAGCGCCTGCAGGGTGCCATCCTCGCCGGTGCCGCCGTGGAGCGCCAGGAAGAGGACGTCCGCCTTCCGCACGACGGCGAGGTCGCCGAGGCCGGACACCAGCAGGCCGCGCTCGAGGGCATGCAGGGTGTCGATGGAGGGCGGGGCGGTGCCGACGCTGCCGCGGAGCTCGCGGCCCTCGTCCGCCTCGGGAATGAACCCGCGCGCGGTGTCGACCACCGCAACCTCATGGCCGCACTTGCGCAGGGCCGCCACGATCTGCACCGCCGAGGCGAGGGCCACATCGCGTTCGCTGCTGGTGCCGCCGGTCAGGACAGTGACTTTCAATGACGATTCCTCTCCGCTCGACTTCACCCCCTGTCCCCCTCTCCTCCATGTGGAGAGGGGGGACGCCTATCTGGCGCCGATCATTTCTCGCAGCACATCGTAGCGGCTCACGATCCCGATCAGGGCGCCGTCCTGCTCGACGAGCGCGGCGGGCTGGTCGCGGGTGAGCATCGGCGCCAGACGGTCGGACGGGAAGCCGGCGTCCACCACCGGGAGCGACTCCTCCATCACCTCGCGCACCGGGCGGTCGAGGAGCGCCGGCTGGGCCAGCGCGCGGGTCATCAACGTCGCCTCGGTCAGCGTGCCGACGGAGCGGCCGTCCTCCAGCACGGGAATCTGGCTGACCCCCCAGGTGCTCATCAGGCCGAGCGCCTGGCGCACCTGCGCGGACGGTGCCAGGCTGACGAGCGCGGGGTGGGCACCCTGCCGCCGGGCCAGCAGGTCGGCCACCGTGATGCGGGCGACGTCGAGCAGCTGGTTTTCCTGCATCCACTCGTCGTTGAAGACCTTGCTGAGATACCGTTCGCCGGTATCGCAGAGGATGGTGACCACACAGGCCTTCGGATCGTCGGCTTCGCGTGCCACCTGGAGCGCCAGCGCCACGTTCAGCCCCGCCGACCCGCCCACCAGGAGCCCCTCCTCGCGCGCCAGCCGGCGTGCCATCGCCATCGAGTCGCGGTCGCCGAGCTGGCGGAACTCGTCGATGCACTCGAAGAGGATCGTGGTGGGGATCTTGTCGCCGCCGATGCCCTCGACCTTGTACGGCGCCCCCCCCTCCATCGTTCGGGACTGGGCCCAGCCGGTGTAGAGCGAGCCGACCGGGTCGCCGGCAATAATGCGGATTTTCGGGTTCTTCTCCTTCAGGAACTTCCCCGCACCGCTCACCGTGCCGCCGGTCCCGGCGCCGGCGATGAAGTGGGTGACCTTCCCGCCGGTCTGCTCCCAGATTTCGGGGCCGGTGG
>DASUFQ010000087.1:0-6333 GCA_036274515.1 Gemmatimonadales bacterium | reverse complement strand
CCGGCGGCCGGGGGGGCGGTGGCGGCCACCGGGCACCGCGAGGACCACCTCCCCCTCCCGGAGCTCCGCTTCCGGTGTGTCCTGCGCGAAGGCAGCAGCGAGCGCCGGAGCGTCGAGGTCCGCGCCCCGCCCTTCCGGCAGGTAGGCAACGGCAGCGACTGCATCGGGGCGCAGGTAGGTGGCGGCCACCCGGCGCACGTCGGCGGCGGTCACCGCAGCGAGCCGGGCAAAGTCGTCGTCCAGCAGGGCGACATCCCCCAGCGCCTCCGCCGCGGCGAGGGCGCTGGCGCGGCCGTCCATCGTCTCGAGCTGCCGCACCCACCGCGTGGTGAGCAGGGTCCGGGCGCGCTCGAGCTCGGCCGGCGCCGGGCCCGCCGCGGCGAGGTGGCGCACCGACCGGGCGATCTCGTCGAGCGCCACGCCGAGCCGTTCCGTTTCCAGCTCCGCCCCGATGCTGAACACCCCCACCTCCGCGGGCGAGTAGTGCGACGCCGTGACGCCGGTGGCGAGGCCCGGCGCCCGCACCCGCCGGTAGAGGCGTGACCCGCGCCCGCTGCCAAGCACGGCGGCGGCCAGGTCGAGCGCGGGGCCGTCAGGGTGGAGCGCCGGCACCGTGCGCCACCCGAGCACGAGCTGCGCGAGGGTGACGGGGCCGCGCAGCGTCCGCGCCCGGACGTCGCGCCGAGGCGGCTCCTCGGGGGACGGATCGATCGCCGCCGGGCGCGCGGGCCACCCCTCATAGCGCGAGCGCGCCGCGCGCATCGCGTCCGCCGGGTCGACGTCGCCGACGATCGCCACGATGGTCCGCCCGGGGACGTACCGCGAGGCGTAGTAGCCGGCCACGTCCGCACGGCGGAATCCCGCCAGCGCCGCCTCGGTCCCGATGCGCCAGCGGCGGATCCGGTGGTGGTCGAACAGCACTTCGTGGAGGGTCTCATGCGCCAGCGCGGCCGGCGAATCGAGCTTCCGCTTCGCCTCCTGGATGATCACCTGCAGTTCCCTCGCCAGCTCGTCCGCGTCGAGGGTGGCGTGCTGGAGGGCGTCCGACTGGATGTCGAGCGCCGTCTCGAGCTCGCTGGCAGGAAGGGTCACGTAGTAGGTGGTGTAATCGTACGCGGTGCCGGCGTTGAGGTACCCGCCGGCCGCCTTGGTCTGCCGGGCCACCTCGCCCACCCCGCGGCTGGGGGTCCCCTTGAAGAACATGTGCTCGAGGACGTGGCTGATGCCGGCCCAGTGGTCGGGTTCGTCGAAGAATCCCGCCTTGACGTGGGTGACGACGGCCACCGCGGGAGCGGAGCGCTCGCGCTGGACGAGGAGCGTCAGGCCGTTGGGCAGGACTTCACGGACGACGTCCGCCGTCCAGAGGGTCGTGGGAGACATGATGAAAGGTAGGCGGGTGGGGCTACTGGATGATGCGGAGCACTCCCGCTTCGGAGCTGCCCCGGATGAACGCCTCCGCATCGGTGACGGGGATGACGATGCCGGTCTCGGCCTGCCCGCGCCGGGCGAGGCTGGCCATGAACTCGACGAGGGAGGCGCTCGACCCCTCGTGGTCCGCCGCCTTCATCTGGAGGAGGATCTCCTCCCAGGTGCCGTTGAACAGGTGGCCGGAGAGGGTGGCGACCAGGTGGGATTCCCCGACGTTGGGCCGCTTCTGCATCGCCTGCAACTCGGTGAGGAGGGTGCCGAAGAGCTCCAGCTGGTTGGGGTCGCGGAGGGAGCCGTCGGGGAGGAGCGCCTCCATCTCGGCGAGGAGCATGTCGATCGAATCGGGCTCCGCAGCCACCTCGCCGAGCCGGGCCAGCCAGGGTGCCAGCTCGGGGTCGTCGTCGGGGAGCCGGAAGAGCGACTTCTTCAGCTCGATGTAGCGCCAGAGGGCGAGCTCGTCGAAGTGCTCCTCCGGTTGGGTCCGTTCGAGGTGATGCAGCGCCGCCTCGGACTCCCCCCGGTCGTAGAGCAGGTTGGCGAGGTAGACCCGGGCCTCGGCGTACGTGGGATCGATCTCGAGGGCGCGCCGCAGCCAGTAGAGCGCGCCGCTCTCGTTGCCGAGACGGTGCGAGGCGTACCCGACGCACGCGGCGGCCTCCGGCGAGTCGGGATGGGCCGACACGGCGAACTCGAAGAAGCGGTGCGCCTGCGCCAGGAGCCCTTCGCGAAAGAGGGCGCGCCCGAGCTGGAGCATGAGCTCGTGGTCGTCCCGGAAGCCGAGCGCCACCACCCGCTCGAAGGCGGCGAGGGCGCCGCCCCGGTCCCCGATCTTGAGGAGGGATTCCCCGAGCCCGGCCAGCGCGTCCTCGTGGTCGGGATCCTGGGCGATGGCGCGCTCGAAGCTGCGGCGTGCCCAGGCGTATTCTTCGCGCGCGAGATAGGCATACGCCATGCCCACGTGCAGTTCGACCGCGTGCGGGTAGAGCGTCACCCCGACGCGGAGCAGATCCAGCGCTTCGTCGTACCGGCCTTCGTTGTAGAGGGAATGGGCGTTCTCGTCGTATTCGTCGGAGCTGAGAAAGCTATCCGACATCGGCGGTGCCTCCGGAGGCAGGTTGCACCAAAGTAGGACAGGGAGGGGGTCCCACGCAAGAGTAGCGATGACAGGGAGTTGCGGACCGGGGTGCGGGGCGGCGGCGGGGGTTGACACCGGCGGCCGGCAATTTATGTTACTGACCAGTCAGTTACTTATTTCAGGGTGGAACCATGCCCCAGACCCGCCGCCGAACCCCGCGCCCCCGCTGGCAGCGCCGGCCCGAAGCCCGCCCCGCCGAGATCATCGCGGCAGCCGCCGAGGTCTTCGCCACCGCCGGCTTCGCGCGCACCAAGCTCGACGACGTGGCACGCCGCGCCAAGGTCTCGAAGGGCACCCTCTATCGCTATTTCGATTCCAAGGAAACGCTCTTCCGCGAAATGGTGCGGGCCAACGTCGTGACCCTCCTCGCCGCCGGGGAGGAGTTCATCCGCGCGCACCGCGGCTCCTCGCGCGAGCTGCTCGCGCTCCTGATCCGCCGGATGTGGGACAGCATGCGCGATCCGCGCCGGGCGGGCATCGGCCGCCTGGTGCATTCCGAGCTCCATGACTTTCCGGAGCTGGCCCGCTTCTACTTCGAGGAAGTCATCCTGCGCGGGCGCCGCATGATCCAGTCGGTCCTCGACCGCGGCGTGGCCAGCGGCGAGTTCCGCCCCGACCTGCACGCCTTCACGTCGCGCGGCCTGCCGCACCTCATGATGTTCTCCGCCCAGACCCAGTGCTTCTTCACCACCATGGATCCGGAGCGCCTCGGCGACGACCAGGTCCTCGCCGGCATCCTCGACCTCTTCCTCAACGGCGTCGAGGCCCGGCCTTCGGCCGGCCCGGCGGCTTGACCATGCGCCTCGTGTCACGCCTTTCCCGGTGGACGCTGCTCGCCCTCGTGGCGGCGGCACCCCTCGCCGCCCAGGCGGCGCCCACGGCCCCGTCCGACCTGTCGCTCCTCGACGCGGTGCGGCTCGGCCGGCAGCAGGCGGTCTCCGCCACGCTCGCCAACCTCGACGCCCGCCGGGCCGGCGCCAAGGTGGGCATCCGGCGCGCCGACCTGCTCCCCCAGCTCTCGGGGGCGGCCAGCATCACGCCCCAGACGCTCAACCTCGAGGCCTTCGGGTTCCCCGGCACCGTCATCGGCGTGACGCCCCCGTTCACGATCTACCAGCTCCAGGGCAGGGCGTCGCAGGTGATCTTCGACGCGACCGCCATCCAGCGGCTCAAGGCGGCGTCGGATTCGGCCGCCGTGGCGGGGCTCGACGCCCAGCACGCCGGCGCGCTGGCCGGGACTGCCGCCGGACTCGCCTACCTCCGCGTGCTCGCCGCCGCCGAAGTGGTGGCGGCCCGCGTCCAGGACAGCGCCATCGCGGCACAGCTCCTCGCCCAGGCGCGGCAGTTCCAGGCCGCGGGCGTGACGCCGGCCATCGACCTGACGCGCAACGAGGTGAACGCCCGCGCCGTCCAGAGCGAAATCCTCACCGCCCGGAACGAGGAGGCCCGCGCCCGCCTCGACCTGCTGCGGATCCTCGACCTGCCGCTCGACGCCACCGTCCACCTGACCGACAGCCTCGGGACGCCGCCCGCCGACGTGCCGCGCGACCCGGCCACCGCCGTGCCGTTCGCGCTCGAGCATCGGCCCGACGTGGCCGCCGAAGCCGGCCGGACCGTGGTGGCGGAACGCACCGTCCGCGCAATCAAGTACGAGCACCTCCCGAGCCTCGGCTTCCAGGGCACGTGGGACCTCTCCGGCCAGGAAACGGACGGGATGCTCTACAGCTACCGCCTGTTCTTCGGGATGCAGGTGCCGATCTTCGACGGCACGCGCCGCGAGCACCGCGCCACCGAGGCCGAAATCCAGCTCGAGGCGCAGCAGCTCCGGCAGGCCGACCGCAACCGGCAGGCGGAGCAGGAGGTGCGGCGCGCGCTGCTCGACCTCGCCACCGCCGAGAGCACCGTGGAACTCGCCACCGACCGCCTCAAGCTCTCCGAGCAGGAACTCCGGCAGGCGCGTGAGCGCTTCGACGCCGGGGTGGCCGGGAGCGTCGAGACCACCCAGGCGCAGGCCGTGGTTGTGGCGGCACGCAACGCCCTCATCCAGGCCCGTGCCACCTACGGCGTCGCCCGCATTTCCCTCTACCAGTCCCTCGGCGTCCTCGACCGACTCCAGTGATCGCCTACCCCCGACCCACGATGCCATCATGACCGCCACCTTGCCGACCGACGAGATTGCCCCCCGGGCGACCACCCCGCCCCGGACCCCCGAAGGCCCCACGGCGCCCGCATCCGCGCCCCGCGGCTCGAGGGTTCCGCTGATCCTGCTCGCACTCTTCCTGGTGCTGGGTGGCGGCTGGGCGCTCCGCGCCTGGCTCTTCGGCCGCACCCATGTCAGCACCGACAACGCCCAGGTGGACGGGCACATCACCCCGGTGGCGCCGAAGGTCGGCGGGTTCGTGACGCGGGTGGCGGTCGAGGAGAACCAGCCGGTCTCCGAGGGCGACACGCTGGTGGTGCTGGACCCGAAGGATGCCACCGCGCGCCTCCTCGAGGCGGTGGCCAACCTCGCGCAGGCGCGCTCGCTGGCGGGCAGCAACAGCCGGGCCGGGCAGATGCAGGCGCAGGTGGCGGGATCCCGCGCCAACGCCGCGGGGGCCCAGGCCACGGTGGTCTCGGCGGAGGCGTCACTGCGGAAGGCGGAGGCGGACGTGGCGCGGGCGCGCCAGCTCGCCACCACCCAGGTGGTGTCCGCCCAGCAGCTCGACGCCGCGGAAGCGGCGTACGCCGTGGCCGCGGCCCAGCTCGAGGCGGCGCGGCGCCAGGCCGGCGCGGCGACGGAGCAGGTCACCGCCTCGATGGCGGCGCTGCAGGGAGCCGACGCCCGACTCGCCGCCGCGGAAGCGGCGGTGGAAACGGCACGCCTCCAGCTGGGCTACACCACGGTGCTCTCCCCCTCGGACGGCATCGTGGCCCGGCGCAAGGTGGAACCGGGCGAGCTGGTCCAGCCGGGCCAGACCCTGATGACGGTGGTCCCGACGGCCGACGTGTGGGTGACGGCCAACCTCAAGGAAACCGAGATCGAGGACGTCACCCCCGGCGACTCCGCCACCTTCCGGGTGGACGCGTACCCGGGACACACCTTCCGGGGCGCGGTGGTGAGTCTCAGCCCCGCCACCGGGGCGCGGTTCGCGCTCCTGCCGCCGGACAACGCCACCGGCAACTTCACGAAGGTGGTGCAGCGGGTGCCGGTGCGGATTGCCGTCGCGCCGGAACCGACCGGCGCCTACCCGCTCCGCCCCGGCCTGTCGGCCGACGTGACCATCCGGACCCGCTGAGGTCGTCGTGAGCTCGATCGCCCTGCCGCTCCCCCGGGGCCGGCAGCAGCTCAGCCGCTCCGAGGTCCACGGGGCGCGCTACCTGATCGCCTTCGCGGTGACGCTCGCCAGCGTCCTCGAGCTGGTGGACACCAGCATCGTGAACGTCGCGATTCCCCACATGATGGGAAACCTCGGCGCCACGCTCGACGAGATCGCGTGGGTGAGCACCGGCTACATCGTCGCCAACGTCATCATCCTCCCGCTGACCGGGTGGCTCTCCGAGCGGCTCGGCCGCCGCAACTACTACACCGGCTCCATCGCGCTCTTCACGCTCGCCTCCTTCTTCTGCGGCAACGCGGGCACGCTGGAGAGCCTGGTCTTCTGGCGCGTCGTCCAGGGCATCGGCGGGGGCGCCCTCATCTCGACGGCGCAGGCCATCCTCTTCGACGTCTTCCCGCGCGAGGAAGCCGGCACCGCCATGGCCATCTTCGGCATGGGCGTGATGGTCGG
>DASUFQ010000086.1:0-2196 GCA_036274515.1 Gemmatimonadales bacterium | reverse complement strand
ACCGACTTGACGAGCGCCGGCAGGCCACCGGCGATGATGCCCTGCACCATCTCCGGGGGAGTCCCGAAGGTGGGCGGACACTCCGAGGCGTCGAGCACGCCAAGCCGGCCGCTGGTGCCCGCCCCCACGTAAAAGAGCCGCCCTCCGGCGCGGAAGGCGGCCTCGATCAGGTCCACGGTCCGGGCGATCGGCTCGCGGGCGCGCGCCACCGCCGCGGGAACCAGCGCATCCTCCGCGGCCATGAGGTCCACGAGCTCCGCGCTGGTCGCGAGGTCAATGGCCGTGCTGCGCGGGTTTCGCCGCTCGGTAAGCCTTGGGTCGCGCACGAGGGCACCTGGACCGGGATCGAGGGACGGTCTTGCGTCGGGAGAGATATCGCTAAATTAGGTCAGCCTTTCGGCCTGGGGCAACCTCCACCCCGTCTTCCCCGCCTCCGGAGACTTCGTGCGCCGCTCACTCACCGCCTCCGCGCTGTTGTTCCTGCTGCCCGCCTGCGCCGGTCCGTCGCCATCCGGCGTCAACCCCGAGTGGAAACTCGCCGGCCAGGCCCGCATCACCGAGGCGAGCAGCGCCGTGGTCGTGTCCGGCAGCCCGATCGCGAGCGCGGTGGGCCGGGACATCCTTCAGCAGGGCGGGAATGCGGTGGACGCCGCCGTGGCGGTCGGCTTTGCCCTGGCCGTGGTGCACCCCGAGGCGGGCAACATCGGCGGCGGCGGGTTCCTGATCTACCGCGAGGCCACCGGCCCGGTCTACGCCCTCGACTACAGGGAGGAAGCCCCCTCCGGCGCCTCCCGCGACATGTACCTCGAGCCGGACGGCGATCCCTCCGACCTGAGCGTGACCGGCGCCCTCGCGGCCGCGGTGCCCGGCTCGCCGGCCGGGCTGGTCGAGATGCACCGCCGCTTCGGGAAGCTGCCCTTCGCGCAGGTCATCAATCCCGCCATCGAGCTCGCCAACCAGGGGTTCCTGGTGGACACCTTCCGGTACGAGTCCATCGGCGACAACATGTCCCGGCTCTACCTCTTCCCCGCCTCGCGCGCCCAGTTCCTCCCCGGCAACCAGCCGCCGAAGCCCGGCACCACTCTCGTGCAGCCCGACCTCGGACGCACCCTCGAGGCGATTCGCGACAAGGGCGCCGCCGGCTTCTACACCGGGCGGGTGGCCGACCTCATCGTGGCGGAGATGGAACGGAGCGGCGGCCTGATTTCGCACGCCGACCTGGCGGCGTACAAGCCGTACTGGCGGGACCCGATCGTCGTCCCCTATCGCGGCGACACGATCTACTCGATGCCGCCGGCCAGCTCGGGCGGCACCACGATGGGGATGATCCTCAACATGGTGGAGGGGACGAGCCCCCTCCCCCCGTTCGGGTCCCCGCAGCTGATGCACCTCGAGGCCGAGGCGATGAGCCGCGCCTTCATGGACCGGAACGCCTACATGGGCGACCCGGGCTTCGTCCATAACCCGGTGGACCAGATGCTCTCGAAGAGCTACGCCGCCGAGCGGATCGGGACGATGGACCCGAAGCGGGCGTCGAAGACCGGCGAAGTGCTTCCGGGCCTCAAGGACGGCCCCTCGACCACCCACTATTCGGTCGTGGACGCCGACGGCAACGCGGCGAGCATCACCACCACGCTCAACAACAGCTACGGCAGCGCGGTGACGGTGACCGGCGCCGGCTTCCTCCTCAACGACGAAATGGACGACCTGGCCAGCGCCCCCGGGAAGCCCAACATGTACGGGCTGATCCAGGGCGATTCCAACGCCATCCAGCCGGGCAAGCGCCCCCTCTCGGCGATGACCCCGAGCGTGGTGGTCGACCAGGACGGGCAGCTGTTGCTCGTGGTGGGGACGCCCGGCGGGCCGCGCATCATCACCATGGTCTATCACGTCATCAGCAACGTCCTCGACCACCAGATGACGCTGCCCGACGCGGTCACCGCGCCGCGGCTGCACCACCAGGGGCTGCCGAACGTGATCCGGGTGGAGCGCGGGGGGTTCACGCCCGGGGCGATCGCCGAACTCGAGCGGATGGGGCACGTCGTGAGCGAGGGGGGCTACACTGGGGACATCGAGGCGATCATCCGGACGCCGACCGGATGGCAGGGGGTGAGCGACCCGCGGCTGGGAGGGGCGGGAGCGGGGTACTAGGAGCGAGGAGCGAGGACTGGGGACTGAGGAGCGGGTCGAAGCCCC
>DASUFQ010000085.1:0-2248 GCA_036274515.1 Gemmatimonadales bacterium | reverse complement strand
CAGGAATGGCGCCGCCGAGAACAGCACCCGCTGCTCGCCCACGCCGAAGGTCGCGCCCACCCGGATGTCGGCGGCCACCATCTCGTTCTTGCCGTTGATGTAGTAGAGCTGGCGGCCGCTCTTGCTCCAGGCCGGCTGGCTCCCGCCCGCGGTCGAGACCTGCCACTTGGCCGAGCTGGTCTCGGGGAACGGTCGCACGTAGATCTCCGCGGTCCCGGATTCGTCCGACGAGTAGGCCAGCCAGCGCTCGTCCGGTGACAGCGCCGGGAATCTGCTGTCCGTCGTGCCGACCACCAGCGGCGTCGCGGTCGTGTCGCCCTGGCGCACGCCGAAGATGCCGACGGCAGTCGTGGCCCCCGCGCTGCGGAGAAGCAGCCACCGGCGCTCGCGGGCCGGGACGATCTGCCCCCAGTCGATGGTGCCACGGAACACCAGGCTGGCGTTTCCGGTCCCATCCGCGCGGTGCTCGTAGACCGGCCCCACGCCGGATCCGGCGCGGTCCTGGATGTAGAGCAGCGAGCGGCCGTCGGGCGCCCAGACCGGTCGGGTGCTGCCGGTGTCGCTGAAGGTGATCCGCGAGAACGGGCCCGCGGGCAGCGCCTTGACCCAGATGTCCGATTTCCCGTTCCGTGAGAGCGCCACCGCGAGCGTCTTCTCGTCGGGCGACAGAGACATGGCATCGATGGTGCCCTGTGGGTCCCAGTTGGGATCCACCAGGGTGGCTCCGCCTTCCCGCGTCACCGAGACCACCCGCCGCGCTCCGATGGCGCCTCCGGTGGTGTACACCAGCGTGCCGCTGGGCGAGAGCGCCAGGTCCACGCTGAATCCGCCGGCCCGCACGCCGACGCCCTCCAACAGCGCGATCGGAGGCCCGGTGAGCTCGAGCTTGGCGGCGTCGAACGGGAGTGCGATCAGCTTCCCCTCGGCGGTGACGACGAGCAGGTGGCCGCTCCGTGCGTAGCGCGCGAACACCCCGCGGGTCAGGAGCTTGGGGCTGCTGCCCGGCACCTTCATCGCGGCGATCTGGAAGTCGGTCTGGCCCTTGCCGCCATAGCGGAGGCGGTAAAGGAGACCGCCGCCTGGAAGCGCGTTGAGGAACTCGGCGCCGATCTCGTGGCGCTCCGCCGACACCGTGTACACCGCCTCGACCGGACCGCCGGTGGGCCGCACCCGGAGGACGCCGGGGCCGCCCTCGACGTAGATCCAGCCGTCGTCGCTCCAGTCGGCGCTGGTGGTGTTGGCGGTATCGATCAGAGTGACCGTCGGCGTGCCGTCGAGCGACGCGACCCGCAGCGTGTTGCCGCTCTTGACGAAGCCCACCTTCCGGCCGTCGGGGGAGAAGAACGGGCTGTAGCCACCCTCGGTGCCCGCGATGGGGGTGGAGGTGAGCTGGTCGAGCCGCCGGAGCCAGAGCTGGCTGGCGCCCTGTCCCGGGCCCGCGAAGACGAGCATGCGTCCGTCGGGCGAGATCGCGATCCGTCCGCCTCCGCCCGTCGGCGGCGGCTGGAGCTCCTCGCTCTTGCGCAGCGAGACGCTGAACTGGGTCATCGGCTCGTGTGGCATCGGACGGAGCCACCCCCACAGTGCCGCAACCGCGAGCACCGCCGCCCCACCCGCCAGCACATACGCGCCTGCGCCCCTGCGCCCCTGCGTCTTCGCGCCCGGCGCCGCCGCCGCGGCGACTACTGCCGTTGTCGCATAACTCTTATTCCGGAGCGCCGCGGCGAATTCGGCGGCGGAGGCGAACCGATCGGCAGGCAGCTTTTCGAGCGCCGTGAGCACGGCGGCCTCGACATGCGCCGGGATGGTGTGCCGCTGCGCCTGCAGCGGGCGTGGCGCCTCCGTCACCACCCGGGCCACCACGGCCTGGGCGGTGGCGCCGGTGAAAGGCGGCTCGCCGGTCAGCATTTCGTAGAGCACGGCGCCGAGGGCGTAGACGTCGGAGCGCGCGGTGATCTCGCGCTCGCCCATCGCCTGCTCCGGACTCATGTAGTGCGGCGTGCCGAGGCTCATCCCGGTCTCGGTCATCCGGGCGCCGCTCGCCTTGCTCGCGGCGAGGGCGATGCCGAAATCGGCGACCAGCGCCGAGCCGTCGTGGAGCAGGATGTTCTCGGGCTTGATGTCGCGGTGGACGACTCCGTGCCGGTGCGCGTAGTCCAGCGCGGCCGCCACCTCCTCGGCGATCCTGATCGCGTCGGGCACGGCGAGCTGCTTCTCGCGGGTGAGCCGGTCGCGCAGGGTCTCCCCT
>DASUFQ010000084.1:0-14233 GCA_036274515.1 Gemmatimonadales bacterium | reverse complement strand
GGTAGTAGACCTTGTGCCCGATGCCTCGCGCCTTCAGGTGGGCCAGCAGCGCGTCGCGCCGCGCGGCCCGGATGGTGTACTGGTGGAAGATGTGCTCGTTGGCCGGATCGACCGCGGGCGGCGTCACGCCGTCGAGGCCGGTGAAGGCGGCGGAGTAGATCGCCGCGATCTCGCGCCGGCGGTCGCCCCAGGCGGCAAGGTACGGCAGCTTGGCCAGCAGCAATGCCGCCTGGATCGAGTCGAGGCGGCTGTTGAGGCCGACCTCGTCGTGGTGGTACTCCCGCGCCCCGCCGTGAAGCCGCTCACGCCGGAGCCGGGCGGCCAGGGTATCGTCCTGCGCCACCATCATCCCGCCATCGCCCCAGGCGCCGAGGTTCTTGGTCGGGAAGAACGAGAAGGAACCGACGGTCCCCAGTTCCCCGGCGGCACGCCAGGTTCCGTCCACCTTGCGACGGGCACCAATGGCCTGGGCCGCGTCCTCCACCAGCATCAGGTTGTGCTTGCGGGCCAGCGCCGCCAGCGCGCCGACGTCGGCCATCTGCCCGAAAATGTGCACCAGGACGATGGCCCGGGTCCGGGGGGTGATGGCCGCCTCGACCGCTGCCGGATCGACATTGAAGGTGGACGGCTCGATGTCGACGAACACCGGCCGTCCGCCGGCGTTGTGGATGGCGCCCGCGGTGGCGAAGAAGGTGAACGCGGGCGCGATCACTTCGTCGCCCGGCTGGAGACCCAGCGCCCGCAGGGGCAGGAGCAGGGCGTCGGTGCCGCTGGCACAGGCGATCCCGTGCTTCGCCCCGGAGAGCTTCGCCACCTGCGTCTCCAGCTGCGTCACCTCGGGGCCCATGATGAAGCCCTGCCGCTCGATGACGCTCATCACGGCGGGAAGCACGGCATCCTTGATGGCCTGATGCTGGGCCACGAGATCGAGCAGCGGCACGTTCACGGGATATGCCCTCGGGTGGCGGGGGTGTTCGACCGCCGGTTCACCAACACGGCGCGCGCCGGGCCCAGGGGGGCCGCCTGACGCGCAACCTGCGATAACCAATAAAGTTAGCCCTGCCGGGATGGAGAATCAACGCGCGCGAAGCCGCCCCCCGTCCTCCCGATAGCGGGTGCCGCAGGAGGCGCAGGTTGCCGCCTCGCCCGACAGGGTGAGGCGGACCCCGCACTGGCACATCCAGCCGATCCGCCGGGCGGGCATCCCCACCATCAGGGCGTAGGGCGGCACTTCCCCCCGCACGACCGCGCCGGCCCCGATGAAGGCGTACTCGCCCAGCACGCTCCCGCAGATGATGGTGGCATTCGCGCCGATGGTGGCGCCCCGGCCGACCACCGTCCGCTGGTACTCCGACTTCCTCGAGACGTGGCTCCGGGGGTTGATCACGTTCGTGAACACGCAGCTGGGGCCGCAGAAGACGTCGTCGCCGAGCTCGACGCCCTCGTAGATCGAGACGTTGTTCTGCACCTTCACGTTGTTGCCGAGCCGCGTGCCCCCCATCACCACCACGTTCTGGCCCAGGTTGCACCGCTCGCCGATGACCGCCCCGGCCATTACGTGGCAGAAGTGCCAGATGCGGGTGCCGGCGCCAATGACGGCGCCGTCGTCGATGTAGCTGGAGTCGTGCGCGAAGTAGTCGGGCATCTGGGGTTCCGTCAGGAGGGAGGGGCGGCGGTGTCGGCGCGCCCGTCTGGGAGGATCAGCTTGACCTCGGTCTCGAGCCGCGCGCCGAACTGCGCGTGGACCGCCGCCTGCGCGTGCGCGATCAAGGCCCGGACGTCCGCCGCGGTGGCACCACCGGTGTTGACGAAATAGTTCGCGTGCTTGGGGGACACCTCGGCGCCGCCGATCCGGTACCCCTTGAGGCCGGAGGCCTCGATGAGCTGCCCCGCCGTGCGCGGCCCACCCTCCCGCCGCCAGGAGGCTCCTCCCGGGTTCCGGAAGACGCTCCCGCAGCAGGGCTGGTTGAAGGGGGTGCCCTCCGAGCGCCAGGCGAAGAGCTCCGCCAGCTCGGCCTCGATCGCGGCGGGCGCCTCGGGGCGGAGCCGGACCGTCGCCTCGAGCACCACCTGCCCGGCCAGCCCGCTCTGCCGATAGGCAAACGGGATTTCCGCCCTCGGCAGCACGCGATCCTGCCCCCGTTCGTCCACCACGAGCACCGACTCCACGAAATCGGACCATTCGGCGCCGTGGCAACCGGCGTTCATGTAGACCCCGCCCCCGGCGGTGCCGGGCACCCCCACGAACTTGTGGAGCCCGAACCATCCGCCGGCGGCGGTTCGGCGCGCCGCGAGCGGCGCGGGCAGCCCCGCCCCCACCGTCCATCGGTCGTCCGCCTGCTCCAGGCGGTCGAGTCCCTTCCCCACCCGGATGACCAGGGCGTCCATCCCCTCGTCGGGGAGGAGAATATTCGATCCCAGTCCCACCACGAACCAGGGCACGCCGTCGCCGGAGGCGAGTCGCAGGGCGGTGGCGACATCCTCGGCCACCGCCGGCAGGAGCACGGTGGCGGGCCCGCCGATCCGGTAGGTCGAGAACCGGCCGAGCGGCTCGTCGGCCCGCACCTCCCCCCGGACCGCGGCCCGCAGGGCGGCCACGAACGACGGGCGCCGGGCAGAGTTCACACCAGTTCCGTGGCGGCCTCGCGGGCCATGGCATGCCATTCCTGCAGGGAGCGGACCGTGTGCGCCCGGCTCCGGAGGGCGATCACGGCGTCGCAGGCGGCCGACGCCGCCGACAGCGTGGTGGTGTACGGGGTCCGATGCTGCAGCGCGGCCTGGCGCATCAGGTAGTCGTCGCGCTGGGTGAGCTTGCCGAGGGGGGTGTTGATGAGCAGGTGGACGTCGCCGGAGAGGATCAGGTCGATGACGTTCGGCCGCCCCTCGTGCACCTTGAGCACCCGCTCCGCCGGGATCCCGCGCGACCGGAGGTGCCGGGCCGTCCCTTCGGTGGCGATGATGCGGAAGCCCAGCTCGTGGAAGCGGCGGACGATCGGCACCACCGCCTTCTTGTCGTGGTCGTTCACGGTGACGAAGATGGTGCCCTCCAGCGGCAGCGCGCCGCCGGCGGCGGACTGCGCCTTGGCGAAGGCCATGCCGAAGGAGTCGGCGATCCCCATGACCTCGCCGGTGGACCGCATTTCCGGCCCGAGGATCAGGTCGACCCCGGGAAGCTTGCTGAAGGGGAAGACCGCCTCCTTCACCGCCACGTAGGGCTGGAGGACGTCGTCGCGCAGCCCGAGCGATTCGAGAGTCTTGCCGGCCATCACCGCCGCCGCCAGCGATGCCAGCGGCACCCCGGTGGTTTTCGACACGAAGGGCACGGTGCGCGACCCCCGCGGGTTCACCTCGAGGACGTACACCTGCCCGTGCTTGATGGCGTACTGCACGTTGATCAGGCCGACCACGCCCAGGCGGAGGGCGAACGCCTTCGTGTGGCGCCGCATCTCCTCGACCTGGTCCTCGGTGATGAGGTACGGGGGGAGCACGCAGGCGGAGTCGCCGGAGTGGATGCCCGCGTCCTCGATGTGCTGCATGACGCCCCCGATGACGCACTGCGTCCCGTCGGCGATGGCGTCCACGTCGGCCTCGAAGGCGTCCTCGAGGAAGCTGTCGATGAGGACCGGATGCTCGGGCGTCACCCGGATGGCCTGCTCGAAGTAGCGCTCGAGCGACTCCAGGTCGTACACGATCTGCATGCCGCGGCCGCCGAGGACGTACGAGGGCCGCACCAGGATCGGGTACCCGATCCGTTCCGCCACCGCCACCGCTTCCTGCACCGACATGGCGGTCCCGCTCGGCGGCTGCGCCACCCCCAGCTCGCGTGCCATCGCCTCGAACCGGCCACGGTCCTCGGCCTCGTCGATGGCCTCCGGTGAGGTGCCGAGGATGGGCACCCCGGCGGCCTCGAGCCCTCGCGCCAGGCGGAGCGGCGTCTGCCCGCCGAGCTGGACCACCACCCCGACGGGCTGCTCGACATG
The DNA here is from genome assembly GCA_036274515.1 of Gemmatimonadales bacterium. Classification (GTDB taxonomy): domain Bacteria; phylum Gemmatimonadota; class Gemmatimonadetes; order Gemmatimonadales; family GWC2-71-9; genus SPDF01. The sequence continues at coordinate 10,253 of DASUFQ010000084.1, read as the reverse complement.
GACGATCTCGAGCACATCCTCGAGAGTCAGCGGCTCGAAGTAGAGGGCGTCGGAGATGTCGAAGTCGGTGGAGACCGTCTCCGGGTTGGAGTTCACCATGACGGTCCGGTACCCCAGCTCGCGGAACGCGAGGACCGCCCGGACGCAGCAGTAGTCGAACTCGACCCCCTGCCCGATCCGGTTGGGCCCGCTGCCGAGGATGATGACGGCGGGCCGGCCATCCGGCACCGACTCGTTCTCCTCGTCGTAGCACGAGTACAGGTACGGGGTGGCGGAGGGGAACTCGCCGGCGCAGGTGTCCACCATCTTGAACACCGGGCGGATCCCGAGGGCGTGCCGGGCGGCGCGCACCTCGCGTTCCGGGAGCCCGCGGAGCCGGCCGAGCTGGGCGTCGGAGAAGCCCATCCGCTTCATCCGGCGGAGCGCCGGCCCGCCCATCCCCTGCGGATCGGCGCCCCACGCCGCCTCGGCCTCCACCAGCTCGGCCAGCTGGTCGATGAACCAGGGGTCGATCCCGGTGCGGCTCGCGACCTCCGAGGCCGGCACCCCGCCGGCGAGCGCCCGCTTCACCTGGAAGATCCGCTCGGGGGTGGGGGTCCGGAGCGCGGCCTTGACGGTCTCCAACTCCCCGTCGTCGAGCCGGTCGGCCACGGGCGAGGCGCCCGCGACCCAGCCGATCCGGTCGACCTCGAGGCCGCGCATCCCCTTCTGGAACGCCTCCTTGAAGGTCCGCCCCACAGCCATGACCTCCCCGACCGACTTCATCTGGGTGGTGAGGGTCGGGTCGGCGGTCGGGAACTTCTCGAAGGCGAACCGCGGCACCTTGACAACCACGTAATCCAGCACCGGCTCGAACGAGGCGGGGGTGGTCTTCGTGATGTCGTTGGGCAGTTCGTCGAGGTGGTACCCGACCGCGAGCTTGGCGCCGATCCGGGCGATCGGGAACCCGGTGGCCTTGGACGCCAGGGCGGACGAGCGCGAGACCCGCGGGTTCATCTCGATGACGAGCTGCTCGCCGGTGGCCGGGTTCACGGCGAACTGGATGTTGCAGCCGCCGGCCGCGACGCCCACCTCGCGGATGATGGCGAGCGCGCTGTCGCGCATCGTCTGGTATTCGCGGTCGGTGAGGGTCATGGCCGGGGCGACGGTGATCGAGTCGCCGGTGTGGACCCCCATCGGGTCGATGTTCTCGATCGAGCAGACGATCACGACATTGTCCGCCGCGTCGCGCATCACCTCGAGCTCGAACTCCTTCCACCCGATGACGCTCTGCTCGACGAGGACCGACCCCACCGGGGAGAGTTCGAGGCCGCGGTCGATCAGCGCCTCGAATTCCTCCCGGTTGTAGGCGATGCCGCCCCCGGTCCCGCCGAGGGTGAACGACGGCCGGACGATGGCCGGGTACCCGGTGCGCGCCACGGCGGCCATCGCCTCGTCGAGCGTGCGCACCGTCTGGCCCGCCGGCGTGGCCAGCCCGAGGCGGACCATCGCCTTGGCAAACTGGTCCCGATCCTCCGCCAGGCCGATGGCCCGCGCGTCGGCGCCGATCAGCTCCACGCCGAACTTCTCGAGGGTCCCGTCCTCGGCGAGCGCCATCGCGACGTTCAGCGCCGTCTGCCCGCCCATCGTCGGGAGCAGCGCGTCGGGGCGCTCGCGCTCGATGACCCGCGCCACCCACTCGGGCGTGACCGGCTCGACGTAGGTCCGGTCGGCGATTTCCGGGTCGGTCATGATGGTCGCGGGGTTCGAGTTCACCAGGATGACCCGGTAGCCCTCTTCCTTGAGCGCCCGGACCGCCTGCGTCCCGGAGTAGTCGAACTCGGCCCCCTGCCCGATCACGATGGGGCCGGAACCGATGAGGAGAATCGAGGAAATGTCAGTCCGCTTCGGCATCAGCAACTTCCTTCAGGGTCCGGTCGAGGCCGATCGTGGGGCGCCAGCCGGTGGCGTCCCGGAGCTTGGCCGGGTCGCCGACGAGGTGGAGAATGTCGGCGCTGCGCATCAGCGCGGGATCGGGCACCGGGCGGGCCGCGACCGCCAGGTGCGCCGCCAGCCGGTCGAACAGTTCGCGCAGGGCGATGCCCTCGCCCCGGGCGATGTTGTACGCCTCGCCGGGCACCCCGGCGGCGATCAACGCAAGATAGGCGTCCGCCACGTCCTGCACATGGAGGAAGTCCCGCACCGGCTCGAGGTTGCCGGTGGCGACCGACGCCGCGCCGGTTCGCTTCGCCTCGCGGAGCCGGGCGGCGAAGGCGGGCGCCACGAACCGGGCCCCCTGCCCGCCGCCGGTGTGCGGGAAGGGCCGGGCGATCACGACGCGAAGCCCGGTCCGCCGCCAGGTCTCCAGGGCGGCCACCTCCGCGCCGAGCTTGCTCGCGGCGTACGGCGAGCAGGGCACCAGCGGGTCGTCCTCGCGCCGGGGCCGGTCGACGCCGGCTCCATAGACCTCGCCGGTGGACACCACCAGCAGGAGCGGGTCGGCGGCGCCGGACGCCCGGAGCCGACCGAGCGCCTCGGCCAGCCGGGCGGTGCCGGCGGCGTTCACCTCCCACGCGGCCCCGATGTCGCGCCGCGCGTCGGCGCCCGACGCCATGGCGGCGAGGTGGACCACCGCGTCGGGGCGCCAGGCGAGTGCGGCGTCGATGGAGCCGGAGTCGAGCAGCTCGAGGGGCGCCACCGCCACGCGGCCGCGGTCGGCCGCGGGGAGCCCCGGCACCGCGGCCGGTCCCCCCGGGCGGATCCCGGCCTGGACCTCGTGGCCCGACGCCAGGAGGGTGCGCACCATCGTGCGCCCGACGAAGCCCTCGGCGCCGGTCACCAGCACGCGCATCAGCGCGCGCCGAGCCGGGCGATGTCGGCGTCCACCATCATCGCGATCAGCGCCCCGAAGCCGACCGTCGGGGTCCAGCCGAGCCGCTCGCGGGCCAGCGTCGGGTCGGCGAGGAGCAGGTCGACCTCGGCGGGCCGGATGAAGGCGGGATCCACCTTCACGTATTCCTGCCAGTCGAGTCCGGCGTGCCCGAACGCCGTGGTGATGAGATCGCGCACGCTGTGGGCCACGCCGGTCCCGATCACGAAGTCCTGCGGGGTGTCGGGCTGCAGCATCCGCCACATGGCGTCGACGTAATCGCCCGCGAAGCCCCAGTCGCGCTGCGCGTCGAGGTTGCCGAGCCGCAGCTCGCGGGCGAGCCCCAGCTTGATGCGCGCCACGCCGTCGGTGACCTTCCGGGTGACGAACTCGATGCCCCGGCGCGGCGACTCGTGGTTGAAGAGGATGCCGCTCACCGCGTAGAGGTTGTACGACTCCCGGTAATTGACGGTGATCCAGTGCCCGTAGGCCTTGGCGACGCCGTAGGGGGAGCGGGGGTAGAAGGTGGTGGACTCCCGCTGCGGCGTCTCGGTCACCTTGCCGAACATTTCCGAGCTGGACGCCTGGTAGAACCGGGCGGTGGGGTGCACCAGGCGAATCGCCTCGAGCATCCGGGTCACCCCCAGGGCGGTGAACTCGCCGGTGAGGACGGGCTGGGACCAGGAGGTCGGGACGTAGGACTGCGCGGCGAGGTTGTAGACCTCGTGGGGCCGGGTGTCCTGGAGCGCCACCGTCAGCGAGTGCTGGTCGAGCAGGTCGGCGGGGAGGAGGGTGAGCTGGTGCGCGATGTGGTCGATCCGGGCCAGGCCGTGGTGGCTGGTCCGCCGCACCACCCCGAACACCTCGTACCCCTTGGACAGGAGCAGTTCGGCCAGGTACGAGCCGTCCTGCCCGGTAATGCCGGTAATCAGCGCGCGCCTGCGCTCAGCCATGGCGCTCCCCCTGAGGTGGTTGTGTCCCCGCGGTCACCGGGTTAGATTTCGCGGTTTCCAGCTGTTTCGTCAATGTCGTAACTGCTTGAGGGATGGAGCTATGGCACGGGTCTGCACCGTGTGCGGCAAGGGGCCGGTCACCGGCAACAACGTCAGCCACGCCAAGAATCGCACCAACCGCCGCTGGTATCCGAACCTGCAGACCGTCCGGGTCCTGAAGGACGGCGCCCCGCGCCGGGTCCGGGTCTGCACCCAGTGCATCAAGGGCAACAAGATCGCCAAGGCAAGCTAGCCCGCGGCGCGGCCCGGTGGCCGCCGCCCCGAGGGGCACGGTCTGGCCGTAAAAAAGGGGACCCTCGCGGGTCCCCTTCGTCGTTCCGGAAGCGCTCGGGGCCACCGTCACTCCGCGAGCAGCTCGATGCGGGCCACGTCGGCGCCGTCGCCGGGTCGGTGCCCCATCTTGAGGATGCGGGTATAGCCGCCGGGCCGGGCGGCGAAGCGCGGGCCGAGCTCGGCGAAGAGCCGGCCGAGGACCTCGCGGTCCTTGATGCGGCGCTCGACGAGGCGCCGGGCGTGCAGGTCGCCCCGGCGGGCCAGGGTGATGAGCTTCTCGGCGAAGGGCCGGAGCTCCTTGGCCTTGGCCTCGGTGGTGACGATACCGTCGTGCTTGAACAGGCTGGTGGCCATGTTGTTCAGCAGCATGCGGCGGTGGGCGGCGGTGCGGGAGAGCTGCCGCCCCTTGGCGCGGTGGCGCATTTAGGCGATCTCCCCGTTGCCGGCGGCCGGCGCGGCGGCCGGCGGGGCGTCGGCGGCACCCTTGGCCCGCAGCGCGCCGGTGACCTCGTCGAAGACATGCCCGAACGCGAGGCCTTCCTTCTGGAGGAGCTCGACGATTTCGGAGACGGCCTTCTCGCCCACGTTCTTGACCTTGAGGAGGTCTTCCTCGGAGTAGGCGATCAGGTCCTGCAGCGTGCGGATGTTGGAATTCTTCAGCGAGTTCAGCGACCGGACCGAGAGGCCGAGGTCGTCGATGGGGCGCGACAGGCTGAGCAGCAGGTCGCCGCCGGCCTCGGACACCACGGGCGCCGGCTCGCGCATGACCGGGACCTTGCCGAAGTCGACGAAGTGCCGGAAGTGCTCCTGGGCGAGCGCGGCGGCGTAGGCGACCGCGTCTTCCGGGGAGATGGTGCCGTTGGTCTCGACGGTGACCGTCAGGCGGTCATAGTCGGTGCGCTGGCCGACGCGGGTTTCCGCGACGGTGAAGTTGGCGCGGGTGACCGGGTTGTAGATGGCGTCGATGCGCACCAGGTCCACCGGCAGCGACCGGTCGAACGGGTGGAGCTCCGACTCGACGTAGCCGCGGCCCTTGTTGACGTAGAGTTCGGCGTTCACTTCGCGGTCTTCCTGCACGGTGAAGAGCAGGTGGTCGGGATTGATGACCGTGACCGACCCGTGCGGCTGGATGTCCCGCGCGTACACGGGGCCCGGGCCGTTCTTCTTGATGTGGAGGACGGCCTCGTCGACCTCGGGGGTCAGCACCAGGGTGAGCCCCTTGAGGCGCTGCACGACCTGGTGGATGTCCTCGAGGACGCCCTGCACGGTCTGGTGCTCGTGCACCACGCCGTCGAGCCGGAAGCCCCAGACCGCGGAGCCGCGGAGCGAGGAGAGCAGCAGGCGGCGGAGGGAATTGCCGAGGGTGTAGCCGAAGCCCCGCTCCAGCGGCTGGAGGCGGAACTCGGCGGCGTTCGGATTGTCCTCGCGCCGGCTCATTTCGAGCAGGTGCGGGCGGACCAGTCCGGTCAGATCGATAGTCATGATTCAGGCCACCACTTACTTCGAGTAGAGCTCGACGATGAGCTGTTCCTGCGCGTTGACCGGGATGGCCTCGCGCGTGGGACGCTCGACGTACCGGCCGGCGGCCTTGTCGCCGTCGACCGAGAGCCAGGAAACCGGCGCGCCGCGCGAGGCGTACTCCTGCGCCGCCTTGACGGCGACGAGCTCGCGGCTGGCCGGGGCCACACGGACTTCCTGCCCGGGCTTGACGTTGTAGGAGGCGATGTCGACCCGGCGGCCGTTGACCTCGACGTGCCCGTGGTTGACGAGCTGGCGCGCCGCCTTGCGGCTCGACGCGAAGCCCATCCGGTAGACGATGTTGTCGAGGCGCGACTCGAGGGCGATGAGCAGGTTGGTGCCCTTCACGCCCGGCTCATGGGTCACGTCCTCGAACAGGTTGCGGAACTGGCCCTCGCTGAGGCCGTACATCCGCTTGACCTTCTGCTTTTCACGCAGCTGCTTCGAGTATTCCGACGGCTTGCGGCCGCGCCCGGTGCCCTGGCCGTGCTGGCCGGGGGCGTAGGCGCGCCGCTCGACGGCGCACTTCTCGGTGAGGCAGCGGGTGCCCTTCAGGAAGAGCTTGGTGCCCTCGCGACGGCAGAGGCGGCAGCTGGGTCCGGTATAGCGCGACATGAGTTAGACCCGCCGCTTCTTCGGGGGGCGGCACCCGTTGTGGGGAATGGGCGTGACGTCCCGGATGGACACGACCCGGAGGCCGACGGAGGCGAGCGCCTGGATGGCCGACTCGCGGCCACTGCCCGGACCCTGCACCCGCACATGCACCCGGCGCACGCCGAGGTTCATCGCTTCCCGGCCGGCGCCTTCCGCGGCGACGGTGGCGGCGAAGGGCGTGGACTTCTTGGAGCCCTTGAAGCCCGCCTTGCCGGCGGTGCCCCAGGCGAGGGCATTGCCCTTCATGTCCGTGATGGTGATCAGCACGTTGTTGAAGGTGGCCGAGATGTGGGCGATGCCCTCGGACTCGACGATCTTCTTGGACCGCTTGGCGCTGGGCGCCTTCGTGGGAGTCGGTGCAGTCATGGTTACTTCTTCGTCGCCTTCTTCTTGCCAGCAATGGCCCGCCGCGGACCCTTCTTGGTCCGGGCGTTGGTGTGAGTGCGCTGGCCGCGCACCGGGAGACCCCGGCGATGCCGCGCCCCGCGATAGCTGCCGATATCCATGAGTCGCTTGATGTTCATGGCGACTTCGGTGCGGAGGGCGCCCTCCACCTTGAGCGCGCGCTCGATGAACTGGCGGAGCCGCGCCACTTCCGTGTCCGAGAGGTCCCGCACCCGCGTGTCGGGGCTGACCCCGGCCTCGGTGAGAATCCGGACGCTGGTCGGCCGGCCGACCCCGAAGATGTAGGTCAGGGCAATCTCGACGCGCTTTTCGCGCGGAAGGTCCACGCCTGCAATGCGTGCCATGATCAGCCCTGCCGTTGCTTGTGCTTGGGATTGCGCTTGCAAATGACGCGAACGACACCCTGCCGCTTCACGACCTTGCAGTGCTCGCAGATTGGCTTCACGCTCGAACGAACCTTCACGGAAAATCCCCCGGACCAGACTTTGAGGTAGCTGAGCAATATAGATGGCGCCTAAGCCCAACGCAAGGGAAAACCTACGGGGCTATCCGCACCTCCGTCAGCACCCAAATCTCCCGGCCCCGGCGGAATCCGAGGAGGATCATCGCCTCCCGATCCCCAGGCAGCCCGACCTGGCGGTACCGTCGTTTCAGCTCCACATACCCCTGGAGCGAATCCACCACCCGTGCCGCCTGAAGCGTCGTCGTAACCTCTTCTGTGCCTTGCACATACGATGCAAGCAGGGCCCGCGCCTGGGCGGGGCCGATCGGCGCCGACTCCCGCCCCCCCGGGAGGGTCACCAAGAGCCTCCCCCCCTTCGCCGGCGCCAGGAAGGTCGCCAGGTCCCGCCGCTCCCACGCGGCCCGGGCGGAATCGCCGGCCTCGCGGAGGGAGACTGGCGACTGGGTGGCGACGGCGGCGGCGAAGCGGGGAAGCGGGGAGGCTGCCACGGCGAGCCCGGCGAGTCCTGCCAGGATCCGCCTCACACCGCGCCCGCCTCAGCCATGAATTCGGCCAGGACGGCCGCGGGATTCGGCGCGTTCAGGATCGGCCGGCCCACCACGAGGTGAGTCGCCCCCGCCTTTGCGGCGGCCCGCGGCGCCGCCACCCGGGCCTGGTCCCCCGCGGAGTCGGCCGCCCGCCGGATCCCGGGCACCACGATCCAGCCGTCGCCACCCACCACCGGAGCGACCACCGCCACCTCACCCGGGGAGCAGACGACGCCCCGGAGCCCCGCCTCCATCGCAAGCCCCGCGAGGCGCGCCACCTCGCCCTCGAGCGCCACGGGGTCGCGCCCGGTCGCCGCCGCGTAGCCCGCGGCGTCGTGCGAGGTCAGCACCGTCACCCCCACCAGCCCCACCGTGCCGGCGGCGGCCTGCGCGGCCGCCATCATCGGCCGGCCGCCGAGGGTGTGAACCGTGGCCATCGCGACGCCCTGGGCGGCAGCGGCCGCCACCGCACCGGCAACGGTGTTCGGGATGTCGTGCCATTTGAGGTCGAGGAAGACCTCCAGCCCCCGCTCGCGCAGCTCGGCCACCAGGGGCGCGCCCTCGCGCGTCATCAGCACCGAGCCGAGCTTGACCCAGCGGAGCGCCGGCAGGCGGTCGAGCAGCCGGCGACCGGCGTCCGCCGATTCCACGTCGAGAGCAAGGATTACGTCAGCCATGGTGCCGCGCGAGCTCCTTGATGATTCGCCCCGGAAGCCGCGGATCGGCGAGCGCCCCGGTGCCGATGCCGACCAGGGTGGCCCCGGCCGCCAGGTACTGACGGGCGTCGTCCGCGCTCCGCACGCCGCCCACCCCGATCACCGGGAAGTCCGGCGCCCGCTCCCGGATCCGGCGTACCGCCAGCACCCCGGCCGGGAGGAGGACCGGGCCACTGGCGCCGCCATGGCCGTTCCCGAGCCTCGCCGCGCCATCGGCGGCGAGCGCGAGCCCCGGCAGGGTGTTGACGACGGACACGCCGTCGGCGCCACCCTCCCGCGCAGCGAAGGCCATGGCCGCGATGTCGGGGAGCGCCGGCGAGAGCTTGGCGATCAGCGGGCGGCGGGTGACCCGCCGGCAGCGGGCCATGACGTCGGCGGCCGCCGCCGGGTCGGCGCCGAACTCGAGGCCGCCGGCCGACGTGTTGGGGCAGGAAAGGTTCACTTCGTAGGCGGTGATCCCGTCGAGGTCGTCGAGCCCCTGGATGACGGCGGCATACTCGCCGGGCGTGAACCCGACCACGTTGACGATCACCCGAGCCAGGCGGACCCGCGCGAGCAGCCACGGGAGCTCGGCGGCGCGCACTGCGGCGAGGCCAGGGTTGGCGAGCCCGACCGAGTTCAGCATGCCGCCGCGGAACTCGGCGACCCTGGGCGGGGCATTGCCCGCGCGGGGCTCCAGCGACACCGCCTTGGTGACCAGCCCGCCGAGGCGATCGAGTTCCATGACGCCGTCGAGCTCGCGGCCATAGCCGGCGGTCCCGGCGGCGAGCACCACCGGATTCTGGAACCGGACGCCGAACACCTCGCGGGCGAGCGTCTCGGCTGCCACTACTTCAATTCATCCCGCGGCGTCTGCCCCGCGCGGGCACCGGCGGCGGGCGCCCGGCGCGCGCCACCGGCGGCGGGGGGCGCCCCGACGCTGTACACGCGGAGTGAATCCTCGAGCGCCAGGACGGCCGGGGTCACGTTGCCCGCCACCAGCAGGAGGTAGGGACTGTCCGGATAGTCGCACTCCAGGCCCTCGAAGATTGATGCCGCGCTCGCGGGCTGCAGCGCGGCCAGCGCGAGCAGCGCCTTGGGGGCGTAGGGGGACGCCGGCCACCAGGCGGCCAAGGTCGCGAAGAGCTGGGCGGCAATGCCGGGTGCAGGGAGGCCGTCGCGCACCGATTCCGCCATGACGAAGGTCGCGAGGTCCCCCTGGGGCACCGACGGGGAGATCGAGTCGGTGAAGCCCCGCAGCCGGTCCATGACGCGCAGGTATCGGATCGCCTGGATCGAGCTCGGCCCGCCCACCTCGCTGAGCGACGTCAGCCCCGGCCTCGCCGCCTCCAGCCCGGCGAAGGTGTCGGCCTGCGCCAGCAGGTATTGGGCGACGTGGAGGCGGGCGATCAGCGAGGCGTCGGTCACCGGGTCTGCCGAGCCGGCTTCGGCGAGTCGGGCGAGGCCCGCGTCGGGATTGCCGGCGAGGAGGCGCATCCCGTCGGCGTCCAGCAGTCGATCCCGGGTCTCGACAGGGAGTCCCGGCAGCGCGGCGACGGCGGTGGTGTACTGCGAGGCCAGCGCAGGATCGACCCGCCCGATGCCGGCCAGGGTCGAATCCCATGGCAGCGTCAGGTCCTTCCGGGCGATGGCCGAGTCGAGGAGCGGCAGCGCCGCCGCCAGGTCGCCCAGGCCGGCGTAGGCGGCCGCCCGCATGGCGTCGACCTCCGGGCCCTCGAGTCCGTCCAGCGTGGCCAGGGCGGCCTGGTACGATCCGGTGGCGATGAGGGTGCGCCCGTGCGCCAGTTGCGCCGCATGGCGAATCGCCGTGTCGCCGCTCTCCATCAGCGCCACGAA
>DASUFQ010000083.1:0-3133 GCA_036274515.1 Gemmatimonadales bacterium | reverse complement strand
TACGTGCGGGTGCGCTGGGGTGACTGCGGCGACGAGCCCAGCATCGACTTCGTCGAGGGCGGCGAGTAGCGGATGACGCGCACCGGGGGATGGCTCCGTCTCCTGCTCCTCGCGAGCCTGCTCGCCTGGCCGCGCCTTGGCTCCGGGCCGGCGGGCACCCCGGCGCCGTCCGCGTGGACGGCCGACGACGGGTTCCCGGCGCTCGCCGCCCGCCCGACGCACCACCTCCGGCTCCTCGTCCCCTCGCTCGGCCGAGGGGCGTCGCCGCACCGAACTCTCCCTCACGCGCTCCCGTCCGTCACACCGCGCTCGCTCGGGGGCCGGATCGTGCCCCGCGATGCCGGGCCCACTCCCGAGTTCCGCGCCGCCGCGCACGGCGCCGGCAGTCCGCGCTTTCCCACCGGTCCTCCGGCCGCACTCCCGATCGACTGACCATCGCGCGCCGCATTCGGCGGCGCGCCCGGCACTCGAACCGCCGCGCTGCTTGGGTGCGGCCGGGAGGATCACCGATGTCAGATCAGCACCTCGAGGCCCCCAGCGCCCCCGCCCCCCTGCGCCCCCGCGCCAGTAGTCGCGCCCGCGCGACCTGGTTCCTGGCCGCGGCCAGTCTCCTGCCGGGCGTCATCGCCGCCGCGGCTCCCGAGTTCTGGCACGGCCAGCCCTACGCCTTCCGCGTCACCGTGTACGTCCTGTGCGGTCTCATGATGGCGGCGGTCGTGGCGGTCATCCTGACCCACAAGGAAGGCGCTTGACAGCCCCGACCGTGGCCCGTAACTCCATGCGGTCCCCCGCCAATCCAAGCCGAGCCCCGCCACCCTGGAGGCATTCGATGCGTACGCCCGCTGCGCTGGTCCTGCTGGCACTTGCCGCATGTCAGTCCGGTCCGAAGGCCGAGACCGAGTCGATGGGCGCCGGCACCGCGGCGGCCGCCACCGCTCCCGCCGGCCTCTCGGCCGCGGACGAGACAGCCATCCGCGAGGCCGATCAGGCCTTTGCCAAGGCCGCCAGCGCGGGCGACGCCGCCGCACTCACCGCGTTCTACGCAAGCGATGCCGTCCTGCTCCCCCCCGGGTCCCCGCCGCTGCGTGGGTCGGAGGAGATCGGGAAGTTCTTCACCGGCCTGACCAGCGCCGTCAGCGGCCCGTTCGAGCTCAAGACGATGGCCGTCGAGGGCCGAGGCGACCTGGCGTTCTCCGTCGGGGAGTACACGGCCACGCTCACGCCCAAGAAGGCGGGCGCCAAGCCGATGCCGACCGAGCAGGGGAAGTATCTCGGGGTGCTGAAGAAGCAGGCGGACGGGTCGTGGAAGCTGATCTACGACACCTGGAACACCAACACCGAGCAGCACTAGCCGCTTTCGAATCGGTACTCGCGCGCCATCCGGCGCGCGGGTCTCCGCTCTGAATCCTGCACTTCTCTCCCGCCCGCCTTACTATCACTCTCTGGAACGCGTACGGTGACCGGCAGGCGACAAGGAGCGTCTATGCGGATCGGTATCCTGGGCTCGGGTCTCATGGGCGGGAAGCTCGGGACGATCTTCGCCCGGGCCGGACACGAGGTGGTCTTCAGCTACTCCCGGAGCCGGGACAAGCTCGAGACCCTGGCCGCCGACGCCGGCCACGGCGCGAGCGCGGGAACGCCCGCCGATGCCGCGCGCGACGCGGACGCACTGCTGCTGGCGGTGCACTGGTCGCGGGTGGACGACGTGCTGGAGCAGGCGGGAGATCTGGCGGGGAAGGTGCTCATCACCTGCTCGCTGCCGATGAGCGCCGACGACACCGAGCTGGTGGTGGCCCACACCTCTTCGGGCGCCGAGGCGCTGGCCCGGAAGGCGCCGCGCGCGCGGGTGGTGAGCGCCTTCGGCACAGTGCCCAGCGAGGTCCTGTTCGGCGTCTTCGCCGCCCGGAGGCGGAAGACCCGGCCCAGCCTCATCTACTGCGGCGACGATCCCGACGCCAACGGCGTGGCCGCCGAGCTGATCCGCGACGCCGGCTTCGAGCCGGTGGACGCCGGCCCGCTCCGGATCGCGCGGTTCAGCGAGCCGTTCACGCTGCTGGTGGCCCGGCTGGCCTATGAGGGAGACGGCGGCCCCGCGCTGGCCTACCGCTTCGAGCGCTATGCCGAGCTAGAAGCGTGACGCCCTGAGCGTCACGTCGGCGCCGGCCCAGGCCTGCTTGAAGCGCCGCTCGACATCCTCCGCCTCGGTCGATCGCTGCTGCGACCGGAGCGCCATCCCCAGGCCGAACAGCGACCAGCCGTTCTCCGGGAAGCGCTTCAGGTCCTCCCGGTACACCTCTTCAGCCTCGGCGCCCTGCCCGGCCTTGAGCAGAGCCGCACCGAGGGAGTGCCGGATCGGGTAGTACCACTTGGGCGGCTCGAAGTAGAGGCCGGCATCCTCGATCGCGAGCGCCTTCCGGAACTCCTGGACTCCCTGCTCCGGCTTCCCGCCCCGCGTCAGGATCTCGCCCGTCAGCGCGTGCACCGCGATCGACACCGCCGTCTTGCCCGGGGCGTCGTCCGGCGTGGCGGCATCGATCGCCGCGACGGTGTCGAGCGCCATCCGGGCGTCCCCCCGCTGGTGCTTCGCCGCATAGGCCACTCCCCGCGCGTAGTACGCCATCGCGTACGACATCCGGATGTCGGAGGGCGGCAGCGGCTCGGCGATCACCTCGTCCCAGCGGCCGAAGGTGACGAGCGTCAGCGCGTAGTAGGGGATCATCTCCTGCAGCATCGACACCTGACGGGCCACGTCCAGGTTCACCTTCGACTTGAGCTCGCGGGCGGCGTCCAGCGCCTGCTTGCTCCGCCCGGCCATGGTCGAGGCGAAGGCGAGGAAGTGGATGTTGTGCGGATAGTAGGCCAGCGAGTAGACCGATGTGGGGTGTTGCCCCTCGATGAAGGTCTCGTCGTCGTGAATCGCGTGCACGTTGCTCTCGGCGGCATCGGCGTACCGCCCCACCCGGATGTAGATGTGCGCCGGCATGTGCACCATGTGTCCGGCGCCCGGCATCAGGCGCGCCAGCCGCTCGGCGCAGGGGACGGCGAGCTGGGGATTCACCGCCTCGACGGCGTGGATGTAGTAGTGGCAGGCGCCCGGGTGCTCCGGGTCGCGCTGCAGGACGCTCTGCAGCTG
>DASUFQ010000082.1:0-10180 GCA_036274515.1 Gemmatimonadales bacterium | reverse complement strand
GGTCGATGGCGTTCTGCTTGTGGGTGGCCGCCAGTCCCTCCAGCGCCCGCGCGGTGGCCAGCACGCAGCGCCGCCGCGCCTCCTGCGTGGCGGATGCCATGCGGCGGGTCACACCGAGGAAGGTGCCGGGGTTGAGCAACGCCCAGCCCCTCGGCGTCGCCGCGGCGAGCGGGGCCTCGAGCTCGACGAAATCGATGCGCAGGAAGGCCCCGGTGCGCACGGCGTCGCGCATGCCGGCGGGCACCGGGACCTCGCGGAAGTAGGCGTCGAGCGCCTCGTCCACCGACACCAGCGGGGCGAGCGCCTCGACGAAGGCGGCGGCCTCCGCGCGGTGGGTCTCGACCAGCGCCTCCCAGGCGCGGGCGTAGGCCACCTGCATCCGGCGATCGGACGCGGTCGCGGAAGTCGCCACCGAGGGAATCACGTTGGGGAACTGCATCGTTCAGTGCTCCGGGACGTGGAAGTCAGGTACCGGAGACGGGAAGAGCAGGAGAGATGCCATCCGGTGTCCCGCCCTGCAAGCGGTGGAGCCTCAACGGGTTGCCCGGTGGTCACGCACTCTCTTGCAGCGGGTGAAATCAGCCCGGAACGGGTGTCCGGCGCGCCGCAGTGAGGGATCGACGCGACAGGGGCGCGGAGGGCGCCGTCCGGTCACTTCCCCCCAATCGTCTGCGAGAAGGAATACTTGACGGACACCGCCACCCGGTTGTCGTCATAGGTCCAGCCGTCGGAGTTGTTCTTGCGCTGCCCCCAGACGTACTCGATGCCAGCCAGCATGTTCGGGACCGGGTAGTAGATCAGGTTCGCGGCGACGTAGGAGCCGCTGTGGAAGGCGTCGGGCAGCTGCCCGTCGCTATTGTCGACCACCAGGGTGGAGTACCCGACGGAGCTCGTCCACTTCTCGCTCCAGGTGTGGTCCAGGAACACCATGACGCTCCACATCGGGAGGGCCACGCCGATGATCGGCTGCACCGGGTCAGAAAAGTTGTTCTGGATGCCGATGTCCACCGGCGCGTCGTTCATGTAGTTCTGCATTCCCTCGCCGTACACCCCCGCCAGCTTCACCACGTCCTTCTTTCCTGCGTCGATGCGCGAGGTCAGGGAAAACCCCCAGCCGGTGGCCCCCCCGGAGAGGTCGATGGCGCCAGCGTTGAGGTCTTCCCACTCGACCCGCCGCAGGATGCCGCCGAGCTGGACGTACCCCCACGGGTGCGCGGAACGGTACTGGGCGGTGAGGTCGGGCAGCGGGAACTTTGCGGCGATGCCATCGAGCTCGATGCGGTCGCTGTACTGTCCCTGGTCGGCGCTGGCGCCGGGCCGCTCGAGGGCAATGTTCAGGAACGACTCACCCTCGATCGCGGAATACCGGACCTGAACGTTCCGGAACAGGACCATCCCGTTCGGACCCCAGAATTCGAGGGTGTTCGGGAAGACGTCGACGTCGCTGAAGGTGCTGTTGTTCTGCCCGACGCCGAACCTGCCGAGCTGGCCCCAGACCTTCCGGATGTGAAAGGTCGTCTGGCCGGCCTGGGCGCCGGAGCCGAAGAGGTCGAACTCGAAGATGGTGAAGAGATCGCCGGCGGAGGTCGGAAACCAGGCCTGCACGCCGAGGCGGCTCGGCCGGATGCCCATGAACAGCTGCCCGTCGGCCCCGTACTGGCCCGCGAAGGCGGGCAGTTGGGTCGGGCGTACGACGTCGTAGTAGTCGGGGTTGATCCGGTCAATCTGCTTGCCGAAGTCCAGCATGCCAAACCCGTAGATCTCGAACTTCGGGCCCAGCGCGGCGTCCTGTCCGGGGGCCGGGTCTGCCAGGAGGGCGAGCAGGCCCAGCGCGAGGCATGCGACGCCACGGCTCGAAAACCGACAACGCACGGTGCACATCGGCGGCAACTCCGTCTTGGGGTCGGGGCCTCGGCAGGGATTCGTGTGCGGCCGAGTTGAGAAGATTGGTGACCCTCCGCGAGTCCGCAAGCCGCCGGTTGCGGCGTCACTCACCCTTGAGGGCCTGGGGGCCGGAGCGGCCGCCCACCGCCACGGCCAACACCACCAGCACCCAGAATGGGAAGACGGCCAGGCCGGGAATTGCCTCCATGACCAGGCCGGGCAGGAGCATCCACCGCCATCCGAGGATGGCGAACAGCAGGGCGGCGGTGGCGAAGTCCACGGCCCACCCGAGCGGCGGCGCGAGCGTGAGGAAGATCGAGCAGGCATCCGCCACGGCGGCCACGGCAAGCGCCACGGCCAGCTTCCGTCGCGTGATGCCCCGGGGTGCAAGGGCCGGACTCATCGGTCGTCGCCTCCGTGGGGTGAGGGAGGGTGCGCTTCGACTGACTTCCCCCGGACCAGGCGGTGCAGGCGGATGCGGAGGCCCCCGGACTCGGTGTCGAGCGCGGTTCCGGTCCCTAACCCGACCGCCCGCGCCAGGGCGGGGTCCGGCGTGAGGAAGCCGAGCGACCAATCCTTGAGCGGTCCCCGCAGGGCGTTGCCGAGCGAGGCGTAGAGGTCGCGCAGCCGCTCGCTCTCCCCGACCCGGAGGCCGTAGGGGGGATTGGTGAGGACGAGGCCGGGCCCCGCCGCGCCCAGCTCCGGGCTCGCCAGGGTCGTGGTCAAGGCGGACCGATGCATGGACAGGTCGTCCTCAACGCCGGCCCGTCGGGCGTTGGCGGCGCACGCCTCCATCGCCCCGGCATCCCGGTCGGCCGCCACGATCGGCGCCGGCGCGAGGTCCCGCATCTCCTTGCCTGCCTCCCCGCGCACGTAGTCCCACACCGACGGCTTGAACTCCGGCCAGCGCTCAAAGGCGAACCGCCGCTGCCATCCCGGGGGAATGCCCCTGGCGAGCAGCGCCGCCTCGATGGGAATCGTGCCCGACCCGCAGAGCGGATCGGCCAGTGGCGCGCTCCCGTCCCACTCCATGGCGAGGAGCAGGGCGGCGGCGATCGTTTCCCGCAATGGCGCCTTGGCGGTGGCCTGCCGGTACCCGCGCCGGTGCAGGAGCCCGCCGGAGCTGTCCACGCTGATGGTCACCTCGTCATCCACCAGGCGGACGAGGACGCGCTGCACCCCGGGCAGCCGGCTCACGTCGGCATCGAGCGCGTCCGCCGCCGACGGGGCCCGGACGGTCGTGACGCCGGGCAGGGCGGCGCGGAGAGCCCCTTCCAGCCGTTCGGCCACCGCGTCCTCGTGGTAGAGCCGGGAGCGGCGGCTCGTCACCCGGAAATGCACCGCGCCGTCCGCCGTGGCCCAGCGCGCCCACGGAACCTTCCGCGCCGCCTGCTCCAGTTCGGCAAACGCCGCCGCGCGAAAGTGGGCGGCCCGCACCACGATCCGGCTGACCGTCCGCAGCCGGAGGTTCGCGGCGTAAAGAATTCCGGGCGCCGCCTCGAAGGCGACTCCACCCGGCTCGACGGCTCCCACCGAGGCCCCCACCCCCACCAGCTCGGCCGCCGCGATTCGCTCGAGCCCGGGGGCCGTAATGGCGTAGCAGGTGTGCATCCGGGAATGGTAGCGGAGGTGCGCGGGCGCGAGTACTTTTTCGGCAATATCCGCATTCAACCCCTGAGGTGCGGTACCATGACCATTCGCAGCTCCTTCCCGCTTGCCGGCGCCCTCGCGACGGCGGCCTTGGCCGTGCTGCCGCTGGCCGCACAGGCCCCCGCCGACCCGGGATGGCCCCGCCAATTCGTTCAATCCGGCGACAGCATCACGATCTACCAGCCGCAGGTCGACTCCTGGCAGGACAACGTCATCCGCTTCCACGCCGCGGTGTCGCTGAAGGCGCCCGGGAGGAAGGACCCGACCTTCGGCGTCATCGAGGTGCAGGGCGTGACGGCGGTGGACAAGGACGCCCGGCTGGTGGACATCAACGACCTGTCGGTGACCGGCGGCCGGTTTCCCGCCGCCGGGGCCGACTCGTCCACCTACATCGCCACGGTGGCGCTGGTGGTGCCGGCCGGTGTGAAGAGCATTTCCCTCGATCGCCTGACCCAGAGCCTCGCGGTCAGCAGCGAGGCCCAGGCCGCCAGGGCGGTCCCGATCAGGAACGACCCGCCCGCCATCATCTTCTCGCCGTCGCCGAGCGTGCTGGTCTACATCGACGGGCCCCCGCACTATGTGGCGGTGACCGGCCAGCCGGTCATGCGGGTAGTGAACACCCGCGCGCTGGTGCTTCGGGACAACAACGACGCCTACTGGCTGCACGTGTACAACGGGTACTTGACCGCGCCGGCGCTGAAGGGTCCGTGGACGGTGGCGAAGAAGGTGCCCGGCGCGGTGTCCAAGTCCGGCGAGGCGGCGGCAACGTCGGGGCAGGTGGACATGCTGAACGGCGCGGTGTCCGATTCTGGGCCGAAGCAGACCCTCAAGAACACCACACCCCCCACCATCGTGGTCACCTCGACGCCCACGGAGCTGATCGTGACCGACGGACCGCCCGACTACGTGGCGATTCCCGGCACCAGCCTGCTGTACGTGTCGAATACCACGGCGGACGTGTTCCAGGACATGGGCACGGGACAGGTGTACGTGCTCATCTCGGGCCGGTGGTTTGCCGCCGCCTCCACCGCCGGGCCCTGGAGCTTCGTGCCGCCGGACCAGCTCCCGGCCAGCTTCAGCCAGATACCTTTCGACAGCCCGAAGGAAAACGTGCTCGCCTCCATCCCGGGTACCACGCAGGCGCAGGAGGCGGTGATCGAAAGCCAGGTTCCCCAGACTGCCACGGTGGTCCGGGACTCGGTGCACCTCGATCAGCCGGTGTTCGGCGGCGGGCAGCCTGAGCTGGCGGCCATCAGCGGCACCCCGCTGCAGTACGTATCGAACTCCAGCACCCAGATCATCATGGTGAGCGCCAGTTCCTGGTATGCGCTGCAGAGCGGCGTCTGGTTCACCGCCACGTCGGCCCAGGGACCGTGGGAGGTGGCGACCGCGGTGCCGGCGGTGATCTACTCGATCCCGCCAAGCTCCCCGATGTACAACGTGACCTACGTAATGGTGTACGGCTCGACCCCCACGGTGGTCTACGTGGGTTACACCCCGGGCTACTACGGCGCGGTGGTGTCGTCCTACGGCACGGTGGTGTACGGCACCGGCTACGTCTATCCGGCCTACATCGGCGCGGTCTACTACCCCGCGCCCGCCACCTACGGCTACGGCGCCACGATGACCTACTCGCCGTACGCGGGCTGGGCGTTTGGCTTCGCCATGGGCTACGCCGTGTCGTCGGCCTGGTACCACGGGTACGGCTACGGGCCGATGCCCTGCTACGGCCCGTATGCGCCCTACCACGGATACGCGTATGGGCCCTACGGGGGCGCCGCCGCCTACGGGCCCGGGGGGTGGGCCGGCACCACCGGCAACGTGTATCACCAGTACGGCGCCACCAGTGCGGTGACACGCACATCGGGGGGCTACAACGCCTGGACCGGCAACGGCTACACCCACCAGGTCGGGCAGTCCTACAACTCGATGACCGGCACCGCCGCCGCCGGAGCCCGGAACACCGAGGCCAACGCCTACACCGGCAACTACGCCAGCCAGGCCGGCGGCGTGGCCACCAACACGCGCACCGGCGCCAGCGTGGCCGGCGTGCGCACCACCTCCGGCAACGCGTACACCGGCCAGCAGGTGTCGGCCTCGAAGGGGGTGGCCTACAACCCCAACACCGGACAGGCGGAATCGGTGGGCGCCATGGGCTCCGACGGGAATTACGTGGCCCACGCCGGCAACAACGTGTATGCGGACAAGGACGGACAGGTGTACTCGAGCACCGCGGACGGGTGGAAGCAGCCGTCGGCGTCCGGCGGCTGGCAGGACGCCGGCATGAGCGGCCAGCAGCAGCAGCAACTCAACGCGCAGGCCAACGCCCGCGGCGCCGGCGACACCCGCGCGGCGAGCAGCGGCAACTTCAACAGCGGCTGGGGTGGCGGCGGATTCGCCGGGGGCGGGGGCGGCGGCAGCGGCAACTTCGGCGGGGGGAGCGGCGGCTTCGGCGGGGGAGGATTCGGGGGCGGGGGCGGATACCATGGCGGCGGGTTCGGGGGTGGCTACGGCGGGGGCTTCCGCGGCGGGAGGCGTTAGTGACGCGAGCAACCATTCACACTCTTCGGTGAGCAGATCATGACCAGGACTTCCCGCGTGACGATCATGGCGGCGGCGGCGGCCGCGATGCTGGTGTCTCTCGGCGCCGCGCAAACCCCCGCGGACGAGGCCAGTTCCGCCAACGCGCCCGCGCTCGCCAAGCAGCTCGGGATGTACGTCTTTCCGGCCAAGAACCAGTCCGCGACACAGCAGGCGACGGATGAGGCCGCTTGCTACAACTGGGCGGCCGCGCAGACCGGCGTGAACCCGATGGGCCCGGCGCCGAACGCCGACTCCGCGGCGAAGGCCGAGGCGGCGAAGATGAACCAGGCCACGCAGGGTGCGGCGGTCGTTGGCGGCGCCAAGGGCGCGGCGGCGGGCACCGCCATCGGGGCCATTGCCGGCAACACCGGCGAGGGCGCGGCCATCGGCGCGGTGGTCGGAGGGCTGGCGGGGCGGCGCGCACGGAAGCGGGCGGAACAGGAGGCGGCGGTAGCCGGGGCCCAGGCGGCACAGGCCAAGGAGCAGCAGAACGAGGCGGAGTTCAAGAAAGCGATGACGGCGTGCCTCACCGCCAAGGGGTACAGCGTCAACTAGGGGGGACAGGGGGACAGGGAGACAGGAAGAGAGGGAGAGACGGGGGCGCTGCTGGCGCCCCTTTCTTCTAGCCCGTACTTTCCAGCACCATTTCCCTCGCCAACGAGCCGATGAGCGACTCCCTCGAACGACTCACGTCCGCCCTCTCCACGCGCTACCGCCTCGAGCGGGAACTCGGGCAGGGCGGGATGGCCACCGTCTATCTCGCCGAAGACCTCAAGCACCATCGGCGGGTCGCGATCAAGGTCCTCCGTCCGGAACTGGCCGCCACCCTCGGTCCCGACCGGTTCGCACGGGAGATCGAGGTGGCAGCCCGGCTGCAGCATCCGCACATTCTCGGCGTGCTCGACTCGGGCGACGACGCCGGGTTCTTCTACTACGTCATGCCCTACGTCGAGGGCGAGTCGCTCCGGGACCGCCTCGCGCGGGCGGGCGAGCTGCCGGTGCCTGAGGCGGTGCGGCTCCTCGCGGAAATCGCCGAGGCGCTGGCGGTGGCCCACAAGACCGGCATCGTGCACCGGGACATCAAGCCCGAGAACGTGCTCCTGTCGGGCCGGCACGCCATGGTGATGGACTTCGGCGTCGCGAAGGCGGTCAGCGAGGCCGCCGACCGTCAGCAGCTCACCACCGCCGGCGTGGCGCTCGGCACGCCGGCCTACATGGCGCCCGAGCAGGCCTCCGCCGACCCGCAGATGGACGGGCGGGTGGATATCTACGCCCTCGGCGTGCTCGCCTACGAGATGCTCACCGGGCACACCCCGTTTCCGGGGCTCAACCCGCAGCAGACGCTGGCGGCGCACGTGACGCAGCAGCCGCCGCCGCTCGGCCAGCAGCGCGCCGGGCTTTCGCCGGCGCTCGAGGCGATCATCATGCGCTGCCTGGCCAAGCGGGCCGCGGACCGGTTCCAGACCGCCGACGAGCTGGTGGCCGCCCTCGAGCCGATGGCGACGCCGAGCGGCGGCATGACGCCGACCCATACCCAGCCGGTGGCCGCCGTGGCCGCGGCGGGCGCGACCGCCCCCAGGCGTCGCGTGGCGGTCGCGGGACTCGCGGTCGTCGCGGCCGTCGCCGCGCTCCTCGTCTGGAAGCCGTGGGCCGGCGCGGCGCACCCACTCGACGCCAATCTCGTGGCGGTGCTGCCTTTCCGGGTGGCCGGCGCCGACCAGAGCGTGCAGTACCTCCGCCAGGGCATGGTCGATCTCCTGCAGGCCAAGCTGACCGGGGAAGGGGGGCCGCGGGCCGCCGATACGCGCTCGGTGCTGGCGGCGGTGCGCGACGCCGGCGGCAGCGACAGCGACGATCTCCCGGGAGATGCGGTGACGCGGGTGGCCCGGAAGATCGGAGCCGGCCGCGTGCTGCAGGGGAGCATTGTCGGGCCGCCCGACCATCTCGTCATCAGCGCGTCACTGGTGGAGATGCCCGGTGGACGCACCATCGCCCAGACCACGGTGGACGGCCCGAAGGACAGCCTCTTCGTGCTGGTGGACCGGCTGACCGCGCAGCTGCTCGCGCTGGGAGCCGGCGCCAAGGCCACCCAGCTGACGGCCCTCACCACCACGAACCTCGAGGCCCTGCGGGCATATCTCGACGGCATCACGGCGTTCCGCCGCGCCGCGTTCGACCGCTCCACACCGCTGTTCGAGCGCGCGGTCCAGCTGGATTCGACCTTCGCGCTGGCCCTCTCCGCCCTGATCGAGTCGGATGGGTGGTCGCCGGCGGCCGGTGACATGACCCGCGTCCGGCAGCTCGCCTGGCAGTACCGCGATCGGCTGAACCCGCAGGACCAGCGCTTCCTTGCCCTGCGCATCGGCTCGCTGTACCCGCGGCAGACGCCCTGGAACGTCCAGATCGCGGACGCCGAAAAGGCGGCGCAGTCCATGCCCGAGAGCCCCGAGGCCTGGTTCTACCTCGGCGACGCCCTCTTTCACGGCGGGCGACTCGCCGACATTCCCGAGCCGGAAGCCCGGGCCCGTCAGGCCTTTGAGAAAGCGTTCGACCTCGACTCCCTGCACGGCGGCGCCATCACGCACCTGGCCCGGCTGAGCTTCGTCACGGGGGATACGGCGGCCCAGCGGGTCTGGGCGCGCCGGGAGTTCGCGCTCGACTCCACCAGCGAGAACATTCAGACCACCCGGTGGGACCTGCTGCAGTCGTCCCGGGATCCGGCGGGGGTCGAGGCGTACCTGGCTGGGCTTTCCTCGGGGCCCATCGATGTTCCCCGCGCCATCCTGTTCCAGAATCCGCGAGACAGCGTCACGATCGCCCATCGGGAGGAACTCCTGGGTGCCGTCCACCGGCTCGCGACGACCCAGGCCGCGCGCAACGACATGGCGTTCAGCCGGTGGTTCTACCTCCTGAACTGGGGCCGCCCCGCGGAAGCGGCGCAGTGGCTGGACACCCTGCGCACCATCAGCCCGGGGTCGGCGGTCATCCAGTCGGTGCTCGGCGCGATCTGGTACGGGGGCGAGGCTCCTGACACGACCACGCTGCGTGCCAACCCCGATGCCGTCGCGATCCTGCGATTCGCGCAAGGGGATCTGTCCCTCGGGCCGGGCATGATCAAGGACCTGAAGGCGCGGGCCGCGAAGGACACGCTGCAGGGGTTCTGGTACCGCTGGGCGCCGGTGGTGGAGGCGTGGGTGGCGGTGGAGCGGGGCGATCCGGGGGCGGAACGTCTTGTGGAGGTGGCCGACTCGCTCTGGAAGGGGCGGGAGGGCAACGCCAACTTCGCCGCGATCCAGATCGCGCGGATGTACGAGAAGCAGGGCCGCCCCGACCGGGCGTTGCGTGCGGTGCGGCGGCGGTTCAGTCCCAACGGCGAACCCGAACCGCCGGGGCTGGCGGAGGCATACCGCCTCGAGGGCATGTACGCGGCACAGCTCGGCGACCGCGCCGATGCCATCCGGGCCTACCGCGCCTACCTCCGGTTGCGCGTCGACCCCGAACCGTCCCGTATCGCCCAGCGGGACAGCGTGCGGGCCGAGCTGGCGAAGATCGGGGATCTCGAGGGATCGAAGACGCCGTGAGCGAGATGCTCGCCCGCCTCACGGCCGCCCTGGCGGACAAGTACCGCATCGAGCGGGAAATCGGTGCGGGAGGCATGGCCACGGTGTACCTGGCCGAAGACCTCCGGCACGGCCGGCGGGTGGCGCTCAAGGTGCTGCGGCCCGAGCTGGCCGCCACCCTCGGCAGCGAACGTTTCTTCCGCGAGATCCAGGTGGCCGCCCGGCTGCAGCACCCCCACATCCTCCCGCTCCACGATTCCGGCGAGGCGGGGGGCTTCCTCTACTTCGTGATGCCGTACGTGGACGGCGAGTCGCTCCGCGACCGGCTCGCGCGGGTGGGCGAGCTCCCGGTGCACGACGCGGTCAAGATCCTGGTCGAGGTGGTGGACGCGCTGGCCTACGCGCACGGCCAGGGGGTGGTGCACCGCGACATCAAGCCCGACAACGTGATGCTCTCCGGCCGGCACGCGCTCGTCACCGACTTCGGCGTGGCGAAAGCGGTG
>DASUFQ010000081.1:0-4302 GCA_036274515.1 Gemmatimonadales bacterium | reverse complement strand
ACCGCGGCCTGCACCAGCGGTGAGCCTTGAGGGAGCTCGTCCCGGCCGTAGGGCGTGCGATGGACCAGCACGGGGTAGCGTCCGTCAGCGCCAGGCCGGAAGACGTCGGCCCGGAGCACGACGCCGTCGCGCATCGGGACGGGAACTCCGGTGTCCACCCGGAACGGCGCCTGCGCGCCGAGCGGCACGATTCCGAAGCAGGCGAGGGACCAGAGAAGGAAGGGCAGCGAGGGACGGGGCACGAGACCAATGGTACCCTTTCCAGGGGGAAACCGCTCGGGGCGGGGATTCGTACGCTGCGCGGCAGGCCGCTCATGGGCGCCTGACCCGCTCCCCGCCACCTTGCCGGTTGGCGGTTTGACGGGCATCGTATCGCTGAGCCGGTATCCGCCGGCTTGATCGGCCCAGCGCCGCCAACCCCGGAGACCTCATGTCCATCGAGCGCACCCGCCAGGTGATGAACCGGTATTGGGATTCGGACCACAAGGACGTGAGCATGATGGCCGACGACGTGGTTTTCACGCACATGGCCACCGGGGACGAGCACCGTGGGCCGGAGGGGGTCCGCCGGATGCTGGACTACATGTACCGGCAGGCCTTCACCGCCACGGCCGACATCCGCACCCGGGTATGCACCGAGGATCACGCGATGATCGAGGGCGACTTCGTCGGGACGCATACCGGGGAATTCGCCGGGATTCCGGCGACCGGAAGGCAGGTTCGAGTTCCGTTCTGCGTGGTCTACGATCTGACGGGCGATCGCGTCACCCGGGGGCGGGTCTACATGGAGATGCCGGTCATGATGCGGCAGCTCGGCGGAGCCGCTCAGCCGGCAGCGGCAGCCCACGCCTGACAATCGGCGGCCGCCTACGGGGCGTGATTCACCTCGGCAGCCCAGATGTCGCTTTGGCGGTCGCCGATGGTGAAGTAGAACCTGCCGCCGCGCGCGGCGAAGCCGTACCGGTGCCATGGCCGGTTCGGATCGTCGAAGCGCACCAGTAGTCGGGACGGACCGCCGCCGGCGCGCACCGTCCAAATCGTGGTCTCGCCGGGGCCCGGCGCCAAGTAGTAGAGGGTCTTGCTGTCCCCCGACCAGGCCACGTAGGCAGCTCGGGGCGCCGTGGAGTCGCTGAAAGGAACCAGCGTCCGAACCGAGTCACCGGACGACTTCACCACATACACCGCGCCGTTGGACGTGAAGGCGACGAGCCTGCCGTCGGGCGAAGGGACCGGCGGATACCCGTTGCCGCGGAAGATCGTGCGCGGCGATCCCCAGCGGCCGTCCACCGACCGCGAGATCATCCGGACGTCCGCCGACGGCATGTTGAAGTCGTGCAGATAGAGGAGCGACTTGCCGTCGGTGGTCCAGATTCCGCCCCGCGCGTCCTCGGACGTATCCGTCACCGGTTGCTGGCTGCCGCCGTCGGAGGACATGACGAAAAGCCGGCGGCGCCCATCGACGAAGGCGTGCAAGGCGATCTCCTTTCCGTCCGGTGACCACTGGGGCCAGAACTCGTCGGCGGGGGACTGGGTGAGTCGCTCAGGCTCGCCTCCACTAAGCGGCTGGCGGTAGAGGTCCATCGTGCCGCCGCGGTCCGAGTCGAAAAGCATCCGCGCCCCGTCCCTCGAAATGTCGAACGACTCGATGATCTGATTCCCGAAGGTGATTGGCTGAGCCTCGCGGATCGACACGGGGCTCCCGGAGGGGATCTGGAGAGACCAGACGTTCGAAGTCTCCGTCCAATCCGCGTAGGCGAGCCAGCGGCCATTGGTGGAAAGGCTCACAGCCTGCGCCCTGAGACCGTTGCTGAGCCGGACGGGACCGGCTTCGGGCTTTCCGTCGCCGCCGATCCTGAGTTGGTAGAGCTCGCTCCCCCCGGCCCGGTTGCTCAGGAACAGCAGGGTGCGGCTGTCGGAGGTCCAGGTCGGGCTGGCGTTGAACCACTGGTCGTCGGTGACCGGCAGCGGCTGCTTGCCCTGCTCGACGGGTACGAGCCAGATCCTGGTCGGGCCGATGTTGCCGAACATGAAGCTGGGCTGACGTGACTGCCGGTTCCCCCGCACACACGCGATCCATTTTCCATCGGGCGACCAGGAGAAGGAATGCATCTCTCCATCCCGGGCCAGGGGCCGCTCCGGACCTCCATCCATATCCCGGACCAGCAGCGTATCTCGCCGCACGAATGCGATGCGGCGCCCGTCCGGTGAAAACCCTGCCGGCATGAGCGGCCCGCCGCTGCCCCACGGATCCACGGCGGGATCGTGCTCATCGGGCACCACCAGCCGCGCCGGCCCGCCGAGGGCGGAGACGACCTCGACCCCGCGCGGGGTGCCGAACATGATCAGAGTGCCGTCCGGCGACCAGATCGGGAATCGCTGGGGTCGCTCGCTCTGGGTCGCCACGGCGAGTGCCGCGCCGCCGACCCGCTGGCGCACCCGGATTTCCAGGGCGTTCATCGTGCCGGCCGCGTAGGCCACCAGCCGCCCGTCGGGTGACATCGCGGGCTCGATCTCCAGCCCGGGGTCGAGCGTCACCTGTACCCGGCCGCCCAGAGCGACCCGCGGCGTGGGCCGGGAGCGCAGGAGCACGGCGCCGGCGACCGAGGCCATCGCCACGACCACCCCCGCCGCCACGCCGATCCACCGGGCGCGCCGCCGTCCGGCGACGAAGGCCGGTCTCGCCGAGGGGGTGGTCTCGCCGCTGACCACCAGATACGGCTCGAGCCGAGCGGCCATCTCGGCAGCGCTCTGCCACCGATCGGCCGGGTTCCGCTCGATCGCCCGCATGATGGCGGCCGCGAGCGGCGGCGGCACCGACGGGCGGTGGGACAGCAGCTCGTCGGGGGCCTTGGTCATCTGCGCCACCACGATCTGCTGCGCCGTATTGCCGGGGAACGGCCGGCGACCCGCCAGCATCTCGTAGCCCACAACGCCCACCGCATACAGATCGGCCCGGTGGTCCACCTGCTTGTCCGCCACCGCCTGCTCCGGCGCCATGTAGCTCGGCGTCCCGAGCGCCAGGCCGGTGGTGGTGACGAACTCCGGACCCGCGGAATCGTTGACCGCCTTGGCCACGCCGAAGTCGAGGAGGAGGGCGTGACGGCCGGAGAGCATGATGTTGTCGGGCTTGATGTCGCGATGGACCACGCCTTTGCCGTGGGCGTAGGCCAGCGCGTCGAGCACCTCGGAGAGGATCCGAGCGGTCTCCTCCACCGTCAGCTCGTGCTGGCGGGCCAGCCGGTCGCGCAGCGACTCGCCTTCGACATACGGCATGATGTAGAAGACGTAGCCATCGGCCTGGCCGCTGTCGTGGAGCGGGAGGATGGCCGGATGCTGCAGGCGGGCGGCGACTTCGATCTCGCGGAGGAACCGGTCGGTCCCGAGCGTAGCCGACAGGTCGGGTCGAAGCACCTTGACCGCCACGCGCCGGTGGTGCTTCAGGTCCTCGGCCAGGTAGACCGAGCCCATGCCCCCGCGGCCCAGCTCGCGCTCGAGACGGTAGCGGTCGCGCAGTGCTTCGATGAGTCGCGGCGGGAGTTCGGCCACGAAGATCCGGGTGGGAGGTGCACCAATATCGCCGGACGTCCGGCGGCGGCGCTAGATCCCTGCCCGCGCCTGCCCGGGGCGGTGTGCCTCTCCGCCCCTCCCGGGCGTCCCTTACCCACGACCGCGTTCATCCCGGATTCAACCTCGGTACAGCTCATGCCCCGGATTTCCCTCCGCCCGCTGCTGTCGCTCGCCGTTCTCCTCGCCGGCGCCTGTGCCGGCCATGCCGCCGAGACCGACGCGGCGCCCAAGCCGGGCGGCGATCCGGCCGGCGTGGCCGCCGAGCTGCTGGCCACCGATAGCGGGTTCGCCGCGGCGGGACGGGATCTGCCGGTGGTGGAGGCGCTGGCTCCGATGCTGGCCGATGACGTAGAGATGCCGGCCCCCGGCGGATTCATCATGGGCCGGGATAGCGTACTCAAGGCGCTCAAGGCCAATCCGCTCAACACAACGGCCCACTTCCACTGGACGCCGGTCCGGGTCGGCGTGTCGGCCGACGGGCGCCAGGGGTTCACCTTCGGCTACGGTTCCGTGGTGAGCGGCGACAGTACCGCGACCCCGCTCAAGTATCTCGCCTACTGGGTCAAAGGCTCCGGTGGCTGGCACGCGGTCGCCTACAAGCGCGGCCGGGCGTCGGGCCCCGCAGACCCGACTCCGATGGACGCGGCCTTGCCGCCCAACCTCGTCGCGGCCGAGACCGATCCGGCCAGGATCGAGGCGTTCCGCCAGAGCCTGGACACGGCCGAGCGGGCCTTC
>DASUFQ010000080.1:0-8611 GCA_036274515.1 Gemmatimonadales bacterium | reverse complement strand
CAGCCGGGCCCCGGTGCCGCGCGCGAATCGATCGGCGGCGCGCTGGTCGTCCCAGGCAATGAGCCAGACCAGCGCCGGGCCCGCCGGCGCCTGGTACAGCCGGTAGCGGTCGCCGGCCCACCCGATCGGAACCGTCGTGCTGACCACCTCGGCGCCCCCCAGGTCCGCCGCCAGCACCGCAATCCCCATCTCCCCCATCACGTCGGACTCGCCGGGGCCGGCGCCAACCGTGTCGAGCGGCACGTCGACGGGGGCGTCCTTCCCGGCGTACCGGCCGGGATGCAGCACCTGCTCCGATGATGCGGGAAGCGCGGCGCCGTACGGCGGGCCGGCGGCGCGCCGGTCGAGCAGGTACCAGCGCATGAACTCGGCACCCGCCAGGTAGGGGAAGATCAGTCCCTCCTGGAGCACTCTTGGCGTTTCCGCGAAGACGGCCATCGAGCCACGGGCGGTCACCAGCTGGTCGCGGAACGACTCCCACACGGTGTCGTCGTTCAGGAGGTCCTGTCCGGGGGCCATCATTTCCATCGAGGCCAGGGTGGCCTGCCCCTCGAGCACCGCCTGGGCGGCGGAGAGGCGGTCGGCGTCCCGGCGCTGGTGCATGATGGAGTCGAGCGGCATGTAGTCGCTCTGGAGCGCGTGGACGAGCTCATGCGCCACGACGAACTTGAACTGGAGCGACTCGACGTCGCTGCCCTCGTACACGAACAGCGTCCCGGAGTCGGGATCGAAGAAGCCGGCCACCTGCTCCTCGTAGAGCGCGGTGAGGAGCCGCCGGATGTCGAGGGTATCGGGCACCTGCCCGAGGAGGCGGTAGACGTCGTGCATGGCGCGGATCCGCTCGGGCGGAAGCTCCTCGTCGAGCTTGGCGCCGAGGTAGGCGGCCACCTGGGCCCGGGACCGGACCGCGAAGCGGGGCGGCGTCCGGAACGGCAGGCCGACGGTGCGCTCCACGGCGGGCCGCAGGCTGTCCACCAGGGCGCCGATCGGATCGGCGGCCCGGCCCGGGGCGTCGCCGCGGCAGCCGGTGAGCGCCGCTGCGACGACGAGGGCGGCTAGAGGCCGATGTAGGAGCGGTACCATGCGATCATCGCGGCGCCGGCGATCCAGGTGGCCGCGGCGCCCATCGCGAGGAACACCCCGAACGGCACGTCCTTCTTGGGTCCGATGAGGTTGAGCGGAAGGAAGATGATGGTCCCGAGCAGCGAGCCGAGGAAGATGGTCAGGAGCACCGACTGCCAGCCCAGGAAGGCGCCGACCATGCCCATCATCCACATGTCGCCCCCGCCCATGGCCTCCTTCCTGGC
Source organism: Gemmatimonadales bacterium (assembly GCA_036274515.1). Taxonomy (GTDB): domain Bacteria; phylum Gemmatimonadota; class Gemmatimonadetes; order Gemmatimonadales; family GWC2-71-9; genus SPDF01. The sequence goes on along the minus strand of DASUFQ010000080.1, from coordinate 7,304 downwards.
GATGCGGGTGCCGACCACGCCGATGATCCAGATCAGGCCGAATCCCGTGACGGCCCCGAGCATCGCCTGCAGGAGGACGGCGATCCCGCCGCCGAGGGCGAAGAGGAGGCCGATCACCATCCCGCCGATGCTGAACTCGTGGGGAATGATGTATTCGCGCGCGTCGGTGACGGCGATGCCAAGGAGGAGGGTGAAGAAGACGGCGCCGCGCAGGGCCTCGAGGTCGAGCGGGTAGCACCAGGCCATCAGGGCCCAGATGCACGCCGTCAGCAGCTCGACGGCCGGGTACATCGGGGAAATCGGGAGCCCGCAGCCCCGGCACTTGCCGCGCAGCACGAGCCAGGACAGGACCGGGATGTTGTCGTACCACGCGATCGGCCGCTCGCAGCGCGGGCAGCGGGAGCGGGGGCGCACGACCGACAGGTTGGCCGGCAGCCGCACGATGCAGACATTCAGGAAGCTGCCGACCAGGAGGCCGACGATGCCCGCGAGGATCGTCACCAGGGTCTCAAGCGTCACGCCGCACCTCGTAGAGGAGAATTCCCGCCGCCACCGCCACGTTCAGCGACTCCACTCCGCCCGCCAGGGGGATGGCGAGCCGCCGCGCCGCGCCCCGCGCCAGTTCGGCCCGCACCCCCGCGCCCTCGTTGCCCAGCACGAGGGCCACCGGTGAGGCCGGCGGCCCCCCGACCGGACGCTCGCCCGTGCTGTCCGTGACCCAGACGGCGGCCCGGGTCCGCTCGGCCCACGCCAGGAACTCGGCGTCGGTGGCGGACACCGACGGGAGCCGGAAGAGCGCCCCCATCGAGCCGCGCAGCACCTTGGGGTTGGTGAGCTCGGCGGTGCCCTTGAGGGCGACGAGCCCGCTGGCGCCGAGCCCGAGGGCCGCACGGGCAATGGCGCCGACATTGCCCGGGTCCTGCACCGCGTCGAGCACCACCACCACCTCCCCCGCGCGGGGTGCCAGGTCCCCCAGCGCCCAGTGGCGGGGCTCGATGACCGCGATGACCCCCTGGGGGTGCTCGGTGTCTGCCAGCTCGGCGAGCGCCCGGTCGTCGAGTTCGGTCAGGGGCACGTGCGCCGCGCCGAGCGCCGCTTTCAGCGCCCCGCCGCGCGGGGTAGCTTCCAGCGCGGGGGAGGTGGCCGCCTGCCGGATGGTCACGCCGGCGGCGAGCGCTTCCTCCACGAGCCGTACCCCCTCGGCGAGGGCGAGTCCGCGGCGCTCGCGGCCTCGCCGCAGCCGGAGGTCCCGGATCAAGGTCTCGACACCGGCCACGGCGCCACTCCTCACGGGATGATGATGGAAATCGCGTTGACGATTGCCGGCTCCGATTCGGGCGGCGGCGCCGGCATCCAGGCCGACCTCAAGACCTTCCACCAGTTCGGGGTCTTCGGCACGTCGGTGATCGTCGCCCTCACCGCGCAGAATACTCGCGGCGTCCGTTCCGTGCATCCGGTGCCGCCGGACATGGTCCGGGACCAGCTCGACGCGGTCGCCGAGGACCTGCCCCCCGCCGCGCTCAAGACCGGCATGCTCGCGACCGCGCCGCTGGTGCACCAGGTGGCGGAGGCGATCCGGGCCCGCGGCTGGAGCCGGCTGGTCGTGGACCCGGTGATGGTCGCCACCTCGGGCGCACGCCTGCTCGACCCGGAGGCCGAGCTCGTGGTGCGCGACACCCTGCTCCCGCTGGCGGCCCTCGTCACCCCCAACCTCGAGGAGGCGGGCATCCTCGCCGGGATGCCGGTGACGGACATCGCCTCCATGGAGCGCGCGGGGCGCCGGATCCTCGAGACGGGGGTTGGCGCGGTGCTGGTGAAGGCCGGCCATCTGGCCGGCCCGGTCGTCGAGGACATCCTGGTCAGCAGGGACGGCATCCAGCGTTTCCGGCACCCGCGCGTCGACACCACGGCCACGCACGGCACCGGCTGCACCCTTTCCGCCGCCGTCACCGCAGGCCTGGCGCTCGGGCTGCCACTCGACGAATCGGTGGGCCGGGGCATCGCGTATGTCCACCGGGCGCTGCGCGCCGCGCCGGGCCTGGGTGGCGGGCGGGGACCGCTGCGCCACGATGTGCCCACGATCGCGTAGGGGCGCGGCCGTGCGCCCCTACACGCGCGCCACAATTCCTTCGATCAGGTTACCCAGCCGTTCGCCCGCCTTCCCTGCCATGTCCATCACCTCCGCATGGTCCAGCCGGTGTCCCGACACGCCGGCGGCGGCGTTCGTGATGATCGAGACGCCCAGGCACCGGAGCCCGCGCGCCCGCGCCACGATGACCTCCGGCACGGTGCTCATCCCGACGGCGTCGGCCCCCAGCGTCGCCAGCATCCGGATTTCCGCCGGCGTCTCGTAGCTCGGGCCCAGCAGCGCCGCATAGACCCCCTGCTCCAGCGCCAGGCCGTCCGCGCGCGCCACCTCGAGGGCCAGGGCACGAAGTCCGGCGTCGTAGGCCTCGGACATGTCCGGGAATCTCGGCTCACCGGGCACCGACAGGCCCACGAGCGGGTTGCGGCCCATCAGGTTCAGGTGGTCGGTGATGAGCATCAGCGAGCCGGGGGTCAGGTCGGGGCGAATTCCGCCGGCGGCGTTCGTGACGAGGAGGGTATGGATGCCGAGCGCGGCGAAGAGCCGCGCCGGCAGCGCGGCCACCTCCGCACTGTGCCCCTCGTAGAGGTGGAAGCGGCCGCTTTGCGCCAGCACCTGGCGCCCGGCGAGGGTGCCCGCGACGAGTTCGCCGCGGTGGCCCTCGACGGTGGGCAGGTGGAAGCCCGGGATGTCGGCGTAGGGGATGCGGACGGCGTCGGCCAGGCGGTCCGCGAGCCCGCCGAGCCCCGATCCGAGCACGATGGCGACGTCGGGTGTTCGTCCGCCGAGGCGGCTTCGCACCTGCCCCACCGCGGCCGCCACGGGCGGCGCCATCAGACCAGCATCCCGGCCAGCGACGCCGACATGAAGGCGGCCAGGTTGCCGGCGATCATCGCCCGGAGGCCGAGCTTGGCGATCTCGCCGCGGCGCTCGGGGGCGAGCCCGCCGATGCCGCCGATCTGGATGGCGATGGAGGAGAAGTTGGCGAAGCCGAGCAGGGCGTAGGTGGCGATGACGGCGCTCCGGGGGGCGAGTACGATCCCGTTGCCGAGGTCGCTGGAGAACTGCGCATACGCGACGAACTCGTTGAGCGACGCCTTCACGCCGATGAGGCCGCCGACATACGTCGAATCCTCCCACGGCACGCCCATCACCCAGGTGAGCGGGCGGAGCAGCTGGCCCAGGAGGTACTGCAGGCTGAGCCGCTCCCCGGGGAGGTGGAGCACCGAGGACCCGACCCACCCGAGCCCGAAGTTCAGCAGGGCCACCAGGGCCACGAATGCCATGAGCATCGCGGCGACGTTGATGGCGAGCTGGACGCCCTGCGCCGCCCCGCTGGCCGCCGCGTCGATGACGTTCGACTCGGTCCGCTCCACCTCCACCTTGAGCGACCGCTTGGTGACCGGCTCGCCTACCTCCATGCTGAGGGAGCCCCGGGTGAGGGGCACGCCGGTTTCCGGGCGGATGATCTTGCTCAGGATCAGCCCCGCCGGCGCGTTCATCACGCTCGCCGCCAGCAGGTGGGCCGCGATGTTCGGGAACGACCCCTGCAGCATCCCGACGAACGCGGCCAGCACACCGCCGGCCACCGTGGCGAAGCCGCCGACCATGACGGTGTTGAGCTCGGAGGAGGTGAACGTCTTGACGAACGGCTTGATGAGGAGCGGCGCCTCGGTCTGGCCGAGGAAGATGTTGCCGGCGGCGGAGAGGGTCTCGGCGCCGGAGGTCCTCAGCGTCTTCTGCATCACCCAGGCGATGCCCTTGACCACCAGCTGCATGATGCCGAGGTAGTAGAGGACCGACATCAGCGCCGAGAAGAAGATGATCGTGGGCAGCACGTTGAAGGCAAAGTAGGAGCCGGTGCTGGCCACGAAGCCCGCCGTCGTGTCGAGCGCGCCGTTCGGGCCGGGCACGCCGACCGGCACGGTGGACTGCACCAGGTTGCCGAAGACGAACCGGGCCCCCTGCTCCTGGAACCCGAGCAGCCCGGTGATGGCCCGCCCCGCGGCGTTGAAGATGGCCCGCCCCGGTCCCGTCTTCAGCACGAGGATCCCGAAGACCGCCTGGAGCACGAGGCCCGAGCCGACCAGCCGCCAGTCGATCTTCTTCCGGTCGTAGGACAGCAGCACCGCAAGGCCGATCATGGTGGCGATGCCGACGAGCCCGACGAGGCGCGCGGACAGCGGGGTGTCGAGGCCCGCCTGGGCCGCGACCAGCCGCTCCGCCGCCGTCTGCGCGAGCGCCGCCGCGGTCACGGCAACGACTCGAGTTCCAGCGCCACCTCGGCGAGCAGCGCCTGGCGTTCCGGCCAGGGGAGGAACGACGACGCGAACCCGTTGAGGATCATCTGGTCGATCTCCTTGCGCGAGAAGCCGAGCTCGCTGTGGGCCAGCCAGTACTCGTGCGACAGGGTGGTGCCGCTCATCAGCCAGCTGTCGGTGCAGAGCGTCACGTTGAGGCCGGCGTCGAAGTACCGGCGCACCGGGTGGTCGGCGATCCGCGGGACCACGCGCGTCTGCACGTTGCTGCTCAGGTTGATCTCGACCAGGATCCGGCGGTCCCGGACATATGCCTGGAGCGCCGGGTCCTCCGCCAGCCGGGTCCCGTGCCCCAGCCGGTTGGCGTGGCAGCGGCGGATGGCGTCGGCCACCGAGTCGGCGCCGGCCGCCTCGCCGGCGTGCACCGTGATCCCGAGGCCCCCCGCCAGCGCCGCGTCGAACGCCGCGCGATGGACCCCCGGCGGGCGGCCATGCTCCCCGCCGGCCAGGTCGAAGCCCACCACCCCGTTCGCGCGGTTGGCGACGGAGCGCTCGGCGATCCGCAACGACACCTCGGGGTCGTACTGCCGCAGGGAGCAGTTGATGATCCCGGTCGGGACACCGAAGTCCCGCGTGCCGCGCGACAACCCGCGCCACTCGGCCGCGATCACCTCGTCGAGCGACAGCCCGCCTTGCGTGCTGAGCTCCGGGCAGTACCGCACCTCGAGCAGGCGGAGGTGGTCGGCGGCGGCATCCTCCACCATCTCATACGCCACCCGCTCGATCGCCTCCGGCGTCTGCAGCAGGGCGATCGTCACCTCGAAGCGGCGGAGGTAGTCCTCCAGGTTGGCGGCGTCGTCCACCAGCATGTACCGCCGGAGCGCCTCCGGGTCGCTCGACGGAAGCGACACGCCGAGGTCGGCGGCGAGCGCCACCATCGTGGCGGGCCGAAGCGAGCCGTCGAGGTGCACGTGCAGCTCCGCCTTCGGGAGGCGCCGGAAGTGGTCAGCGGTCAGCATCGGCCCCCCCGCGGCGGGCGCTCGCGGCGACGCGGAGGATGGCGCCCGGGGTCAGCACGGTGTCGGGGGACACCGGCAGTCCGCGCGCGTCGGTGATGGCCGCGGGGCCGCCGCCAGGCGCCGGGTCGGCCTGCCCGGCCGCGACGGAGGCCGTGGCGCCGCGCGGGACCAGGACGCGGCGCTCATTCACGAACACCGCGATCGTGTCGGTCATCGGCGGACGGGAATGAAGCGGGCGTCCTCGGGGGGGCGGACCGGGCGGGGGAGCCGGCGCAGGTAGAGCTCCATGACCTCGATGTCGCTCATGCCGGCGGCCGACTGCGGCGCGTCGCGCAGCATGGTGTACCCGCTCTGCCCGGCGGCCAGGAAGGAGTTGACCGCCAGCGAGTACCGGTCGTTGTCCTTTGGCCGCTTGCCGTTCGCCAGGCGGAGGTCCCGCACCCGCTGCCCGACCGGACGGGTGCTGTCGTAGGTGATCCGCATCCCCGACACGTGCGCGTCCGGCCCGCTGGCCGAAATGGCGGCCTCGGCCACCTCCCGGAGCTGCTTGCCGGTGACGGTGACGCTCACCGCCTGGTTCTGGAAGGGCATCACGGTGAACAGCTGCCCGTAGGTGAGCGGGCCGGCCGCCACATCGGCGCGAATCCCCCCATTGTTCACCAGGGCCACGTCGGCCCGGAGCGCGTTCCGGAAGGCGTCGGCCATGAGGTTGCCGAGGCCGTACTGGCGCCCGGTCCGGGGCATCGGCAGCGCGATGGTGGTGACGACCCGGCTGGCGAGGCTGTCGGAGCTCCGCACCGCGCGCTCCACGAAGGCGGTCAGCGCGGCGTCGGGGGTGACCTGGTCGACCCACACCGTCTGGACATCCACCGCGAACTTGAGGCCGCCGGCCGCGGTGCGGATGATGTCCACCACGCCGACGGCCGACCCGTTGTTGCGCGCCTGCACGATCGGGACGCCGAGCCGCTCCGAGTTGAGCAGGGTGTGGCTGTGGCCGGACACGATCACGTCCACCGTGCCGGGCGGCAGCGCCTGGGCCATGTCGAAGATCTCGCCCGCGCAGGCCAGCGAATCGCAGCGGCCGCCGGCGTGCGTCAGCAGCACCACGAAGTCGGGATTGGCCGCGCGCGCCTCGGCCAGCGCGTCCTTGATCGACTCGTAGCCGGACCGGAAGGTCAGGCCCGCCACGTTCTGCGGCGCGATGATCTCCTTGGCCTCGCCGGTGATGTAGCCCACCAGCGCCACCTGGTACTTGCCGGCGCGCACCATCCGCCACGGCGTGATCCACTCGGGGCGGGCGCCGGTCAGGGAGTCGAAGACGTTGGCCGACACCCAGGGATAGTCGGACTCGCGCATCCGGGCGCGCAGCGTGTCCACCGACCAGTCGAAGTCGTGGTTGCCGATGGCGGCCGCCTGGATCCCCATCATGTCGAACGCCTCGATGGTGCTCCGGCCGTAGGTGAGGTTGGAGGGCAGCGTCCCCTGCATCTCGTCGCCGCCGTCGAGCCGGAGCGTGGTGCACCTGCACCGGGCCGCGAGCGAGTCCATGGTGGCGTCGACCGCCGCCGCGCCGCCGACCTGCCGGCCCTCGGACCAGGTGTACACCCGCGATTCGAGCGCCCCGTGAAAGTCGTTGATGGTCAGGAGCCGGAGCAGCAGGGTGTCGCGCGCCGGCGGGCGGGTCAGCAGCCTGGCGGAGGCGAGCGCGGCGGCGGGGGAGAGGCTCCAGTTCCGCACGCCGAACTGGGCCGGGTTGATCTGCTTCCGCCGCCGCAGGTCGGCCACCAGGAGGTCCCGGACGCTTTCGTTCTGGTCGTACACCACCGGCGCACCGCGCAGCGCCTCGAACCCGCCGCCCCCCTCCTGGCGGTAGCTGTTGAGCGCCAGCGTGTAGCTCTCCGACGGCACGACGTCGCGCCCCTTGACCTTGAGCCCCTGCAC
>DASUFQ010000079.1:0-2412 GCA_036274515.1 Gemmatimonadales bacterium | reverse complement strand
GATGAGCGCCGCCGATGATCGCCCTCCTGCAGCGCGCCGAGATCCGCCGGCTCTTCTACGCCGAGCACTGGCCGATCGGCACCATCGCCGACGCCCTCGGGGTCCACCACGAGACCGTGCGTCGGGCGATCAACCGGGATCGTGGCATCCACCCCGGCCCCCAGATCCGCCCGAGCCAGCTGGATCCGTACAAGAGCTTCATCGCCGCCACGCTCGAGCAGTACCCCCGCCTGCGGGCCACGCGGCTCTGGGCCATGCTGCGCGAGCGGGGCTACCCCGGCTCGGCCGTCCAGGTCCGACGGTACGTCCGGACCGTCCGCCCGGCGGCTCGGGCCGAGGCCTACTTCCGGCTCGACACCCTCCCTGGCGAACAGGGCCAGGTCGACTGGGCGAACTTCGGCGCCCTCCAGGTCGGGCACGCCCGGCGCGGGCTCTCGTGCTTCGTGCTCGTGCTGTCCTGGTCCCGCGCCGTCTACGCCCGCTTCGCCCTCGACCAGACGCTGGAGAGCTTCCTGCGCGGGCACGTCGAAGCCTTCGCCGCCCTGGGCGGGGTCCCGCGCGTGCTCTTGTACGACAACTTGAAGAGCGTCGTCCTCGAGCGCGCCGGCGAGCACATCCGCTTCCACCCGCGGCTCTTGGAGCTCGCCGGGCACTACCACTTCGCCCCCCAACCCTGCGCCGTGGCGCGCGGCAACGAGAAAGGCCGTGTGGAGCGAATGATCCAGTACCTCCGCCATGCCTTCTTCGCCGCTCGGGCCTTTCCCTCAATCGAAGACCTCAACCGGCAACTCGCCGCGTGGATCGCCGAGACGGCCCACCAGCGCCCCGTCCCGGACGACCCCACCGGGCGCCGCGTGGCGGAGGCCCTCGACGAGGAGCGGCCCCGCTTGCTCCCGCTCCCCGAACACCCCTTCGCCTGCGACCTCGTCAAGAGCGTGAGCGCGGGGAAGACACCCTACCTCCGCTTCGACGGCAATGACTACTCCATCCCCCACACCCTGATCCGGCGGCCGCTGACGCTGGTCGCCTCGGAAACCGAGGTCCGCATCCTCGACGGAGTCACCGAGGTCGCGCGCCATCCCCGGCGCTACGACCGCGGCCAGCGGATCGAGGCCGAGGGCCATCTGGCGGCGCTGACGGCGGCCAAGCGTCGCGCCCACGACCTCCGCGGCCGGGCGCACCTCCGCCAGGTCTGCCCGCACGCCGACGCCTTCCTGGACGCTCTCGCCCGCCGCGGCGAACGCCTGGCGCCTCACACAATGGCCTTGCTCCGCCTGCTCGACCAGTACGACGCCGGGGAACTGGACGCCGCCCTCGCCGACGCCGTGGCCCGCGACGCGCTCAGCGCCTGGGCCATCGCCCACCGCCTCGATCAGCGGGCCCGCGCCCGGCGGACCCCGCCGCCCGTCCCGGTCCTGGTCCCCGCCGACCCCCGGGTGCGGGACCTCCGCGTCACGCCCCATCGGCTGACCGATTACGACGGCCTCCTCAGCCCGGCGCCGGAGGACCCCGATGCCACCCCTGCCTGACGCCCTCAAGACCCTGGGCCTGCACCACACGGCCGCCCACCTCGACGACCTCGTGGCGCTCGCCACCAAGCGGCGCTGGAGTCCAACCCAGCTGCTCGAACACCTCGTCGCCGACGAACAGCAGGAACGGGCCCGGCGCAGCCTCGAACGGCGCCTGCTCCGCAGCCGCCTCGGCCGCTTCACCCCGATGAGCGCGTTTGACTGGGCGTGGCCGAAGCGCATCGACCGGGCCGCCGTCGAGGCCGCGCTCCGGCTGGAGTTTCTCGCCGACGCCCGCAATCTGGTCCTCGTCGCGCCCCAGGGGCTGGGGAAGACGATGATCGCCCAGAACATCGCCCACCAGGCGGTGCTCGCCGGGCATCACGTCCTCTTCACCACCGCCGCCCAGCTCCTGCTCGACCTCGGCGGCCAGGACTCGGCGCGCGGTCTGGCCCGCCGGCTGAACTACTACGGCCAGCGTGGGCTCTTGGTCCTCGACGAGCTCGGGTATCTCTCCTACGACGCCCGCGCGGCCGATCTCCTCTTCCAGGTCATCAGCCGCCGGTATGAACGGAAGAGTCTCGTCTTGACCACGAATCTCGCCTTCTCCGACTGGCCGACCATCTTCCCCAACGCCGGGAGCGCCATCGCCCTCATCGACCGCCTGATTCATCACGCCGAGATCATCACCATCGAAGGCGAGAGCTATCGACGCCGGGCCGCCGAGCTCACCCGGAAGACCGGCCGCCCCAAGACCACTTCGTGATCATCCGTCACCGGTTCAAAACGGCGCACTTCCTGAGGTCCGCCAACACCGGCTCGACCGTAAACCGGACGCCGAGCCGACGGAGCGCCTGCCGGGCCTGCGCGGTCATCGCCCCCAGGAGTTCGCGGACGTTCGACA
>DASUFQ010000078.1:0-67871 GCA_036274515.1 Gemmatimonadales bacterium | reverse complement strand
GGTGAGCATGTCGGCGGTACTGGTCACCTTCTCCCGCGGGGCCCCCCGCGGTTCGCCCGCTTTGCACTCGTGTGCGTCCAGCGCCTGCCAGTCGCCCCACCGCACCACGTCAACCTGCCGCTCGCGAAGGAGGGCAACGATGTCCTCCCGCGACGTTGCCGCCCGGGCAGGAAGGGTGCCGTTCGCGGCATCCTCGAGGAGACCCGCAACGGTTTCGGCGGCGTCCGGCTTGTTGGTGCCGATCACCCCGCTCGGGCCGCGCTTGATCCATCCCGCCACGTACCTGCCCGGGAGCACCGCGCCTCCCGGCGCGTCGAGGACGCGGCCCCGGTCATTCGGGACGACGGCGCGGCGCGCATCGAAGGGCACGCCGGGGAGCGGGAGCGCGCGGTACCCCACCGAACGGAAGACGAGCCCGACCGGGAGGACCGATTCCTCCCCGGTGGCCACCGCTTCCACCCCGCGGGCGCCGGCTTCGAGCCGGTTGGCGCCGACCACCAGCCGTTCGACCCGGCCATTCCCCTCGACGCGGAGCGGGGAGGTGCGGAACCGCAGTTCGATCCGGCGGGGCCGACCCTCGACGCCGCGCTCGAGGAACGCCGCGAGCGTCCGGAGGTTCTTCTCGGCCTCACGGTCGGGGCTCGCCTCGAGGGCGGCGCGGGTGGCCGGGTCGAGCTCGAGGTCCTCCGGCCGCACCACCACGTCGGCAAGCGCCAGCTCGCCGAGCTCCTTGAGCTCCGGGTTGGTGAACGCCGCCTGCGCCGGCCCGCGTCGGCCGAGGAGGTAGATGGTGCGGACGCGGCTGGCGCGGAGGGCCGCCAGCGCGTTGCCGGTGATGTCGGTCCGGGCCAGCTCCTCCGGGTCGCTCGCGAGGAGCCGGGTGACGTCCATTGCCACGTTGCCCACGCCGATGACGGCCGCCGCCTCCTGGGTCAGGTCGAAGCGGCGGTCCTGGAAGTCGGGGTGTCCGTTGTACCAGCCGACAAATTCGGTGGCGGTGTGGCTCCCGGGGAGCCCCTCGCCGGGGATGTCGAGTGCCCGGTCGGATTCCGCGCCGACCGACCAGATGACGGCGTCGTAGTGCCGCCCGAGCTCGTCCGCGGAGATGTCCCGGCCGACCGTGACGTTGCCGAAGAACCGGAAGGCGGGGTGGCCCGCCACCCGGTCGTAGATGCGGGTGACCGACTTGATCTTCGGGTGATCGGGCGCCACGCCGCCGCGCACCAGCCCGAACGGCGTGGGGAGGCGGTCGAAGAGGTCCACCTCCACCGCACGCTCCTGCTTCAGCAGCGCCTCGGCGGCGTAGAACCCCGAGGGTCCCGCCCCCACGATGGCCACGCGCAGGGGCGCTTCCCCCATGCTACTTCCGTCCCATCAGCAGCACGAGGCTGTCGATCTGGGGAATCATGACCCGGCTGCCGAGGGTGTGGTTGTTGGCCTGGACGGAGAAGGCGAGGGTGCGCCCCGGCAGGTCGATATACCCGGACAGGGTGTTGACGCGGCTGATGCTGCCGGTCTTCGCGCGGACGAGCCCTTCGAGCGGGGTGCCGACGAACCGCGTCCGGAGCGAGCCGCGCTGCCCCGACTGGGGCAACCCCGCCGCGAACGACGGATAGTTCGGGTGCTTTCGCATCCACGACAGCAGCGTCGCGAAGGCCTTCGGCGACACGAGGTTGGAGCTGGAGAGCCCCGAGCCGTCGCGCAGTGCGAACTCGGTGGAGTCGACGTGCATCGAGTCGATCAGGAAGCGGCGCTCCACCGCAAGCCCGCCCTTCCACGACCCGTCCCCGCCGAACTGGCGGCCGAGCTGCTTGAGCAGCATTTCCGCGAACCAGTTCTGGCTGGTGTTGAGGATCGGGAAGATCCAGTCCTTGACGGGGCGTGAGGAAACCTCGGCGAGGGGCGTCCCGAGGCGCGCCGCGCGGTAGAGCATCGAGTCGGTGGTGGAGCGGGTGGCGCCGAGCACCGCGATGCCGCTGTCGGCCAGGGCGGCGCGCAGCGCGGAGGCGGCGAAGTGGTCGGGGTCGGGGAGGGCGAAATATTCCTTGCCGCCTCGCGAATCGAGCGCCACGTCGCCCTCGGCCCAGACCCGGAGGGTGCCCACCTCGCGGTAGAAGTCGATGGTGGTGGGCCGCCCCGCGGGGACGGTGCGCGTCCGGTTCTCGAACGCCACGGTGCCGAAATTCGGCGTGAAGGAGATCGTGGCCGGGGCGCCGACGGTGGCGCCGGGCGCGTAGGTGAAGTCGATGCTGTTGTCGTTGAACCCGAGCCCGGACACCGGCGCGGCGTACCACCAGTTCAGGTCGTAGGCCTCCCAATCCCCGTTCACGAGCTCGTCGTGGAAGTAGCTGCCGTCCCCGATGATGTCGCCGGTGACGGTGGTGATGCCGCCGGCGCGCATCGCGCCGGCGAGCCGCCGGAAGCGGTCCGAGGGGTCGGTGTCGCACGCCCCCGGGGCGGTGGTGTCGACCGCGTAGCAGCGGACACCCATGGTGGGGTCGCCGCGGCCGTAGAGGATCAGGTCCCCCTGGAGGACGCCGGCGTCCACCGGCCCGTCGGCGTAGACGCTGGTCTGCACCGTCCAGTCGGGCGGAAGGAGGGCGGCCGCCACCGCGCTCACCACGAGCTTCGTGTTGCTCGCCGGGATGAACATCCGGTCGGCGTTGCGGCCGTAGAGCTGTTTCCCGGCCGGATCGAGGAGCACGATCCCCCAGAGGTTGTGATCGAGCGGCGAGGCGGCGAGCTTCGCGTCCACCCGTTTCTGGAGCGCCTGCGCCCCGGCCGCGCCGGCCCCGAAGAGCGTGGCCAGCACGAGGAGGGGGAGGGTGCGCCGCGCGGCGTCAATCATAGGAGATCCGGGGATCGGCTTTGGCATAGACGAGGTCGGTGACGAGGTTGACAAGGACGAACACGACGCTGAGGAAGAGAATGCTCCCCTGGATGGCGGGGAGGTCCCGCTTGCTGATGGCGTTGAGCACGAAGCGCCCGACGCCCGGCCACGAGAAGATGGTCTCGGTCAGGATGGAGCCGGTCAGGTAGCTGCCGAAGTCCAGGCCGATGACGGTGATGACCGGCAGCAGGGCGTTCCGGAGCCCGTGGCGCAGCACGACGCGCCGTTCGCCCAGCCCGATGGCGCGGGCGGAACGGATGTAGTCGGCCTGCAGCACCTCCTGCATGGCGGCGCGCGTCATCCGCGCGATGACCGCCACCGACCGCATGCCGAGGGTCAGTGCCGGCAGGACGAGGAACGCGAGCCCGCCCGACCCGGAGGGCGGCAGCCAGTGCAGCTGCACCGCGAAGATCAGGATCAGCAGGAGCCCCACCCAGTACACCGGGAACGAGACCCCGAGGTACGCGCCCAGCGTCATGATGCGGTCGAACCATCCGCCCGGTCGCCAGGCGCCGACGATCCCGACCAGCATGCCGCCGCTCACCGCCAGGAGCATCGCCGCCAGCGCGAGCCGCAGGGTGTAGGGGAAGCGGTGGAGCAGCTCGCCCAGGATCGGCCGCCCGGTAATGTAGCTCTTGCCGAGGTCCCCCCGCACGATGCCCGCGGTGTAGAGCAGGAACCGCTTCGGGAGGGGTTCGTCGAGATGCAGCTCCGCGCGCAGGCGGACGATCGTGGCGGAATCGGCGCGTTCCCCGACCATGGCCTGGACCGGGTCGCCCGGCGCGACGTGGAGGAGGAGGAACGCGACCACGAGCACGCCGAAGAGGGTCGGCAGGACCACGAGGAGCCGCCAGGCGAGGAACCGCGTCACGGCACCCGCCGGGCGGTGCGCCAGCGCTGGCCGTTGAAGATGGCGGGGATTTCCCAGCCGGTCACGTCGGCGCGCTCGGCCCAGAGGTCCGCCGGAAACCAGAGGAAGATCCAGGGCGCCGCGTCGAAGATGCGCGCGTCGATGGCCCGGCTCAGGCTGTCCTTGAGCGCCGCGTCGGGGGTCCCGCGCGCCCGCATGATCATGCGGTCGGTCACCGGATCGGCATAGAAGGCCCGGTTGCCGCCGCTCCCCGCGTTCTTCGAGTAGAAGGTCGGGTAGTTGAAGCTCTCCGGGTCCGGGTAGTCGGCGTACCAGTCGGTGAGGAAGAGGTCGGCCTCGCCCTTGGAGGAGGCGGCGCGCGCGCTGGACGCGTCGCGCTCGACGATCTCGATCGTGACGCCGGCGAGCGCGAGGCTCTGCTGGATGGCCTGGGCGATCCGGGCCAGCTCCGTCCGCTGCGTCCGCCACAGCTTCAGCGTGATCCCGTCGGGATACCCCGCCTCGGCCAGGAGGGCGCGCGCCGCGGCCGGGTCGTACGGGTACGGGGCGCGGGTGCTGTCGTATCCCTCCAGCCCGGGGGGAATGGCGCCGGCGGAGAGCACCCCGCGTCCCGACATGACGTTCCGGAGCATGGTGCCGGCGTCGACGCCGAGGTTGAGGGCGCGGCGCACCCGCACGTCCTGGAGCGGCCCGCGCCGGGTGTTGATGGCCACATAGAGTGCCCGGAGCGCGGCGCGGCGCTGCAGCTCCGCCGCGTGCTCCGCCTCCCACCGCGCCGTTTCGCTGAAGGGCACCTCCACCACCGCCAGCTGCCCGAACTCGAACTCCGCCGCCTGCGTGAGCGGCTCGGGAATGATGCGCACCCGGAGGGTGTCCGACGCCGGCGGCCCGCCCCAGTATTCGGCGTTGGCGGCGAGGAGGACCGCGTCGTCGTGCGACCAGGACACGAATTTCCAGGGCCCGCTCCCGACCGGTCGCTCGCTGAAGTCGGGGCCGATCGACTCGGGCACGATGGCCGAGGCGGGCATGGCCAGCAGCTTGGGAAAGACGTTGAGCGGTTCCTCGAGCGTGATGACGACGGTGGAGTCGTCCGGCACCGCGAGCCCCGCGATGTCATCCGCGGTGCCGGCGGCGTAGGCGGCCGCCCCGAGGATCGGGGTCAGGGTCCAGGTGCGCGACCCCTTCGACGCCAGCGACAGCACCCGGCGAAACGAGGCGCGGACGGTGTGCGCGGTGATCGGCCGGCCGTCGTGGAAGGTGGCGTCGCGCCGCAGATGGAAGGTGTAGACGGCGCCGGTGCGGTCGGCCTCCCACCGGGTGGCCAGGCCGGGCACCAGGCGCCCGTCGGCGTCGAACTGGGTCACGTTGTCGAAGAGGGTGGCGATGAGCTCCCCGCTCGGCACGTCGGTCGAAAAGGCGGGGTCGAGGGAGCGCGGGTCGGCGGTGAAATAGTAGGTCAGGGAACGCGGCCCGCCGGCGCCTTCACAGGCGGCCAGAACCAGTACAGCGGCGAGCAGCGAGCGCGTCATCGGCAGGTGGTCCGTGCGGGTTGGAGACGGGTGGTCCGCGCACCGGAAGGAGGGGGGAGCCAGAAGCGCCCCCGCCGTGGCGTAAGGTGAAGAAACTAGGCATCTTACAGCATGCCGTCAATTACGAGCGCCCCCGGCTCCGCGGGGGACGCCGCGTGAGCGTGCCGGGGCGCGCGCTCCTGGCGATGGTCGTGGGGTTGTGGATCGTCCAGCCGCTCGCGGCTCAGGACGAGGAACTGGTCATCCGTGGCCTGTCCTTCAAGGGGAACCACGCGCTCGACGCGACGCAGCTCTCGGCCGCCATCGCCACCACCAATTCGGCGTGGTTCGCGCGCTCCGGCCTGGTCCGCTGGATGGGCCTCGGGGAAAAGCGTTACTTCGACCAGGTGGAGTTCGACCGTGACATCCTCCGGATCACGCTGCTGTACCGCAAGAGCGGGTACCTGAACGCGGAGGTCGACACCCTCGTCCGGCGGACGCCGAAGGACATCTACATCACCTTCCTCATCGTGGAGGGCGAGCCGGTCCGGCTCGACTCGCTGCAGATCCTCGGACTCGACTCCGTGGCGAAGCCCGAGGTCATCGCGCGCGACCTGCCGCTCCGCCCCGGGGACCCGTTCAATCGCATCCTGCTCGATGCCACCGCCGACACCCTGGTCCGGCGCCTCCGCGACCGCGGCTATCCCGACGCGCTCGCCTTCCAGAGCTTCGAGCGGGACAAGGCCGAGCTGGTGGCCGACGCGGCGATCGATCTCCAGCCGGGGCCGCTCTCGGACATCAGCTCCATCACCGTGACGGGAACGAAGCGGGTGTCCCCGGAGGTCGTCCGCAAGCTGCTGGGCACCCGGCCCGGCCAGCTCTTCTCGCAGGAGGACCTCTACCGAAGCCAGCGCAACCTCTACCGCTCGGAGCTGTTCAGCTTTGCCGCGGTGGGGATCGACAGCACCACGTACGACCCGGCGTCGGACTCGGTCCCGCTCTCGGTGCGGGTGGCGGAGAGCAAGCCGCGCCGGGCGCGCGGCAGCGTGGGCTACGCCACCGAGGACTGCCTCCGCGTCGGCGCCGGCATCACCTTCCGGGATTTCGGTGGCGGCGGCCGCATCCTCGACATCAGCGGGCGGCTTTCCAAGATCGGCGTGGGAACCCCCACGGACTGGGGCATGGAGGACGGCTTCCTCTGCCAGCAGCTCAAGCCGGACACCCTCGGCTCAGGGGTCGTCAACTACAGCCTCGCAGTCTCGCTGCGGCGGCCGGCGTTCATCTCGCCGCACAACACCCTGACGACCACGATCTTCGCCGACCGCCGCTCCGACTACCTGGTGTACCTCCGCCAGGAGCTGGGCGCCGGCCTCACCCTGAGCCGCGAGACGCTGCGCCAGGCCAAGCTCTCGCTCACCTACGCGTACACCTACGGCAGCACCCAGGCGAGCCCGGCGAGCTTCTGCGTCTCGCTCGACGTCTGCAGCGCCACCGACATCGAGCGCCTGAGCTCCGACCAGGGGCTCGGCGCCCTCGGCGCCTCCGCCACCTTCCCGTCGCTCGACAACCCGGTGGATCCCACCCGCGGTTCGCGCACCACCTTCCAGGCGACGGTGAGCGCCCAGGTCCTCGGCTCGAGCGAGAGCCAGCAATTCTTCCTGTTCGTGGCGGACCGGGCCTGGTACCGCACGGTGTCGCGCCAGTCGGTGCTCAGCCTCCGCCTCCGCGGCGGGTTCATCTGGGCGCCCCTCACCTCGTTCAACAGCACCGAGGAGACCCGGTACGTCCCGCCCGCCAACCGGTTCTACGCCGGCGGCCCCAATGACGTGCGGGGCTACCAGCTGAACGGCCTGGGCCCGATCAACTACCTGATCGTCAACGACAGCGTGCCGGTGGACACCACCAACCTCCCCGGGACCCCGATCCCGCCGGGCGCGCTGCGCTTCTCGCCAATCGGCGGCAACATGCTGGGCGTCGGGAACCTCGAACTGCGGATGCCCTCGCCGTTCCTGGGCCGGATCTTCCGCTGGGCGGCCTTCGTGGACGCCGGCGTGCTCTGGGACCGCTACGAGAACGAACCGCGGATCCGGGTGACCCCCGGCGTCGGCCTCCGGCTGGTCACCCCCCTTGGCCCGGTGCGGCTCGACGTGGGGTACAACGGCTACCCGCAGCAGGCGGGAGCGCTCTACCTCAGCCACCAGGACGCGGTCTACAAGATCCGCGACTCCTACCTCCCGCCCGGGAATCCCGACCGGTTCGTCTTCCATTTTGCCGTGGGGCAGGCGTTCTGATGCGGCGCCGCCTTGCGCACATCGTCTTCGTGGTGGGCTTCGGGACGCTCGCCCTCGTCGCAGGGCTCCTGGCGGCCCTGACCGTTGCCTCCCCCGGCCGGCGGCTCCTTGCGCGCACGGTGACCGAGCTCTCCGACCGGGTCTTCCGCGGCAACCTCACCATCGGCGAGGTCTCGGGCACCTTCCTGACCTCCCTCTCGCTTCGCGGCGTGGTGCTGACCGACAGCGCGGGCAAGGCGGTGGCCACCTTCCCCCGGCTCGACGTCAGCTACCGGCTCCCCAATCTCCTCGCCGGGCGGTTCGTCTTCCAGCAGGTGCGGGCCGAGGCGCCGGTCATCGACCTCGTGCGCCGCCGCAGCGGGCGGATGAATTACGAGGAGGTGCTGCACCTCGGGGAGGGCAGCGGCACGGCGCGGCCGCCGCTCATCGAGTTCCACGACTTGCGCATCAGCCGGGGCACCCTCACCCTGCGCGTCCCGTGGGATCCACCCGCCGGCGCCACGCCGCGGCAGCGGGAGGCGGCGCTGGCCGCGGAGCGGGCGTTTCCCGGCCGGGTGATCGTCGAGGGGGTCGAAGGACTGGAGCAGGTCCGCCGGTTCGATTCCCTGACCATGGGGCTCGACCGCCTGACGGTCAGCACCCCCGGCCGCGATCCGCTCTCGCTGCAGATCGACACCCTCGGCGTCCGGGTGAGCGACCCGGCGGTGCGCCTGCTGCAGGCGCGCGGGCGCGTGCGGGTGCCGGGGGACAGCGTCATCTTCGAGATCTCGCGCGGCGCGCTTCCCGGCTCGAGGTTCACCGGGGCGGGAGTCCTCACCTTTCCCGAGGGCCCCCTCCTCCTCGACTTCGGCGTGCAGTTCACCCGGCTCGACCTGGTGGACCTGCGGTGGATCTCGCCGGACTTCCCCGCGCTCGCGGGGCGCGCCACCGTCACCGCCAAGTCGCAGGACGCCAGCCGCACCACGATCACCCTGGCCGACCTGCACCTCGGGAACGACAGCACCGCGGTGGACGGCGCGCTCGTGGTGCTGACGGACCTGCGCCGCGGCCTTGGGGTCCGGAACATGGACCTGACAATCGACCGGCTGGACCTCGAGGCGGCGCGGCCCTATCTCGACACCCTGCCGATCCGCGGCACCCTGTCGGGGCGCCTCGCCGGCACCGGGTTCCTGACCGACCTGGCGCTCACCGCCGACGTCAGCGTGACCGACATCGACATCCCCGGCGGCGCCACCAGCCGGCTGCAAGGCGAGGGGCGGATCCTCACCGGCGGCGCCGACGGCCTCGGCTTCCGGGCCTTCTCGCTGGCGTCGTCGGACATCGACCTGCGCACGGTGCAGCGTCTCAGCCCGACCATCACCCTGCAGGGGCGCGCCAGCCTGGTGGGGACGCTCGAGGGCCCCTGGCAGAACGTGCTCTTCACCGGCGACATGCGCCACGTCGACGGCACCCGACCGCCGAGCGCGCTGTCCGGGTGGATCCGCCTCGACACCCGCACCCCGCTCACCGCCTTCGACGGCGACCTGACCCTCGACTCGCTCTCCTTCGAGGGGATCCGCGCCGGGTACCCCACCCTCACGGCGCTCGGCGCGCTGCGCGGGCAGGTGCGGATGGCGGGCACCCTCGAGCGCCTCGACCTCGATGCCGACGTCAGCGGGCAGGTCGGCGCGATCCGCGCCCACGGCCCCGCCACCCTCAGCGCGCCGCACTGGGGGGGCGATTCCCTCGACATCGAGTTCCGACGGCTCGACCTCCACTCCCTGCGCGGCGAGGGTCCGACGTCCGACCTGGCGGGCCGCGTCCTGGTCGTCGGCTCGATCGACACCCTTCGCGCCCCGGAAGGGACCATCGCCGGCGCGCTCGGACCCGGACGCTTCGACGCCTTCCGGATCGACACCGCCACCGCGCGGCTCGGCGTCCGGGACAGCGTGCTCATCGTGGACACCCTCGAGGTGGCGTGGCACGCCGGTTCGCTGAGCGGGGCAGGCACCCTCGGCTGGGCGGCCCCGCACGAGGGGCAGATGGAACTCACCGCGCGGCTCGACAGCCTCGGCGCCTTCGACTCGCTGGTGGTTGCCCGGCTCGAGCTCGAGCCCGACACCACGGGGGCGCTCGAGGGCTTCGGCCGGCTGGACTTTTCGCTCGCCGGATCCCTCGATTCGCTGGTCGCGTCCGGCTTCGCCACCGCCAGCCAGGTCGCCTTCCGCGGGGCCCGGATGCACCACCTCTCCGCCACCTTCGGCTGGGTGGGCGGGGACCGTCCGCACCTGAGCGTCGAGACGCTGGCCGATACGGTGGCGAGCGGCTCGCTGGTGACGACCGACGTCCGCGCGGGCGTGGTGGGGTGGGTGGACTCCCTCCAATGGACCGGCTCGTTCGAGGCGGGGGAAGGGGGGTTCTTCGCCGCCACCGGCCGCTACGCGAGTGAAGGCGAGACCCGGTCGTTCGCGATCGATTCGCTCTCCGTCGGCTCGAGCGCCCGGCCGTGGCGGCTCCGCGCCCCGGCGGTGGCGGAGCGGACCGACTCCGGCATGGTGCTCTCCCCGCTCCGGCTCGCCTCGGTGGACGGCTCGGGGGCGGTGAACATCTCCGGGATCCTGCCTGGCGACGCGCCGGGCCGGGTCAATGTCGACCTCTACGGCCTGAGCCTCCGCGACGTCTCGGGGATGTTCCGCGGCGACACGGCCGGCCTCTCCGGCTCGATCGGGGCCGACCTCGAGATCTCCGGCACGCGGCAGGCGCCGCTCATCCAGGGCACCGCCTCCCTCGGTGACGCCGTCTTCGGCGATTTCCGCGCCCCGTTCATCCAGGGGATCCTGCACTACGAGTCGCGACTGCTCGAGGGCAACCTCTCCATCTGGAAGACGGGACAGCGGATCTTCGGCATCGAGGTGGCGCTCCCGGTCGACCTGGCGCTCACCGGCGTGCCCAACCGCCAGGTGGACGGCCCGCTGGCGATCCGCGCGCTGGCGGACAGCCTCGACCTCGGCACGCTGGAGGCGTTCACCACCCGGGTGCGGCGGGTGTCGGGAACCCTGTCGGCCGACGTGCGGGTCGAGGGGACGTGGGAGGCGCCGCGCCTGGCCGGCTTCCTCGACATCCACGGCGGCTCGGCCACCGTGCCGGCCCTCGGCATCCGCTATTCGAGCATCAATGGCCATGCCCGCTTCATGGACGACTCGCTGGCCTTGGACTCGCTCGCGCTCCGGAGCGCCCCCAGCGACGGAACCCTGCACGCCTCGGGGAGCGTCCGCTTCACGCCGCTGACCAACCCCGAGCTCAACCTCCGGCTGGTGGCCACCGACTTCCTGGCCAGCGACATCCGCAACTTCCTCACCCTCGACGTCAGCGGCCGGATGCGGCTCACGGGGTCGTTCGACCGCCCCGCCCTGACCGGCACCATGACCGCCAACCGCGGCGCGCTGTACTTTGCCGACCTGGTGACGAAGGACGTGGTGGACCTCGACGACCCGGAGTTCCGGGACCTCCTCGACCAGCGCTTCCAGCGGCTGCTGCAGCGGGGGTACAGCACCCGCAGCCGGTTCCTCGACTCGCTGCGGGTGGACAACCTGACGGTGCGGGTGGGCGACGCCTTCTGGCTCCGCTCCAACGAGGCGAACATCCAGCTCGGCGGCCAGGTCCGGGTGGACAAGCTGCGCCGCGACTACCGGGTGGACGGCCGGCTCGACGCCCTGCGCGGCAACTACACCCTGGCCATCGGCCCGGTGCGGCGCGACTTCAAGGTGACCAAGGGCCAGGTCCGGTTCCTCGGGACCCCCGACCTGAACGCCGACCTCGACATCGAGGCCGAGCACACCGTCCGTCCGCTCGACGGGAGCCAGGATGTCCCGGTCATCGCCAAGATCACCGGCACCATGCTGGAGCCGGAGCTGCAGCTGAGCTCCACGATCCTGCCGCCGATTTCCGAGACCACCCTGGTGTCGTACCTGATGTTCCGGCGGCCGGCCTCGAACCTCCAGACGACCGGCGGCGGGGCGGGCGACCAGCAGCAGGCGCTCAACCTCGGGCTGGCGTACCTCTCGGGCGCGGTGTCGAGCGAGCTCCAGCGCACGCTGATCACCGACCTCCGGGTGCCGGTGGACTACATTGAACTCCGGCCCGGCACCGCCGGCGGCGCCTATGGTTCGTCCACCGCCACCCAGCTCGCGGCCGGGTGGCAGGTCGGCCGGAAGACCTTCCTGACCTTCAGCGCCGGCATCTGCACAACCGGCGGCGCCACCAGCTACAAGAACATCGGCGCGAGCTTCGAGTACCGGTTTGCGCGCGGGTTCCGCTTCCTCGCCAGTTTCGAGCCCTCGGCCTCGTGCACCGCCGACCAGCAGACCGCCCCGATCACGACCAACGACCGGTACCAGGCGGGCCTCGACGTCCTCTGGGAGCAGGAGTTCTAGCGTGCCACGAGCCCTGGTCATCACCAACCCCGCGGCGGCGCGCACCAAGCCGAAGACGGTGTCCGACGTGCGCGACGTCCTGCGCCGGGGCGGCTGGCAGGTCGAGATCGTGGCCACCGGGGGCCCGGGGGATGCGCGCCGCCTGGCCACCGAGGGCGCCGAGGCGCAGGTGGACCTCGTCGCCGTCTTCGGGGGCGACGGAACCACGATGCAGGCCGCGTCATCGCTGGTCGGCACCGACGTGGCGCTGGGCCTCCTCCCCGGCGGGACCGGCAACCTGCTGGCCGGCAACCTGCGGATTCCCTTCTCGCCGCTGCGGGCCGCCGAGGTGCTGGTGAAGGGCCATTCGCGCCGCCTCGATCTCGGCCGCCTCGACGCGTCGGGCGAGCACCACTACTTCGCCGTGGCGTGCGGCGCCGGCTTCGACGCGCAGATCATGGCCGAGACGCCCGCCACCCTGAAGCAGCGCTGGGGGATGGGGGCGTACGTCGCCACCTCGCTCCGGCTCATCCGCGAGGTGCGCAGCCTGCGCTACCACGTCCGGGTGGACGGCGTGGAATACGAGGCCAACGCCGCGATGCTCCTCGTGGCCAACTGCGCCGAGATCATGCCGCCGCTCCTCCGGTTTGGCGACGGCGTTCGCCCTGACGACGGCCTGCTCGACGTGCTGGTGCTGCGGGCCGACGGCGTGGCAGAGGGGCTGCACGCCATCTGGCACTTCCTCCGTGGCGCCGACGGCCCCGGCTCCCGGATCGGGCACGTCCGCGGCAGCGAGATCCACGTCGAGTGCGAATCGCCCGCGCGGGTGGAAATGGACGGCGACCTCGGCGGCAGCACCCCCTTCACCGCCACCGTGGTGCCCGGGGCCATCCGCGTCATGGTGCCCGAGTCGCCGTGAACCGCGCGGAGCCCGGGGGCGCCCTCCCCACCGAGGTGCTGGCGGCCATCGCCGAGGCCACTGCGCGGCTGCTCGAGCCCGCGGCGCTCTACGACGTGCTGCACGCACAGGTCGCCCGCCTGGTGGAGTGCGACGCCTTCTACGTGGCGCTCTGGGACCCCGCCACCGAGCGGCTCCGCTTCGTGGCCCACACCGACCGCGGCGAGCGGATCGCGTCGTCCGAGGCGCCGCTCGGCCGGGGCCCCACCAGCTGGGTGGTGCGGAACCGCCGCGTGCTTACCCTCGACCACCCCGAGGCGGTCCAGGCGACGCGGGGCGCGGTCTTCGGCACCGGCGAGCTGAGCCAGTCGGCGGTCCACGCGCCGATGCTGCTGGGCGACCGCCTCATCGGCGTGCTCTCGGCACAATCCTACCGGCCCGAGGCGTACGACGAGGGGGCGGTCCGGGTGGTCGCCGCCATCGCGGCGCACGCCGCCATCGCCATCGAGGCCGCGCGCATCGCCGTCGCGGCCGAGGCGGCGCTGGCCGGCAGCGAGGCGCTCCGCGCCCTGGCGCACGATCTCTCGACGCTCGGCACCCTCGACGCCACCGTCGAGCGCGGGCTCGAGGCGGCGCTGGCGGTGGGCCAGGCCACCGGCGCGATGATCGCCGGGCGGCCCGGCGAGCAGATGCCCGGGCTCGTGGTGCTGGGCTCGGTGGGGAGCGAGGCCCGGCTCTACCGGATCGGCGATGTGCTGGGGGAGCGCGATCCGCAGATGGCCGTGGCGCGGAGCGGCGCCGCGAGGTCGAGCGCCGACCTCGAACGCGAGCCCGAGGCCGCTCCCGACCCGCGGCGCCCCCGCCCGCACCGCCCCGGCGCCATGCTGCCGATGCGGTTCGGCTCGATCCTCACCGGCGTCCTGACCGTGTCCGGCCCGGACGCCGACTGGCTGCCCCCCGGTCCCGACACGATGCAGCTGCTGCAGGCGGTGGCGGACCAGGTGGCGGCGGCCATCAGCGGGCTCCGGCTCCGCGGCGAACTGCTCACCCGGCTCGACCAGATCGACGCCCTCGGCCGGGTGGCGCATGCGCTCACCGGGGTCGAGGACGCCGACCGGACCACGCACTTCCTGGCGGAGGAAGGGATGCGGGTCTTCGGCGCCCAGCGGAGCGCGGTCTTCCTGCTCCAGCGCGCCGAGTCGTCGGCGTCGTGCCTGGCCCGGCTCGGGCTGTCCGCCGAGTACGCGGCGGCGTTCGAGCGGCAGTTTCACGCGCTGCCGATGGCGCCGGCGCTCCTGCGGGGAGAGGCGGTCTTCACGGAGCACGCCCGGCGGGATGTGTCGTCGCCCATGGCGGCGGCCGCCAAGGCGGAGGGATACGCCTCCGCCGCCTTCCTGCCGCTGGTCTTCGCGAACGAGACGATCGGCGTCCTGACCTTCTTCCACGACCGGCCCCGGGAGTACTCGTCCGAGGAACGCCGGCTCGCCGTGGCCTTTGCCGACCAGGCGGCGCTCGCCATCGGCAAGAGCAGGCTCTTCGACCAGGTCAGCCGGAGCCGGCGCGAGTGGCAGACGGCGTTCGACGGCGCCGGGACCGGGCTCGCCATCGTGGACGCCGACGGCCTGATCGTCCGGGCCAACCGGTTCATCGCCGACCTGGCCGGGGTGGCGGTGACGGAGATCGTCGGGAGGCAGCTGCGCGCCGTCTTCGTGGACGCGGGGGACGCGCGCGAGGATCCGCTCACCCTGTCTGCCGGTTCGGGCACCGGCGTGACCGACCTGATCGAGTCGCTCGACGGGCGGTCGCTCGTGGTGACGGCCACGCCCCTCCCCGAGGGGGGCCATGTGGTGGCGGTGGACGACGTGAGCCAGGTGGTCCGGCTCGAGCAGCGGTTCCGGCTGGTGGTGGAGGCGGCGCACGACGCCATCGTCCTGGCCGACGAACAGGGACAGGTGGTCTACGCGAACGCGGCGGCGGTGGATCTCTTCGGGACCCCTGCCGAGGGGCTCACCCGGCGCACGCTGGCGGAACTGCTGCCGGGGGACACCACCGGCGCGGGGGGATCGCGCCGGTTCGAGTCGCAGGTGGTCCGGCCCGACGGGGGGGAACGGCTGCTGGCGGTGTCGCTGGCGCCGCTCGGCGTGGCGGAAGGGGCGGGGGGCGCGGTGGCGCTGATGCGCGACGTGACCCGCGAGTGGGTGGCCACCGACAACCTCCGGCGGTCGGAGGCCCGGTACCGGGCATTGTTCGACACGGTTCCGGTCGCCATCTTCACGCTGGACGAGGCGGGGGCGCTCCGCTCGGTCAATCCCTCCGCGCGCGCGCTGGCGGGCTTCGACACCGCCTCGCGGCTGGCGGACTTCCTCGTCCCCGCCGAGGTGGAGTACGTTCAGAAGCAGCTGCGCACGGTGCGCACCGGCGAACCGCGGGAGTTTGTGATGCACCTGCGCCGGCCGGACGGGGCAGTGCGCGAGGCGGCGGTGGTGGCGGTGCCGGCGGCGGGGGAGGAGGCCGGCGCGCCGCTGGTGCTCGCAATCGCGCGCGACGTGACCGACGAGCAGCGGCTCCGGGAGCAGCTCGGGCACACCGAGAAGCTGGCGGCGCTCGGGCGGCTGGTGAGCGGCGTGGCGCACGAGCTCAACAACCCGCTCGCCGGCATCAGCGCCCTGGCGCAGGCGCTGATCCTCGACGAGCCGCTCGACGAGGGCAGCCGCCGGGTGGTGGAGAGCATCCGGGGCGAAGCGACGCGGGCGGCGCAGATCGTGACCGACCTCCTGACCTTCGCGCGGCAGCGCCCGCTCCGCCGCACGGCGCTCGACCTCGGAGCGCTCACCCGGGAGGTCCTTGCGGCCGGCGGGGAGCGCCTCGGGCGGTGGACGGTGGAGTGCCCCGCCGACCTCCCCGCGGCACACGCCGACCCGGACCAGCTCCGGCAGGTGGTGCTGAACCTCCTGTCGAACGGCGCGCACGCCATGCGGGGGGCCGGAGGCAGCGGCACCGTCCGGATCGAGGCGGTGGGCGAGGCCATCCGTTTCGAGGCGGCCGATGCCGGCCCCGGCATTCCGCCGGAGGTGATGGCGCGCATCTTCGAGCCGTTCTTCACGACCAAGCCCGTGGGCGAGGGCACCGGCCTGGGGCTGTCGATTTCGCATGGCATCGTGCGCGCGCACGGCGGCGACATCCGCGCCGAGAACCGCCCGGGGGGCGGGGCGCGCATCTGGTTCGAACTCCCGCGGCACCCCGGCCGCTGAGCGAGGTGACACGATGATCGGTTCCGTCCTGCTGATCGACGACGACACGGATGTCCTCCGTGCGATCGGCAACTATTTCGAGCAGCTGGGGTGGGAGGTCACCCGGGAGCTCAGCGGCGAGGCGGGGCTCGCCACCTACGATCGCCTGCACCCCGAGGTGGTGATGCTCGACCTTCACCTCCCCGGGATGGACGGCCTCGAGGTGCTGGAACGGCTGCGCGAGCGCGACGCGAGCGTCATCCTCCTGACCGGCAACACCGACGTCGCCACCGCGGTGCGCGCCATGCAGCTCGGCGCGGAGAACTTCCTCTCCAAGCCGGTCGACATGACGCACCTCTCGGCGGCCGCGGCCCGCGTGGCCGACAAGGCGCGGCTCCGCCGGGTCAACGAGGCGCTGGTCAACCACGGCGCGCCGGGCCGGGGGCTCGACTCGCTGGGCGGCTCACCGACGATGAAGGCCTTCGCCCACCAGATTTCCCTCCTGGCCCAGAGCGAGCGGACCACCGTCCTCCTCCTCGGCGAGAGCGGCAGCGGCAAGGGGTGGGTGGCGCGGATGATCCACAACC
Source organism: Gemmatimonadales bacterium (assembly GCA_036274515.1). Taxonomy (GTDB): domain Bacteria; phylum Gemmatimonadota; class Gemmatimonadetes; order Gemmatimonadales; family GWC2-71-9; genus SPDF01. The sequence goes on along the minus strand of DASUFQ010000078.1, from coordinate 51,205 downwards.
TCGGCCCCCGCGCGCGGCTGCCGTTCGTCGAGGTCAACTGCGCCGGGCTCAGCCCCACCTTCCTCGATTCCGAGCTGTTCGGGCACGAGAAGGGGGCGTTCACCGACGCCAAGGACCGGAAGCAGGGGCTCTTCGAGATCGCCGACCGCGGCACGATCTTCCTCGACGAGATCGGCGACCTCGCGCTCGAGCTGCAGCCGAAGCTGCTGAAGGTGCTGGAAACGAAGACCTTCCGGCGGCTGGGGGGCACCCGGGAAATCACGGTGGACGTGCGGCTGGTCGCGGCCACCAACAAGGACCTTGCCGTCGAGGTCGAGGAGGGGCGGTTCCGCGAGGACCTCTACTACCGCCTCAGCGTCATGCCGGTGCGGCTCCCGGCGGTGCGCGACCGCTCCCGTGACGACCGGCTGGCGCTCATCAACCGCATCTTCCACGACCTCCGCACCGAGCTGGCCGATGGCCCTCCCGAGATCGGCGCGGAGTCGCTGGAGCGGCTGCTGGGCTACGCGTGGCCGGGCAACGTGCGCGAGATGCGCAACGTGCTGGAACGGGCGCTGATCCTGGGCCGCGGCCAGCCGGTGGTCGGCGTCGAGCACCTCCCCGGGGAGTTCCGCGCGCGCCCCGGCCCCGGCGACCGCCGGCACACGCCGCTCGCCCTCGAGGAGCTGGAACGGCAGCACATCGAGCGGACGCTGCGGCATCACGGCGGCAACCGGACGCGGTCGGCGCAGGAGCTCGGCATCTCGCGCGCCACGCTGATCAACAAGATCAAGCGCTGGAACCTGGACATCTGAGCGGAGGCGCCATGGCCGAACTCCACGAACACGACGCGATGGAATGCCGGGCCTGCGGCCGCGAGGAGCGGGCGTCGGAAGGCTACCCCTGCGCCGGGTGCGGCACCTTCATCTGCCTCATCTGCTTCTTCCGCGGCATCGACCGGTGCGCCGCCTGCCAGGCCAAGCGGCCAGCGGCTGACCTGGCGTGAGCGCGGTCATCGCGCGGGCCGCCGTGGCGCCGCTCCACGCGGAGGCCTCGCTCAGGAGCGAACAGGTGTCGCAGCTCGTGCTGGGCGAGTCGGCGGCGGTGCTCGCGGCCGAGGGGATGTGGCTCCGGGTGCGCGGGCAGGTCGACGGGTACGAGGGATGGCTCCACCGCGGGTACGCCATCGAGTGCGGCGACGCCGAGGCGGAAGAGTGGCGCGCCGCGGCCACCGGCTGGTCGGTCGGCGCCGAGGTCGACACGGGATCGGGACGCCGCCGGCTGCCGGTGCGGGCCCGCGCGGTGCTGGAGCACGGCCGGGTCCGGCTCCCCGATGGCACCTCGGGGCCGCTGGTGCAGGGGCACATCCTGCCGGAGGCCGAGGCGCGCCGGAGCGCGGCGGTGCTGCCGGCGGAGGAGTGGGCGGCCCGGACCTTCGCGGGGGTGCGGTACGAGTGGGGCGGGGTGACCGACGCCGGCGTGGACTGCTCCGGCCTGGTGCAGACGACCTTCGCCGCGCGCGGGGTCCGGCTGCCGAGGGATTCCTCGGCGCAGGCGCGCGAGGGCCAGGAGGTGGCGCTGGCGGACGTGCTCCCCGGTGACCTCGTCTTCTTCAGCGAGACCGGCCGGGGCATTTCCCACGTGGCGTTCATCGGCGCGGGGAACATGCTGGTGCATTCGACGGTGGCGTGCGGCGGGGTGCTCACCGAGTCGTGGGCGCCCGGCAGCCGGGCGGCCCAGCTGCACGCGCAATACGTGACGGCGCGGCGCATTCCGGGGGCGGCCGCCTCGGGATGACACGGGTCCTGGTCCTCTTCGACATCGACGGCACGCTGCTGCTCACCACCGGGGCGGGGCGCCGCGCCATCACCGCCGCCCTCGCTGACCGGCTGGGCGACGGCGATGCCTGGCGCACCCTCGCCTTCGACGGCAAGACCGACCCACAAATCGTGCGCGAGCTCCTCGAGTCGGCGGGCGACGCCTCCGCCGGTGACCCCGACACCATCGCCGACGTCTGCCGACGCTACGTCGGGCTCCTCGAGGAGGAACTCGGCCGGTTCCCCGGCGCCACCCGGCTGCTCCCCGGCGTTTCCCCCCTCCTCGACCGGCTCGAGGCGCGGAGCGACGTGGTCCTCGGCCTCCTCACGGGCAACCTGGTGCAGGGGGCGGGGCTCAAGCTCCGTTCCGGCGGGCTCGATCCCGCGCGCTTCCGGGTCGGCGCCTACGGTTCCGACTCGGCGCGCCGCGCCGACCTCCCCGCCATCGCGGCCGAGCGGGCGGCGCCGATCTTCGGCCGGGTGCCGACGGGGAAGGCGGTCGTGATCGTCGGCGACACGCCGGCCGACGTGACCTGCGGCCAGGGGATCGGCGCCCGCGCGGTGGCCGTGGCCACCGGCAGTTACCCGGCGGGGGCGCTGATCGATGCCGGGGCGTACGCGGCGTTCGACGACCTTTCCGACACCGACGCCGTGCTCGAGGCGATCCTCGGGTGAGCGCCGCCGGCCCGAACCAGGAGCTGGAGGTCAAGGCGGTGGTGCCCGACGCGGCGCTCCTCCGCCGGCACCTGGTCGAGTCGGGGGCGGAGGAGTCGTTCCGCGGGCTGATGGAGGACCGGCTGCTCGATCGCGACGGGGAGCTCAGCGACAGGGGCGAGGTCCTCAGGGTGCGGAGCTGGCGGCCCGACAAGGGAGAGCCGCGCGCCCAGATGGCGTGGAAGGGCCCGACCCGCCGCAGCGCGGAAGGGTACAAGCTGCGTGACGAGGTGGAGTTCTTCATCGCCGGCGGCGGTGAGGGGGCGGGATCGCTGCTGGCGTCGCTCGGGTACGCGGTGTCGAAGTCGGTCGATCGATTCGTGGAGGTGTATCGGGTGCATGGCGCCGAGGTGCGGCTGGAGTGGTATCCCCGCATGGACATCCTGGTCGAGGTGGAGGGCACGCCGGAGGCGATCGAGGCCGCCATCGGCGTGAGCGGGCTGTCGCGCTCGGCGTTCGAGCCGGAGCCGCTGGTGGAGTTCGTCCGCCGCTTCGAGGAGCGGACCGGGGAGCGCGCCGCCATCTCGGTGGCCGAACTGGGCGGCGAGCGCCCGCTCTGGGAACGGCGATGAGCGCCGCGGTGACGCTGCCCGAACTCGGCCCCGCCCTGGGAAGGCTGGTGCACCCCGCGGCGCCGGAGGGCATCGACGCCCTGCTCGCGCCGGTCCGGCTCTCACTGGTGACGCGGCTGCTCGGCGCCGCCGGGGAGGCGCGGGCGGCTCTCGACGCCGGCAGCAACTCGGCTGCGCGAGCGGCGCTGGCCCCGGCGGCCTGGGCGGCGATGTGGGATGCGGCGACCGAGGAGGCGGCGGCCGCGGTCATCGGGCAGCTCGACCAGCGGATCACCGCGGCCGCGGTGACCGCGCGGATGCCGGAGTGGCGGGTGGAGCGGCACCGCGTCACCCCCGAGGAACACCGGGCCATCCATGCGCGGCTCGGTGCCAGCGCCGGGGCGATGCTTCGCGCCGCGGCGGAACTCGAGCACGCCAGCGGCCCGGCGTGGAGCGCGCAGGTGCTCGCCACCGCACGGCGGATGGAGAGCGCCTGGTCGGGGCTCAGCGCCGCGGCCACCTGGGAGCTCGCCGAGTGGGAGGCCGACATCGCCGCGATCGCGGCGTGGCGCCGCGCGCGCTGGCCGCTCTGGACCGCCACGGCGGTGGTGTACGGCGTGGCGCTCTGGGCAGGGCTCATGCTGGGTGGATACCTTCGCATTCCCGCCGCGCTCCGTCCGGTGGCGGAGCTGCTCTGGCGGCACCTGTGAGCGTGCTCGGCGTCGGCATGGATGTGGTGGAGGTGGAGCGGGCGCGGTCGATCCTGTCCCGCTACGGCGAGCGGGCGCTGGACCGGTTCCTCACCATCGGCGAACGGGAATACGTGATGCGGCAGCCGGACCCGGCGCCGCATTTTGCCGTGCGGGTGGCGGCCAAGGAAGCGGCGTACAAGGCGCTGCAATCGCTGCCGGGGATGCGCGCCGTCGGGTGGCACGACCTGGAGGTGTCGCGCGAGGCGGACGGCCGGCCGCTGCTGTCGCTGCACGGACTCGCCGCCACGGTGCCGGAGGCGTGCACGCTGCTCCTGTCGCTCACCCACACCCACGGGGTGGCGGGAGCGGTGGTCATCCTTTCGCGGGACAAGCCCTAGCCAATCGCTCAGGCGTGCCATATTTTCCGGCTTCGCTGACCAAACGACCTGAGAATGATTATCACCAACGCGGTTCACTCCATCCTGCTCGTCGCTGCCCTCCAGCAGGGCGCACCGTCGCCCCCGCCCGGGGGCGATTTGACGCAGGTGGTCCAGCGAATCGCGACGACCGTCCAGCTCGCCGCGCAGGAGTACCGGGTCGGCGTCTCTGCCGGGCGGGTGATTGCCCCCGCCGAGGTGGCGGAGGCCCGGCTCTTCCTCGCTGAGGCGGTGCGCACCGCCGGCCGGCTCCCCCCTGAATCTTCCGCCGCCACCGTTTCCGCATTGAACCTCCTGCTCGCCGCGATCGGGCGTACCGCCGATCCCGATTCCGTGGCGCTCGGCGCCCGGACGCTGACCGCCGGGTTGGCCGACCGCTATCGGGTGGACGTGGACCAGGTGCCCTCCGCCGCGCCGTCGCTCGCGCGCGGGGCGCAGGTGTACCAGAAGAACTGCGCCGGCTGCCACGGGCTCGCCGGCCGGGGCGACGGCCCCGACGGGCTCGGGCTCACGCCGCCCCCCGCCACGCTGAACGACGGCGCCGGGCTCGCCGACCTTTCCCCGCTCGACTACTACCGCCGGATCACGATCGGCGTCGCGGGCACCGCGATGCCCGCCTTCGAGACCCGGCTCAGCAGCTCCGATCGCTGGGCCGCCGCGGCGTACGCCACCCTCCTCCGCTATCCCGCTCCCGCCGGCGAGGTGCCCGCCGGCCTCCGCGCTTTCGGCACCACCGCGCGGATGTCCGACCGGCAGATCGCCGAGGCGATCGGCGGGATCCCCGACCAATCCGCCGCCGCCATCGCCGCGGTGCGGAGCTTCCACGGCCAGGACAGCGGGGCGGAGTCAGCCGCGGTCTTCGCGCAGGTGGGGACCCAGCTCGATTCGGCGCTGGCACTGGCCGCCCTCGGGGAGAGCGACGCCGCCGGCGGGGAGGCGTTCGAGGCGTACCTGACCTTCGAGCAGGTGGAATCGGGGGTGCGCGCGGTGGATCCGGCGCTCGCCGGGCGGCTCGAGGCGTCGTTCGCCACGCTGCGGGGCCGGGTGTCGGGGGGCGCCACCGCGGGGGAACTCCGGACGCTGCGCGCAGGACTCGGCGTCGACCTCGCGCGGGCGGAACGCCTCGTCGCCGAGCCGATGACCGGCGCCGACCTCTTCGTGCAGTCGTTCGTCATCCTCCTCCGCGAAGGGCTGGAGGCGATCCTCCTGATCGGCGCGCTGATCGCCTTCCTGGTCAAGACGGGCAACCGCCGCCGCCGGCGCGACATTCACGTCGGGGTCGCCGCCGCCGTGGTCGTGAGCCTCCTGACCGCCGTGGCGTTCGAGACCATCTTCCGGTTCTCCCCCGCCAGCCAGGAAGTGCTCGAGGGGGTCACCATGCTGGTGGCCACCGCGGCGCTTTTCTACGTCAGCTACTGGCTCCTCTCCAAGATGGAAGTGGCGAAGTGGAACCGGTTCGTGAAGGGGAAGGTGCAGGACGCGCTGGTGTCGGGCTCCGCCTTTGCCCTGCCGTCCGTCGCATTCCTCGCGGTCTACCGGGAAGGGGTGGAGACCGTCCTCTTCTACAAGGCGCTCCTCCTCGCCGGCCCCGCCGGCGGGGCGGTCATGCCGGTGCTCCTCGGCATCGCCGCGGCCTCGGTGGTTCTCGGCGTGGTGTACGTCCTGATCAATCGCTTCGGGGTGAAGCTCCCGCTCAAGCCCTTCTTTGGCGTCACCAGCGCCTTCCTCTACTACATGGCGTTCGTCTTCGCGGGGAAGGGCGTCGCGGAATTGCAGGGGGGCGGGGTGGTGCCGATCACGGTGGTGGAGTGGGCGCCGCAGATCGAGCGACTGGGAATCTACCGGACGGTGGAGTCGCTCGCGGTGCAGGGGGTGCTGCTCCTGCTCTTCGTGATCGCGCTGGTGTGGACCTTCTACCTGGAGCCGCGGCGGCTCCGGGTCACGCAGGAACTGGTGCCGGATCCGCTCCCGCCCGCCGCCGACGCCGGGGCGGTCGTGGAGTCGAAGGCGCCGTCGGGGGGCGTGCACTTCGAGGTGGACCTGCTCCGTTCGCTCGACCGGATGGACGCCGACCTGGCCGAGCTGCGTGCCGAGGTGGCCCGCCTCAAGGCCAGGCTGCACGCGCGGCAGTACTGAGCAGCAAGGGGGAAATGCAAACGGCCCGCCGAAATCGGCGGGCCGCTTGCGTAGAGAGGTGGTAGATCGCCCCCTGAGTTATACGGAAACGGGCGGATGTGCCCGCTCCAACCCTTCTTCGACCTACCACTTTTTCCTGGAGCTCGAATACGCCCCTTGCTGGTCTCTTACTAAAGCACCGTTCATGCCACATTTAACAAGATCGTAACACGTTGTCACAGTTTAAGTTACAATATTTGGGAAGGTCGCGAAAAACGCCGGAAATCGTACGATAATTTGACGATTCCCGGCGCTGTGGCACAACCTATGTGATCTGAGTCACTTACCACGTTGTCGAACTATTTGACAGTTTCCGCTGGTGTATTGGAAAGGTACACCCCCGTCGGGGCGACGCCCGCGTCCTTCAGTCTGGCGAAGACGATCATCCCTACCGCCACCAGCGCCACGCTGGTCAGCTGCGCCGCCGTGAAGCCGCCGAAGAAGCGATCGTCCTTGGCACGGAGGATCTCGACGAAAAACCGTTCGACCCCCGCCATCACCAGGTACACGCCGAAGATGGCGCCGGTCCCCCACGCCTTTGTCCGCAGCTTCCAGAGGATCGTGAAGGCGAAGAACATCAGGATCGTTTCGTAGAGCTGTGTCGGGTGCACCGCGAGCACCGTCGAGGGGTCGGTGCCGGGGTGAAACGGCACGCCGAAGCCGGCCAGGTTGCCCGCCGTGGTGGGGGGCAGTCCCTGGGGGAAGGAGAGGGCCCAGGGGAGGTCGGTCGGGCGACCGTAGTCATCGCCCACCAGGAAGCAGCCGATCCGGCCGAGGGCGTAGGCCGCCGCCAGCGCCGGCGCCATGACCTGCATGGTCCACCGCGGAGGCACGCGAAGCCGCCAGCCGTTGATGAGGACCGCCGTCACCCCGCCGAGGAACCCGCCGTACCAGACGAGCCCGCCGAGGGAAAAGAGCGCCCCGGCGTCTCCCTTCAGGACCGCGTACCAGATCTTGGCGCCGAGGATGCCGCCGATGAGGGCGGCGATGACGATGTCCGAGGAATATTCCCGGTTGAGGTGCCGCCGCTGGAGCTCGAGCGCGATCAGCCAGCCGCCGGTGAGGAAGGCGACCATCATCATCAGGCCGTACCCGGTCACCTGCATCGGGCCGAGATGGATGTTGAAGGGGTAGACTGGCATCGGGGCTCCGCCTCAGGCGGCAGGTGTGAGGAGTCCGGGGAGGGGGAGGCTGTCGCTCGGCTCGAGGCCGGGGTCGCTCCGCTCGCCGCGCGCGAGGCGCCACGCCCCCGCGGCGGCGATCATCGCGGCGTTGTCGGTGTTGAGGCGCGGGGTGGCCACCGCCAGGCGGACCCGGGCGCCGAGCCGCTCGCGCATCCGCGCGGCGAGGGTCCGGTTGCAGGCCACCCCGCCGCCGATCATCGCCTGCGGATAGCCCAGCTCCTCGGCGGCGGCGGCAGTCTTCTCCACGAGCACCTCGATGGCCGCCTCCTGGAACCCGCGGGCCAGGTCCGCCTTCTCGGCGTCGAGGTCGGTGGACTGGCGCACCGCCCGGAGCACCGCCGTCTTGAGGCCGCTGAACGAGAAGTTCCAGCGGTTGGGGCCGGTGCCGGAGAGGTCGCGGAGGAGGGGGCGGGGGAAGATGAACGTTCCGGCCCGCCCGGTGGCGGCGAGCTTCTCGAGCGGGGCGCCGCCGGGGTAGGGAAGGCCGAGGAGGGTGGCCACCTTGTCGAACGCCTCGCCGGCGGCGTCGTCGAGCGTCTGACCGAGGAGGCGGTACTCGCCCCAGGCCGGCACGTCGAGGAGGAGGGTGTGCCCGCCGCTCACCAGGAGCCCGACGAAGGGCGGGGCGAACTCGGGGTCCTCCAGCGTCGGGGCAAAGAGGTGGCCTTCCATGTGGTGCACGCCGATGAGCGGGAGCCCCGCTGACCAGGCCAGGGTCTTCCCGTACATCACCCCCACCAGCAGCGCCCCCACCAGCCCCGGCCCCGCCGTCACCGCGATCGCGTCCACCCCGTCGAGCTCGATCCCCGCCTCGGCGAGCGCCCGGTCCACCACCGGGATGATGGCGGTGAGGTGCGCCCGGCTGGCGAGCTCCGGCACCACTCCGCCGAACACCTTGTGCACGTCCTGGGAGAGGATGACGACGCTCTCCAGCGCCGGGCGGCCGCCGTCGAGGCGGACCACGGCGGCGGAGGTCTCGTCGCAGGAAGACTCGATGCCGAGGACGCGCACGCCGGCGGGGTCAGCTCCCCTGTTCGAGCAGCCGCTCGATCAGGGAACGGTTCACCGCGGTGCTCCAGTCGTGCGCGCCGATGATCCGCTTGACGATGACGCCGTCGCGGTCGAGGAGGAAGCTCTCGGGCACGCCGGTGGTCTGGTAGGCCCGCTGGATCATCCCGCTCCGGTCCATCAGGAGATCGAAGGTGACACCGAGGGAGTTCGCGAACCCGACGACGTCCTCGGGGGAGCCGTCATCGATGCTGACCGCGGCGACCTTGAACCCCTTGGGTTCCAGCTCCTTGTAGGCGGCTTCCATCGAGGGCATCTCCTCGCGGCAGGGGCCGCACCAGGTGGCCCAGATGTTCACGAGGGTCACCTGGCCCTTGTAGCGCTCCCGGAGCGAAATGGTGTCGCCGGTGGCGAGGTCGACGACGCGGAAGTCGGGGGCCTTCCGGCCGACCTGCACGCCGTAGTTGTCGGGGCTGTTCTTCACCAGCATGAATGCGCCGGCCACCATGGCCAGGACGATCGTGCCGACGACGTACCATTGCCTGTTCACGGTCCTGCCCTCCTCAAGCCCGCGCCAGGCACAGGCGATGGAGTTCGCTGACGGCGGCGCGGACATCGGGGGCGCCGAAGACGGCGGTGCCCGCCACGAAGGTGTCGGCGCCCGCCTCGTGCACCTCGCGGATCGTCTTGACGGTCACCCCGCCGTCGACCTCGAGCCGCGCCGCGGAGCCGCGGCTGTCGAGCAGCGCCCGCACCCGCCGGATCTTGTCGGTGGCGGCGGGGATGTACGACTGGCCGCCGAACCCTGGGTTGACCGACATCACCAGCACGAGGTCGAGGTTGTCCACCACCTCCTCGATGAGGGCGAGCGGGGTCGAGGGGTTGAGCACCAGCCCGGCGAGCATTCCCGTCTCGCGAATGGCCGCCAGGTGCCGCTGCACGTGGATGGTGGCCTCGGGATGGAACGAGAAGACGTTGGCGCCGGCGGCGGCGTAGTCGTCGATGTACTGCTCGGGGCGCTCCACCATGAGGTGGACATCGATCGGGCGGTCGGTGATGCGGCGCAGGGCGCGGATCATCGGCGCGCCGAAGGTGAGGTTGGGGACGAAGTGCCCGTCCATCACGTCCACGTGCATCCACTCGGCGCCGCCGGCGATGGCCGCCTCCACCTGCTCGCGGAGCCGGGAGAGGTCGGCGCTCAACACGCTGGGTGCAATGATCGGGTTCACGGGGCCCTCGCGAGGGTCAGGTCCACCCGGCTCCGCCGGGGGAGGCGGACGCCGGGATTGGGGCGCTGCTCAAGCACCACGCCGGCCCGCGCGCCGGGCCGGTCCTCGGTGCGCACGTAGCCCACCAGGAGGCCGAGCGCCTCCAGCCGGTCCTCCGCCTGCGCGCGGGTCAGGCCGCGGAGGGCGGGCACCTGAATATCGGCGGGGCCGCGGCTCACGACCAGCGTCACCAGCTCCCCCGGCTTCCGGACCACGCCGAGCCCGGGCCGGGTGGCGAGGACCGTGCCCGGGGTGCTGAGGGAGGCCACCGAGTCCACGCCGCCCGCCCGGAAGCCGGCCTCGCGGAGGACGAGCTTCGCCAGTTCCACGTCGAGGTTGACGACGTCGGGAATGACGGTGCCCTCGGTGCCGGTGCTCACGGTGAGCCGCACCACCGCCGAGGGGGGGAGCCGCATCGCCGCCGGCGGATCCTGCCAGATCACGGTGCCCCCGCGCGCGGTCGGGTGCGGCAGCTCCGCCTCGCGCCGGACCCGGAACCCTTCCGCCTCCAGAGTTTCAGTGGCGGAGGTGAAGGACTGGCCGAGGACGCTGGGGACCTCGACGGTGGCATCGTTCATCGGGGCGGGAAAGAGCACCGCCGCGGCCACCAGGTAGCCGAGGAGCGAGGCGCCGCCCACCACAGCGAGGCCGAGGAGGAACCGGCGGCTCACCTGCGGGTTCCCCTCGGGGGTGAAGCGCCGGAACCTCACCGCGCCCTCCGGAGGCGGGCGGCGTAGGCGCCGTCGGTGCCGTGCCGCTGGGGGAGCAGGGTGAGGTCGCCGGCGTCGGAGAGGCACTCGGCGGGCACCGCGCCGGACGGTTCGCGCGTGAAGTCGGGATGTGTCTCGAGAAAGCGCGCCACCTGCTCCTCATTCTCCTCGGGTTCGAGCGAACATGTGGCGTAAACTAACAGCCCGCCGGGCCGGACCGCCGCCGCCGCGCCGTCGAGGAGGGCGGCCTGGGTGCGCGCCAGGTCGCGCAGCCCTTCCGGGGTGACCCGGAGCCGCGCGTCGGGGTGCCGGGCAAAGGTGCCGGTGCCGAGGCAGGGGGCGTCGAGGAGGACGCCGTCCACCGGTCGGAGGGGCGGTGCGGCGGCGTCGGCCATGATCGACAGTTCGCGGCCCGAGCCGGCGCGGCGGAGGTTCTCGCCGAGGCGGGTCACGCGGCGCCGGCTCCGTTCGGCGGCGACCAGGAGGCTGGCGTGCCGGCCGAGGGCAATCGCCTTGCCGCCGGGGGCGGCGCAGGCGTCGAGGACGGTGGCGCCCCGTCCGAAGTCGGCAAAGCGGGCCACCAGCGCCTGCGCCGGGTCCTGGATGAAGAAGGCGCCCTCGGCGTAGCCCGGGAGGTCGCCGGGCCTGCCGGTGTCGACCACGAGGCCGGCGCCGAAGGGGGCCGCGCTCGACCGGACGCCGGCGGCGTCGAGCCGTTCGCGCAGGGCGGTCAGGTCTTCGCGCGCCGCCTGGAGGACGAGGGGAGGGCGGCCGTTGTTCCACTCGAGGAGGCGTGCGGTGTCCGCGGCGCCGAAGCGCGCCACCCAGCCGGCGACCAGCCATTCGGGGTGGCTGTGGGCGCGGGCCAGCGAGGCCACCGGGTCGGCCGACTCGACGAGCGGCGCGGGGGTGGCCTCGCGGCCGATGCGGCGGAGGACGGCGTTCACGAATCCGGCGGGGGCCCTGCCGGCCATTTCGCGGGCCAGGTCGACGGCGGTGCTCACGGCGGCGTGCGGTGGGATGCGGTCGAGGTGGAGGAGCTGGTAGGCGCCGACCCGGAGGAGGTCCCGCATCGGCGGGGCCACCGAGTCCCAGCCCAGCCGGATCAGGCGGGCGAGGCGGTCATCGAGAGCATCCTGAGTGCGGAGGACGCCGCCGGCGAGTTCGTGGGCCAGGCGGCGGTCGGCGTCGTTGAGCCCGTTGATGGCGCCGCCGAGGGCGGCGTCGAAGGGGCGGCCGTCGCGCACCTCGCGGAGGATGGTGAGGGCGGCCCGGCGCGCCTCGATGCCGACGGGCTGGTTCAGCGCAGCATCCCGGTGGTGGGGCTGGAGGGGACGGCGGTCTCGCGCCGGGGCATCCGGCCGGCGCGCCACGCGGCGCGGCCCGCTTCCACCGCGTGCCGCATGGCGGTGGCCATGAGGACGGGGTCGGCGGCTTCGGCGAGGGCGGTGTTCATCAGGATCCCGTCGACGCCCTGCTCCCTGGTGACGCAGGCGTCGCTCGCGGTGCCGACACCGGCGTCGACGATGATCGGCACGCCGAGCCGGCTCTTGATGGTGCGGATGGAGTAAGGGTTGAGGAGGCCGAGGCCGCTCCCGATGGGAGAGGCGAGGGGCATGACGGCGGCGCAGCCGGCGTCCTCGAGGCGGAGGGCGGTGATCAGGTCGTCGTTGGTGTAGGCGAGGACCTGGAACCCCTCCTTCACGAGGGTGCGGGTGGCGGCGAGGAGGCCGTCGGTGTCGGGGAGGAGGGTCTCCTTGTCGCCGATCACCTCGAGCTTGATGAACTCGTTGAAGCCGGCCTCGCGGGCCAGGCGGGCGTAGCGGACCGCCTCGTCGGCGGAGTAGCAGCCGGCGGTGTTGGCCAGGAGGAAGTACTGGTCGGCGGGGAGGTGGTAAAGGACGCCCTGCTCCTTCGAGCGGTCGAGGTCCACGCGGCGGACAGCCACGGTCACGACTTCGGCGCCGGAGGCCTCGATGGCGCGGGACATCTCGGCGTTGTCGCGGTACTTGCCGGTGCCCACGAGGAGGCGGGTGCGGAAGCTCCGGCCGCCGATGTCGAGCGGGGTGTCGGTGGACTCCAGGGGGGTGGTCCGGATGGTGTCGGTCATGGGGGAAAGATAACGATCCGGACGCTACCCGCCTCCCACAAAGTGCACCAGCTCGATCACGTCCCCCTCGGCCACCGGGGTGCCGGCCAGATCGGGTCGGCGGACGATGGCGCGGTTCCGTTCAACCACCACGGCGCGCGGGTCGAGCTCGAGGTGCTCGAGGAGGCCGGCCAGGGTGAGCGGGTCCGGGACCTCGCGCGGGGTGCCGTTGAGGGTGATGGAGAGGTGGGGCAAGGGGGCTCCGAGATTCGGCGAGCAGCGCTCACAGTAAGAGGCGACGCCTGAAATCTAGCCCGGGTTGACCTTTCCCCCGAGTAATCTCGCGTCAGGATCGGAGTACCTGCCTTCGTGTGACGCGAGGGCCGGCGGTGGGGGTCACGCGAGGACCGTGCCTCCCACCGCCGTGTCTCAACCTGCCCTCATCAAAGAGATCGTTGAGGTAGCGCGGAGCTTGGCAGTCCGCCCTACAGCGGTCCGGCTGCCTGGACGATGTAGATGAGATAGTCCACATCCGGCGTCGAGCCATGAATGACACCCCCGGCCGAGCAGGTACCCCGGAAGGTCGCGCGAACATCGCCCCAGGACCGCAGTACAATGGAGACGTTTGGAGAGCTCTCGACGGAGATCGTCAAGCCGAGCGTGTCGGATTGCGTGATATCGAAGGGCTGCCGCATCACCCCACTCGCTGGTGCTGAGGTACGGTCGCTGAACAGCTGGGGCGCCGGGTTGTCTCGGTTGCTGGCCCAAGACGGTGGGCGCACTCCTCCGGAAGGCGCTGGGCCAGCTTCTCGATACGCGACGGAAAGCTCCGAGTAGCTCGCCACTCCATTCTTGTTGAGCGTGACGACGACGGCGGAGTTCATGCTCTGATCCCGGTCTGCGAGGGTTGGCATGCAGGACTGCCCTGAGGCGACTGACGGTAGGGCGATCGTGGCTGCCGCGAGGAAAAGCATGTGGCGCATACGCACTCCTTGTGGAGGGGGACGGATCAACTGTGTGACACGGTCTGGTGATTCATCCAAGCATGTGAGAGAGCAGTGGCCGGCCGTCCGCTTCCGGGTGCCGCGGCGCGCGCGGCCGGATCACGCCATCTTACGGCCTGGGTGACAACCTCCCGCCAGGCCGCAGAGACCTGGATTGGGCCGTCTACTCCAATACGCGACAATGGCCCCGAAAAGGGGCCATTGACGTGTGTGGCGTGGGGGGACGTCGGGTGCGCCAGAGGAGAGGCTCGGCGAGGCCTATCCATCGACGGTGGGCGGGCGTGGTGTGCTGGCCTGGGCGATCTACCGAAGAGTCAGGTCAGCTGGCAACGCCTCTCCATTGGACGAATCCTTCGTTGTTTGCGGGCCGGTGCGGCGGTGGGTTCATCAGGATCGGTTTCTCCACCTCCCCGCATACGGCAGCACGAACATGTACAACCCGCTGAACAGCAGCACCGCCAGCGGCGGGAGCGGCGAATAGGTGATCCAGGGGGATGGCTCCCCGCCCCCCTGCGCCCGCACGACCAAGTTGGCGATGACCGTCAGCGTGAAGACGATGGACAGCCACCGGTGCACCTGCCGGATCCACTTGCTCCAAGGCATCACCACCTCCGTTCGGGTCCCTTGGGAATATCTCCGCCGCCGCCGTCAGCACCTGGTGCAGCGATAGACCTCGATGGTGTAGACGATCGGGGATCCGGACGCGCCGGGAATCGACACCTGGGTGCTATAGGAGGTCCAGGGGACATTGGCGGGGATGGCCGGAAGGTTCCAGACCGTCCGGGCGATCCCGTCGGCATCCGAGTAGGTGCGCTTGCTGCTCAGATTGGACTGCGACCGGCCATCGTCCCAGGACACCTCCACGCCGGAAGCCGGCTGGTCGCCCTTCGTGACGAAGACCGTGAGCGGAAACCGGGTTCCTTCCTGCTGGTGCGGCAGGAGCGCGCTCATCCCGGGGCCCATTTCCATCCTGACCTGCAGCGACACCGGGGGCGCGGTGAACTCCGTGTCACAGCTGAGGAGGCAGGGAACCACCAGCAGGCAGACCAACCGTCGAATAGACATGGTACACCTCACGATCCTGGCAGATGTTGTCCCCCCTCCCCCCTCCGCGCCGCCAAGCTACGGCCCGGAATCGAATCCCGGAAGGATCGGTGGGCCCCTGACCCCTGACGCAGCCACCGCTTCGGAAGCCCACCGTTCCCCCTCTGATGCTATTACGCGCATCCGGCGTCCGATCCGGGCCACGTCCCCTGGGACGGCTCGCTGATTGCTCCCGGCCGGCCCGCGCGATAGCTTCACGGTGCGCCCGGGGCGCAATCAGTCCGCGAAAAGGGCCGTGCCCACCCACCGCTGGTCACAATCCGACGAATCTTCCTTCAGCCTGATCGGTGCGGACTCCAGGCGCCCTGAAAGGAGATTCGTGTGTATCCCAACCCGCAGGACGCCCTCCCCCTCCCGTTGCGCCCCGACCTCGGCCAGTACCGCAAGCGCGCCAAGGAACTGGCCGCCGCCTGCCGCGCCGCTCCCGAGGCCATCGACGCATGGGCTGCCCGCTGGATCACCGCGCTCGAACGACTGCAGGCCGTGGGGACCCGCCGCCTCGACGACCGGGACGCGACCCGCCGCGCCGGCCAGCTGGCCACCTTCGCGCGCGACCGGATGACGCAGGCCGACTGCGCGCTGTCGGAGGCGCAGTTCGTGATGGCGCGGGCCCACGGTTTCGAGAGCTGGCCCAGGCTGGTGCGCCACCTCGAGGAGCTGGTCCGCTCCGGATCTGGAATCTCCACCTTCGAAGAGGCCGCCGACGCCATCGTGACCGGCGACCTCACCGCCCTGGAGCGCCTCCTCCGGGCGGACCCAGCCCTGGTGCACGCCCGCTCCACCCGGGAGCACCGCGCCACCCTCCTCCACTATGTGTCGGCCAACGGGGTCGAGCACCACCGCCAGCGGACCCCCGCCAACATCGTGGAGGTCGCGCGCTGCCTCCTGGACGCCGGCGCCGAGGTGGACGCCGAGGCCGATGTGTACGGAGGCGGCTCCACCACCGTTGGCCTCGTAGTGACGAGCGCGCACCCCCGCCTGGCCGGCGTCCAGATCGCCCTGGCCGACCTCCTCCTCGAACGGGGCGCCCGCCTCGACCACGACATTGTCCGGTCGTGCCTGGCGAACGGGTGCCCGGAGGCGGCGGCCCACCTGGCGGAGCGAGGCGCCGCGGTGACGCTGGAGGATGCGGCGGGGATCGGGCGGGTGGATCTCCTGGCGCAGCGCCTCGATGCGAGCGGTGCCGCAGGCACTGATGCCCTCGGCCGCGCGATGATCATGGCGGCGTGGTACGGCAGGGGCGAGGTGGTGACCCTGCTCCTCGACAACGGCGTGGATCCGGGCATCCGCGGCCCGGATGGGCAGACAGCGCTTCACGTGACGGCCTACCAGGGTGACGCGGCGACGGTGGAACTCCTCCTCCGCCGTGGCGCCCCGGTCAACGTGAGCGACGCGGTGTATGGCACACCGCCGCTCGTCTGGGCGCTCCACGGATGGCTGGTGGACAACCGCCGGCCGGCGGAGGACTACCGCCCGCTGTTGCTGGCGCTGGCGGCTGCGGGGGCGGCGGCGCGGCCCGACTGGCTCGACGACGACCGGATCCGGGCCGATGCGGAGTTGCACGCGGCGCTGGCGGCGCGCGTGGGGAAGGGGTGAGGCGCCATCCGATGGGACACCCTGCTGCGGAGGCGCCCCGGTCGGCTCACATCGAAAGCGCCGCCTCCACATGCCCCACCGGGTCGGAGAGGGTGGCCAGGTCGAGCGGCACCTGGGGCGCGATTCCCTTGCCGCGCATCCCCCCGACCGGCAGCCCGGGAGCACGGGTCACCGTGCCGTAACCGAGGTACCAGCGGCGCTCGTCGGGCGAAAGCGGCACGATGTTGACGCTCTGGTAATCGAGCGCGCCGGCCGTCGGCTCGCCGAACACCGTCGCCCGCGGGCTCTGCAAGGCGTAGAGCACGACCACCTCGGCGGCGCTCACCGTCCCCCCATCCACCAGCACCCCTACGGCGCGCGGCCCCGATTCGACCACCCAGTCGCGCGGGTCCGGCGGCGAGGCTGGCGCGTCGGGATCGTTGAGCGGCACCAGCTCGCCCGGATGAGCCTCCATCCGCGCCACCAGCCCGCGGACGAACGCCGAGCTCTCCGGGCCGAAGGCGCGGCGGGCATAGGCGATCTGCCGCTCCGAGGAGAGCATCATCGGCTTGTCGAGCGGAAATGGAGTCGGCCGGTCGGTCTTCAGCGACACGTATGGTCCCAGCGCGTCGGTCATCGCCGAGCCGCCCCCCTCGTTGCCGCGGAGGTCGATGATCAGCCGGTCCGCCGAGGCGAGGTCGGCGCGGTGGGCGGCCACCATGCTGTCGATGACGCTCCGGAAGCCGTCGTGCGACGGGATCGCGAAGACCAGGGTGCCGTTCCGCCCGTAAAGCACCGGGCGGTGCGGGTCCACAGGGTCGAGCGTGCCGGAGTCCGCCGCCGGCACCGGAAACTCCTTCCCCCAGATGCCAGGCGACATCCGCAGAAGCACATGCCGGTAGATCGTGCCCTGCAGGTGACGGACGGCATGGTTCGGTCCCGCGAGATCGATGTCGTACGAGCCGTCGGGTTGCCGGACGATCCGGGCGCGCACGGCCCCGGGCTCCCAGGTGGTCGTGTCGCTCGCCAGCAGCACCGCCACAAACCGCCCCGGCCCCCGACCCGAGTCCGGGAGGACCGCGACACGCAGCCCGCGGTCGTACCAGATCCCCTCGATCGGGTCGAGCCTCGTTCCCTGCCGCGCGAAGTAGGCCCGCGCCCCTTCCTCGGTCACCCCCCGGCGCTCCACCGAGGCGGCGCGGCGCCGGGTCTCGGCGGTGTCGATCCGGGTGCTCTGGAAGACGAAGAGGTGGGGATCGTCGAACCATCCCACGAAGTCGCGCAGGACGAAAAAGCAGCCCTCCCCGGCGGTGCGGGCAGCGCGCTGCTCGACGCCTGCCTTCATCGCCGAGTACTGCCGAAGCCGCTCGCCCTGCAGCTCCAGCGCAAACCCGGCGTAGTTCGCCCGGACCTGCTCCCCGAGGAGCGCGAGGGTGGCGGAACAGGTGGGGGTGGAGTCGGACGGGGAGGGGGAGAGGAAGAGCAGGAGTCCGAGTGCAGGCAGCATGGAGGTACCGGTAAAGGGTGGGATGCGAACGAGGCGGGATTCAAGGGTGCCCTACGGGGGAGGGGGCCGTCAGGATTCGGCGGGCTGTTGACAGCGCGCGGGCGGTTCACCTACTTTGTGGCACAAAGTAGACCTTTCCTGGAGGCCGGCCATGCCGCGCTGGTTGAGGATCGTCCGCGGGATGCTCACGATGGGCCTGACCTTCTCGGCGGGGGTGTTCGTCGTCGCGTCGACCATCGCCGGGGTGGCCATCCTGCTTTTCGGGGTGAAGCCGGAGCCGGAGATGGTCATCACCGTGGTGGGGAGCGCGATCTGGTCCTTCCCGATCGGGCTCGCGTTTGCCGGCTTCATGGCGCTGAGCGCCCGCGGCCGCGGGTTCGACAAGCTGACCATCCCCCGCTTCGCCGCCATCGGCGCCGGCGCCGGCCTGCTGCTCTACGGGCTCCTTGCCCTCAACGCCTGGCAGGCTTGGTCAGCAGACGCCGCCATCGTGAACGCCGTGCTCTTCGTCCTCCTCGGCTCCGGTTCCGCCACGGCGAGCCTGCTGCTGGCCCGCCGCGCACGCCCCGCGCTCCCGCCAGACGACGACAGGCCCAAGCTCGGGGAAGGGTAGGGGATCGGCGATGACGAGGGGGAATCGGGAGGCTGCGGGGGAGTTCGTGCTTGGGGAGGCGGTGGATCAGTTGCGCCGGACGCCGCCGGTCCTGGCTGCCATGCTGGAGGGATTGCCCGACCCGTGGGTGCGCGCCAACGAAGGGCCCGACACCTTCAGCCCCTTCGATGTGGTGGGACACCTGATCGACGGCGAGGAGACCGACTGGCTGGTCCGGGCCCGGATCATCCTCGACCGGGGGAGCGACCCGCGCTTCGAGCCCTACGACCGCTTCCGGCACCGCGCGCGGAACGCCGGCCGCACACCCGCGTCACTGCTCGACGAGTTCGCCCGCCTCCGGGCCGCCAACCTCGCTACCCTCGAATCGTGGCGTCTCGGCGCCGCGGAGCTGGCCCTCGAGGGCATCCACCCCACCTTCGGTCCCGTCACCCTCCGGCAGTTGCTCGCCGCCTGGGTGGTGCACGACCTCGGCCACCTCGCGCAGGTGTCGCGCGTTATGGCGAAGCGCTACCGCGTCGACGTGGGGCCGTGGGCAAAGTTCCTCCCCGTCCTGGGCGACCGGGTCACGCCGTCGAGCTGAACCGCCTATCCCGGCTCCGCCCAGAGTCCGACCATCTCCATTGCCGCCGCGTACGGGTCCTTCGCCTCCCAGAGCGCCCGGATCGCCGCCATCCCCCAGGCGCCCGCCTCGCGCACCGACTCCGCCCGCGCGACGGTGATGCCGCCGATGGCGACCACGGGGCAGCCGAGCGCGGCTGCTTCACGCAGGACGCCGAGTCCGAGGGGCTGGCGGTCGGGATGGGTGGCGGTCTCGAAGATGGGGCCGAGGACGAGGTAGTCGGCGCCGTCCGCAATCGCTTCGCCGGCCTGGTCCACCGAGTGCACCGAGCGTCCGATCCAGCCGTTGCCGAGCACGCGGCGGGCGTCATCTGTGCGGAGGTCTCCCGCGCCGAGCTGCACCCCCTGCGCCCCCACCGCGCGCGCCAGGTCGGGACGCCCGTTCACGATGACCGCTGCCTCCGGCGGCCCGGCCAGCGACATGAACCGCTCGGCGCAGCGGGCCAGGAACGCCGCCGTGCCCCCCTTGTCCCTCACGTGCAGCGCCACCGCCGGCCCCGCCGCCGCGATGGCCGCGGCGCGAATGCCGAGGTCCGCGTCGTGAAGCACGCCGTGATCGGTGATCGCGTGGAGCCGCGGAAGCGGCCTCACGTCAGGCGGTCTCCCGTCTTGAGCGGGCGGCCCCGGAGCCATTCCGCCGCCGCCATCCGCTTCTTCCCCGCCGCCTTCACCTCGGCCACCTGCACCGCGCCGTCGCCGCAGGCCACCACCAGCGCATGCTGCGCCTCCAGCACCTCACCCGGCGCGCCGCTCCCCTCCGCGATCCGCGGCGTGTAGAGCTTCACCTCGCCCGCGGCGCCGTCGGCCCATGCCCCGGGCCACGGGTCGAAGGCGCGGAGGTGCAGCGCCACCTCGACTGCGCTCCTTTCCCAGGGTACCCCCGCGGAGGTCCGCGTGACCTTGGGGGCGAACGTGGCGTCATCCTCCACCTGCGGCTCGGGCGTCATGGTGCCGCCCTCGAGGGCGTCCACCACCTCGAGGAGCGCCTCGGCGCCCAGCTCCGCCAGCCGGAGCGTCAGCGACTCCGCCGTGTCTTCCGCGCCGATCGGCAGCTGGCGCCGCAGGTAGACCGGGCCGCTGTCGAGGCCACGTTCCATCTGCATGATGCTCACGCCGGTCGCCCGGTCCCCATGGAGAATCGCGGCCTGGACCGGGCCGGCGCCGCGCCACCGGGGGAGGAGCGAGGCGTGGACGTTGAGCATCCCGCGATGGGGAATCGAGAGGATGTCCTCGTGGAGGATGTGGCCGTACGCCGCCACGACGCCGAGGTCGGCGCGGTGATGCCGCAGCGTGGCGGCGAAGAGGTCGCCCACCGGGCGCTCGGGCTGCAGGATCGGGAGGCCGGCGTTGCGGGCCGCCACCTTGACCGGGGGGGGGATGAGCCGGGAGCGGGAGCGGCCGTGCGGTCGGTCGGGCTGGGTGACGACGGCGGCGACTTCGTGGCCCCCGCGGCGGAGGGCGTCGAGCGAGGGCACCGCAAAATCGGGGGTGCCGAAGAAGACGATGCGCATCAGGGGGTCCGGCCGGAGGGCCGCGCGACCTCCCGCAGGAGGCCGTCGCCCTCCTTGTGCTCGCGCCGGTACTTCGCGACCAGGAGGCGCCGCTTCATCGGACTCAGGCGGTCCAGAAACAGGATGCCGTCGAGGTGGTCGATCTCGTGCTGGATGGCGCGGGCCAGGAGTCCCGCCGCCTCGATCCGGTAGGGTGCCCCGTCCCGGCCCGTGGCCTCGAGCACGACGCGCTCCGGGCGCGTGACCTCCGCATAGACGTCGGGGATCGAGAGGCAGCCCTCCTCCTCTGTCTCCTTGCCCGACGCCTCGACGATGACGGGGTTGATCATCGCGATCCGGGTCCCGTCGGCGTCCACCACCGCGATGCGGGTAGCGGTCCCGACCTGGTTGGCCGCCAGGCCGACGCCCTCGGCGGCGTCCATCGTCTCGAACATGCTGTCGACCAGCTGGCGCACTTCCTCGGTGACCTCCCCCACCGGCGGGGAGGCCTCCCGGAGCACCGGGGATCCGAGGAGGTGGATCGGCAGCAGCGGCATCAGGGCTGGGCGGTCGGGGCGGCGGTGTCGCCCACCTGCACGATGCGCGCGCGATGCACCACGACGGTGCTGGTGCCGCTCTCGATCGTCACCTCGTCGTCCTTGATGCCCCGGACCTTGCCCATGAGGCCGCCGGAGGTGATGACGTCGTCGCCCTTCTTCAGCGCCTCGAGCATCGCGGCGTGCTTCTTCCGCGCCTGCGACTGCGGCCGCAGGATCAGGAAGTAGAAGACCGCCCCGATGAGGAGGATCTGGAGGAGGAGGACCGACATGCCGCCGCCCGAGCCGGGGGCGGGGGCCATGAGGGAAAGCGCGTGCATCAGGAGTCGCCTTTCAGGTGGTAGCGGCGGAGCCACTCGCGGCTCCAGCCTTCGAAGGTCCCGGCCATGATGTGGGCGCGCGCGAGCTCACCCAGCCGGACCAGGAACCGGACATTGTGGATCGACACCAGCCGGAGGCCAAGGATTTCCTCCGCCACGAACAGGTGCCGCAGGTACCCGCGGCTGAACGTTCCGCAGGTGGTGCAGTCGCACTCGGGGTCGAGCGGCTCCTTCGAAAGCCGGTGCAGGGCGGAGCGCACGTTGACGCGCCCCGTCGAGACCCAGGCCGAGCCGTGCCGGCCGTTCCGCGTCGGCGCCACGCAGTCGAAGAGATCGACGCCCCGCGCGATCCCCTCCAGCAGGTCCTGCGGGAACCCCACACCCATAAGATAACGCGGGGCCCCCCGGGGCAGGGCGGGGGCCAGTTCCTCCAGCACCCGGTGCATCACCGGCTTCGGTTCTCCCACCGACAGGCCGCCAATGGCGATGCCGGTCCACGGTCCGCGCTCCAGGATGCCCTCGAGGGAGGCCTTCCGGAGGTCGGTGTGGGTGCCGCCCTGGACAATGGGCCACAACGCTTGGGAACTCCCCCCCTTCTCCACGTGGTGGAGAGGGGGCCGGGGGGCTAGGACGAGCTCCGCGTGCCTCGCCTTGCAGCGGTCGAGCCACCGGAGCGAGCGTTCCATCCCCTCGCGGGCCAGGGTGTGGTCGGCGCCGCCCGGCACCACGTGGTCGAACTGCATCGCGATATCGGCGCCGAGGGCCCACTGGATCTCCACCGACTTCTCGGGGGTGATGGTCCGGTGGCTGCCGTCGACGTGGCTCTGGAAGGCGACCCCCTCTTCCGCGATGGTGCGGAGCCCCTCGAGCGAGAAGACCTGGAAGCCGCCGCTGTCAGTCAGCATCGGCCGGTTCCAGTGCGAAAAGGCGTGCAGCCCGCCGAGCGACTCGACGACCTCCTCGCCGGGCCGGAGGTGGAGGTGGTAGGTGTTGCCCAGCATGACCTGGGCGCCGGTGCGCTCCACCTCGTCGGGGTGGAGACCGCGGACGGTGCCGTAGGTGCCCACCGGCATGAACGCCGGGGTGGCGACCTCGCCGTGCGGGGTGTGGAGGGTACCGGCGCGGGCCTCGCCCTCGGTGGCGTGGAGGTCGAAGGCGAAGCTCACAGGATGCACATCGCGTCGCCGTAGGAGTAGAAGCGGTAGCGCGCCTCGACCGCGTGACGATAGGCCGCCATCATGGTGTCATGGCCTGCGAAGGCGGCCACCAGCATCAGCAGGGTGGAGCGGGGGAGGTGGAAGTTGGTGACGAGGTGGTCGACCACCCGGAACTCGTATCCGGGAGCAATCAGGAGCCGGGTCTCGGCGGTGCCAGCCTTCACGCTTCCGTCGAGTCGCGCCGCGCTCTCGAGCGCCCGCACCACCGTGGTGCCGACCGCCCAGACCGCGGCGCCCCGCGCCCGCGCCGCTGCGACGGCGTCTGCCGCCGCCGTGGGGATCTCGTACCGCTCGGGGTGCATCGGGTGCGCGGAAATATCCTCCTCCTCCACCGGCTTGAAGGTACCGGGCCCCACCTCCAGGTCCAGCGAGGCCACCTCCACGCCGCGGCCCCGCAATTCCGCGAGCAGTTCGTCGGTAAGGTGGAGGCCGGCCGTGGGCGCGGCCACGCTCCCTTCCCGCTCGGCGTACACCGTCTGGTAACGGTCTTCATCCTCGGCCGTGGGGTCGCGGTCGATGTAGGGCGGGAGGGGCAGCCTCCCGAATCGCGCGATCGCCTCCTCCGCCGGGAGGCCGACGAAGCGCACCAGGCGCTCCCCCTCCGGGAGGACGGCCAGGGTCTCGATCTCGGAGCCCTCGCCGAGCGTGATGCGCTTCCCCTCGCGGAGCGCGCTCCCCGGCTTGCCGATCGCCACCCAGCTGCCGTCGGTGGCGGGGTGGATCAGGAGCACCTCCGCGGGGGCGCCCGAGGGGCGCCGGCCGACGAGACGGGCGTGCCGCACCCGGGTCGAGTTGAGGACGAGGAGGTCGCCGGAGGGGATGAGGTTCGCGAGGTCGGCAAAGCGGAGGTCTTCCCGCGCCGGCGCGCCGGCGCCCCGGCGGACCAGGAGCATCCGGCTCGCGCCCCGGGTCGGGTCGGGGACCTGCGCGATCAGTTCCGGCGGGAGATCGTACGCGAAGTCGGCGGTGCGGAGGGGTCGGTCAGCCGTCAAAGATCGTGGCCTGTCCCGGTGGCGGCGTGATGCCGAAGCGGCGATAGGCGTTGGCGGTGGCGCAGCGGCCGCGCGGCGTGCGCTCCAGGAAGCCCTGCTGGATCAGGTACGGCTCGTACACTTCCTCGAGGGTGCCGCTGTCCTCGCCGACCGCCACCGCCAGGGTGTTGAGGCCCACCGGCCCGCCGCCGAACTTCTCGATCAGCGTCGTCAGGATCCGCGCGTCCATGTCGTCGAGGCCGAACTCGTCGACATTGAGCCGGGAGAGCGCCTCCCGCGCGACGGGGCCGGTGATCTTCCCGTCGGCCCGCACCTGCGCGTAGTCCCGCACGCGACGCAGCAGGCGGTTGGCCACCCGCGGCGTCCCCCGGCTCCGCTTGGCGATCTCCAGCCCTCCCTCGGCGTCGGTCGGCACCGAGAGCAGGGTGGCCGAGCGGGTCACGATCCGCTCCAGGTCTTCCGCCGGGTAGAAGTTGAGCCGCTCGACCATCCCGAAGCGCGCGCGCATCGGCGGGGTCAGGAGCCCGAAGCGCGTCGTGGCGCCGACCAGGGTGAAGCGTTCCAGCGTCATCGGGATCGTCTGGGCGTTGGGGCCGTCGGCGATCCGCACGTCCACCCGGAAGTCCTCCATGGCGGAGTAGAGGAATTCCTCCAGCGCGGGGCGCATCCGGTGGATCTCGTCGATGAACAGGATATCCCCCGGCCCGAGGGTGGTGAGGAGCCCCACCAGGTCCCCCGCCTTCTCGAGCACCGGCCCCGAGGAGGTGCGGAGCTGCACCCCCATTTCGCGGGCCATCAGCATGGCGAGCGTGGTCTTGCCGAGGCCGGGCGGGCCGAAGAAGAGGGTGTGGTCGAGCGACTCGCCGCGCCCCCGCGCCGCGTCCATGGCGATCTGGAGCGATGCCTTGACCTGTTCCTGCCCGACGAACTCGTCGAGCCGCGAGGGGCGAAGCGCCGCCTCGGCGCCGGTCTCCTCGGGGAGAGCGTCGGGGGTGGTGACTTCGAGTCGCTGGGTCATCGAGGTCGGCGCAGGGGTCAGCTGGCCCGGGCCGACCAGCGCACCGTCGTCGCGCCCGGCTCCAGCACGTGCCGGGCGTGACAGGTGACGCAGCGGTCGGTGGCGTCGTTCCGGGTGTTGGGAACGAGCTTCCGGTTGGTCGAGCCGCAGCGGGTGCATTCCCACTCGGCGGTCCTGGCGGTGACGGTCATGCCGAATTTCCTCCCTTGCCGGCGGTCAGGCGCTGGAGCGCCCGCCGCACGATCAGTGACGTGTCGCCGGTGATCCCACCGGCCAGGACGGCGCGCACCGCTTCCTCCGCCGCCGCGGCCGGGTACCCGAGGCCGGTGAGCGCGCTGACCGAGGCCTGGTCGGGCCGCGGCTCCGCCGGTTCCGCCGCCACCGGCAGGTCCTTGAACCGGTCCCGCAGCTCGAGCACCAGCCGCTCGGCCTTCTTCTTCCCGATGCCCGACACGCTGCCCAGCGCGCCGAGGTCGTTGTGCAGGATGGCGCGCACCGCGCGGTCGGGGCCGAGGGTCGAGAGCACCGCCAGCGCCAGCCGGGGCCCGAATCCGCTCGCCAGCAGGAGGCGGCGGAAGACGAGCCGTTCGTGCGCGGTGTCGAACCCGACGAGGAGCCAGGAGTCCTCGCGGATCACCAATTCGGTGTAGAGGTGCACCGCGCCGCCGGGGGCCGGCAGCCGGCCGAGGACCCCGAGCGGGAGCAGCACCTCGTAGGAGACGCCGCCCGCCGTCTCGACGGTGGCCACGTCGAGGTCGAGGCTGGCCAGCTTGCCGCGCACTCCCGCGATCATGCGACCTGCCCGCGGCGGGCGCGGGCCGCCGCGCCCCCCGCCAGGATGTGGTGCGCCAGCGCCACCGCCACGCCGTCGGCGGCGTCGGCCGGGCTGGGCGGGGCGGTGAGCCGGAGGAGCTGCGCCACCATGTAACCCACCTGCGGCTTGGCCGCGCCGCCGCGCCCCACCACCGCCTTCTTGACCAGCGCGGGGGGGTACTCGCCGATGGCCACGCCGGCCTCCTCGGCGGTCAGCAGGATGACCCCGCGCGCATGCGAGAGCACGACGGTGGTGCGCAGGTTTTTTCCGTAGAAGACGTCCTCGATGGCCACGGCGTCGGGGCGGTGCCGCTGGAGCAGCTCCAGCATCCCGTCGCGGATGGCGCGGAGGCGCACCGGCAGGGGGTCGCGGGCGGGGGTGCGCACGACGCCGCATTCGACCAGCCGTGCCCGGGCGCCGGGCCCGGCCTCGATGACGCCGTAGCCGGTGACGGCGGTGCCGGGGTCCACGCCGAGGATGATCACGGGCGGCCGGTCAGCCGGCCGCCTCGGCCAACTCGGAGTCGATGTCGAAATTGGAGAAGACCTTGGAGACGTCATCCAGCTCCTCGAGCGCCTCGATGAGCTTGAAGAGCGCCTCGGCGTCCTTCCCCTCGACCTTGACGGTATTCTGCGGCACCATGGCCAGCTCCGACTCGGTGACGGCGATGTGGCGGGCGCGCAGGGCGTCCTGCACGGCGTGGAAGTCGTTGGGCGCGGTGGACACGATGAACTGGTCGCCCTCGCGCACGAAGTCCTCGGCGCCGGCCTCCAGCGCCGCCTCGAGGGTCGTTTCCTCGTTCAGCGCGGTGGCGTCGAGGTAGAGCTGGCCCTTGCGCACGAACATCCACGCGACGGAGTTGGTGGCGCCGAGGTTGCCGCCGTTCCGGCTGAAGGCGTGCCGGATGTCGGCCACGGTGCGGTGGGGGTTGTCGGTGGTGCCCTCGATGAAGAGCGCGGCGCCGCCCGGGCCGTAGCCCTCGTACGCCACCTCCTCGATGTTGCCGCCCTCGAGCTCGCCGGTGCCCTTCTTGATGGCGCGCTCGATGTTCTCGGCCGGCATGTTGACGGCCTTGGCGGCGTCGATGGCGGTCCGGAGACGCGGGTTGCCTCCCGGGTCACCCCCGCCCGACTTGGCGGCGATGGTGATTTCGCGGATCACCTTGGTCCAGGACGACGCCCGGCGCGAGTCGGTGACCGCCTTTTTCCGCTTGATCTGCTTCCACTTGCTATGCCCTGCCATGGCCTGCTCCATCGCATGAATTCAGACCCCAAGAATAGCCGCGCCCGCACGGGGCGGCAACGCATCCGCTTGACCGCGGACGGCCCATCCCGCTACTCTCCCTCCCCTATGCGCTACCCAATGCTTGCCCTTGCCGTCATTGCCCTGGCCGGCTGCCGTGCGGATGCCGCCCGGGAAACGGCGTCGACCGCCGCCGCCCTCCCCTTCCTCCCCGTCCCGCCGCAGGCCGAGGTGGTGTCGCGGGCCGGGTCGGCAGACGCGGTCCAGATCACCTTCCGGAGCAAGTCCTCGCCGGGCGAGGTGCTCAGCTATTACCGGGTATTGCTGCCGAGGAGCGGCTGGTCGCTGGAAAGCGACGCCGAGGACGCGGTGGGGGCCATGGCGCTGTACGCCTTGAAGGACGGCCATCCGATGTGGATTCGGATCAGCCAGGCGCCGGGGATGCCGCTCACGATCGTCGAGATCAGCGGAGCCGTGGTGCTGCCAGATACTCAGGCAGCCACCCCTGCGGCGGAGCCCCCGCCGGCCACCTGACGGGGCGTCCGCACTGCGGCAGTGGTCCTAGCGCCCCGGCCCCTCCGGGGCGTTTTCGTGCCCCCCCTCCGCCAGCAGCGCCTCGATCGACGCCTTCATCCGGTCGGAGGCGTGGCCGTCGAGCCTGTGGAAGAGCCGCTCCCGCTCGGCAGACTGTGCCGCCCGCATCGCTCCGGTGGGCGTCAGCGCTCGCCCGATGGCGTCGCCGATGTCGTCAGGGCGCGAGACGTGGACGAAGGCGTCCTTGAGGAAGTCCCGGTTGTCCTCGCCGAGGAGCGGCATCCCGTCGCTGTGCTTGAGGCGGTCGCCCGGGAGGTCGTAGATGATCCCGGTCTTCCCCAGGGCGAGGAAATCGAAGACGGTGCTCGACGCCTCGCTCATCAGCGTGTCGGCGGCGGCCATCCACGGCACGATGTTGTACTCCTCCATCGGCACCAGCCGGGCGTGCGGATAGCGGCGGACCCGCCGCTCGAAGATCCGGTGCTGCTCGTGCGGCGCGTATTTCCCCATCCAGCTGTAGTGGTGCAGCTTCACGACCAGGTTGTAGCGGTCCTTGGTGGCCTCGAAGATGGCGTCCTTCACGTCGTAGAGGCAGGTGGGCTTGTAGGTCGGGGCAAAGAGGACCGTCGGCTTGTCGGCGTCGAGCCCGCGCTCGGAGAGGAACCGGTCGCGATGGGCGTAACGGCCCTGGAAGATGCCGTCGAGCTTGGGGAGCCCCACCACGTGGATCTCGCTCCGGCCCAGCTGGCCTGACTCGAGGATCTTCTCCTCGCGGTAGGCGCCCTCGACGTAGATCTGGTAGCGGGTCCCGCGGTGCTGCGCGAGGTTGCGGTAGAGAATCGTCTTGATCCCGGTCCCGTGGTTCAGGAAGCAGAGGAGGGTGCGGCCGTAGGCGGCGGCGTCGCGGATGGTGTCGCCCGCGATGACCACGTCGAAGCCGCGCTGCTCCCTGGTGAAGCGGTACCCCTCCCGCACCCACTGGTCCACGATGGGCGGGCGGTAGGGGACGTTGAAGATGCCCCAGCGCCGCATCCGCTCCTCGTCGAGCGCGAAGAAGACGTCGTAGCGGTCGTCGGCCAGGAACCGCTCGATGACCGGGTCGAACGCCGCCTTGTGGTACACGAACCCGATCTTGAAGAGGAGCCGGATCTTCGCCATGGGGGGGCCGGTCCTCAGGCGAAGGTGGCGCGCCGCAGCAGCGCGTGGTGGTAGCTCTCGGGGGTGTCGATGTCGAGCCAGGCGGCGCCGGGCGGCAGGAGCACCGTCCCGAACCCGGGCCCCTCCACCAGCACCCGCACCCCGTCGCTGATCCCCTCCCGCCCCTGGCCCACCGCCGCCTCCAGCGCGGCGCGGAACCGCTGGTCCAGCCGGAAGACCCCGCAATCGAGCACGTCGTAGTCGGTCAGGTCCTTGCCGATGTCCGCAATCCGGTCCCCCTCGCGCCGGACCTTCGTGGCGTCGGGGAGGTCGAAGCACTCGGCGATGCGCGGGTCGACCAGGAGGAGATTCATCCCGGCGGGGCCGTCGCGCACCGCCGCCAGCGCGGCCGGGCTCACCACATGATCGGCCATCGAGAGGATGGCCGGCTCCTCGGGCGCCAGGTGGGCCAGCGCCTTCATGACCGAGAGGCCGTTGCCCCGGTGCCATTCCTTGTTGTCGAGCAGCTCCACCGCCATGCCGAAGTTGTCGTGCTCGCGCAGGTGCTGGGCGATGAGGTCGCCGCGGTAGCCGGTCACGATCACGAACTCCGTGATGCCGACCTCGCCGAAGTTGCCGAGGATTGACTGGAGGATCGAGCCGTCGCCGAAGGGGAGGAGGGTCTTCGGCTCCCGGCCGGTGGTTTCCCAGAGCCGGCTGCTCTGCCCGGCGGCGGTGATGATCGCTTTCATGCGGCGGAAGTTCGCGCCACACGGGCGGCGAGCGCAATCGCGTCGGCCGCCTCGCCGCCCAGGGTGTCCCGGACCGGGGCCACCAGCTGGGTCAGCGCCAGCGCGGCGGAGGCGGTGTCGCCGGGGCGGAGCTGGTCCATGGCGGCGGTGAGGGCGCGGCGGAGCGGGGCGGGGAGGGTCAGGCTGGCGAGCCGCCGTTCGAGCGCGGTGAGCCGGCGCCGGCTGGCGCGGTCGGGAAGGGGAGGCGTCAGGCCGAAGTCGAGCGCCACTCGCACGGTGAGCCAGAGGGCAAAGACCCCCTCCCGCTTCGGGCCCCGGACGGTGCGGGGCAGCAGCGCCGAAAGGGCAACGGCGGCGGGCTCCCATGGGCGAGCCAGCGGGCGCTCGTCGGTCACCCCGCCTCCACCGCCGCGAGGGCGTCGCTCACCGCCCGTGCCGGGATCAGCTCGAGGCAGTTGTGGTGGCCCAGCGGGCACTCGGCGCCCCCCATCCTGCTGCAGGGGCGGCAGGCCAGGTCCCGCTGCACCACCTGGGCGCGGCCCCGGTAGGGGAAGAACCCGAAGGCCTCGACCGTCGGCCCGAAGAGGGCCACGACGGGCGTCCCGACCCCGGTGGCCATGTGCATGACCCCGGTGTCGCCCGACACGAGGGCCGACGCGCGCGCCACCAGGGCGCCGGTGCCCTGCAGGCCGAACCGGCCGGCGGCCACCACGGCGCGCGGCACCGCCGCGGCGATTTCCCCCGCCGCCGCGGCGTCTTCCGGCCCCCCGACGACCACC
Source organism: Gemmatimonadales bacterium (assembly GCA_036274515.1). Taxonomy (GTDB): domain Bacteria; phylum Gemmatimonadota; class Gemmatimonadetes; order Gemmatimonadales; family GWC2-71-9; genus SPDF01. Next base: position 21,308 of record DASUFQ010000078.1, on the reverse strand, counting down.
ACCGGACGCCGTCGCTCCGCCAGCGAGAGGGCGAGGGCGATCCAGTGCCGGAGCGGCCACCGCTTCGTGGCATGCGCGGCCCCCGGTGCCAGCGCCACGATCCCGGCGGCGGGGTCGAGCCCCGCCTCCCGGAGGAACGCCTCCGCCTCGGCACGCGCGGCGGCGCCGAGGGCGAATTCGGGCGGCCCGCCGTCAGGCTGCACGTCGAGCCCTTCCGCCGCCTCGAAGTAGCGCTCGGGGACGGGCGGCGTGCCGCTGGGGTAGTGGCTGCGCTGCGTGAGGACGAGCACCCCGCGCGCCAGCCGGTGCTTGCGGTAGCCGCGCCAGCGGCCGGGCATCAGCAGCCGGAGCTGCCGGGACCGGAGGCTGCCGTGGAGGTCGAGGTGATGGGTGTACCCGTTCGGACGGAGCCGGCGGGCCAGGGCAGGGACGGTCTCGCCGTCCACCGGGGTCAGCACCACGTCGAGGCGGGGGTTGTCGGCGAGCAGGGGCGCGAAGCGCACCTTGGTCAGGGCGTCGATCCGGGCCCCCGGGTGCCGCGCGCGGAGGGCGCGGATGAGCGGCGTGGTCAGGAGGATGTCGCCGATGGAGCTGAAGCGCACGAGGAGGATGCGCGGACCGGGGGGAGGACCGGAATGGGACACGGCGGGAATGTAGGCCGCGCCGCCGGGGGCCGCCAGCGCGTTGTGCCCCGCCGCGAGCGGCGGTTAGGTTTGGGTCATGCCGCGCCCGAAGAGCATCCTGTGGGTCGACGACGAGGTCGAGAGCCTCACGTCGCACATCCTCTTTCTGGAGGAACACGGGTTCACGGTGGACAAGTCGCCGCACGGCGACGACGCGCTGGTGCTCCTGCAGCGGCAGCCGTACGGCGTGGTGCTGCTCGACGAGCAGATGCCGGGGCGCCGCGGGCTCGAGATCTTCCAGGCCATCCGCGCCGTGGACCACTCGATGCCGGTGGTGATGGTGACCAAGAGCGAGGAGCAGGAGACGCTCAAGGACGCCATCGGGGCCGAGATCAGCGACTACCTCATCAAGCCGGTCAACCCGCGCCAGATCCTGTCGGTGGTGACGCGCCTGCTGGAGGGCGACCGCATCCGCCAGCAGCGCCTGTCCCGCGACTTCGCCACCCGGTTTCGCGAGCTCGACACCCGGCGCGGCGCGGCCATGGCGTGGCGGGAGTGGGTGGAGCTGATCGTCGAGCTCGCCGAGTGGGAGGTCAAGCTGGGCCGCGCCGACGAGCCCGGGCTGCAGGACGCGCTGCGCACCCTGCAGGACTCCCTCCGCGCCGACTTCGCGAAGTTCCTGGGCCGGCACTACGGCGCCTGGCTCAACGGCTCGGAGGAGGACCGGCCCGCGCTCTCGGTGGACATCGTGGCGGAGTTCGTCCGGCCGACGCTCGACGCGCAGGGCAAGGCGTTGCTCGTGGTGGTCGACTGCCTCCGGCTCGACCAGTGGGCCATGATCCGGCCGCTGGTGGCCACCCGGTTCGACATCGAGACGGCGCACTACTTCTCGATCCTCCCCACCGCGACGCCCTTTGCCCGGAACGCGATCTTCAGCGGCCTCTTCCCCAACGAACTGGCGGCCCGGCACCCGGAGTGGTGGAAGACGGAGGACGAGACCGGGCTCAACGCGCACGAGGCGGAGCTGCTTGAGGAGCACCTGCAGCAGCTCACCGGGCGCGCGGTGCCGGTGCGCTACGAGAAGGTGTTCACCGCCGCGGACGGCGAGGGCCTCCTCCGGCGGCTGCCGGCGCACCTGGCGCAGGACGGCGTGACGGCGCTGGTCTTCAACTTCATCGACCAGCTGACGCACGGCCGGACCGAGAACTCGACGCTCTTCGAGGTAGCGCGCGACACGCAGGCGCTCCGGAACCTCACCCGCACCTGGTTCGAGCGGTCGCCGCTCTGGGACGCCCTCCGCGAGGCGGAGCGCCGCAACGTCCCGGTGCTGCTCACCACCGACCACGGCTCGATCCACTGCCACACCCCGGCCACCGTCTTCGCGCGGCGCGACGCCACCAGCCACCTGCGCTACAAGTTCGGCGAGGACCTCCGCGCCGAGGACGGCGACGCGGCGCTCGTGGTGGACGACCTCGAGCGGTTCGGCCTGCCGCCGCGCACTTCCGGCACCCGGCTCCTCCTCGCCACCGGCGATCGCTTCTTCGTCTACCCGACCAAGCTGCGCGAGTACCAGGCCCGCTACCGGGGCGCCTTCCTGCACGGCGGGGTGTCGCCGGAGGAAGTCGTCCTGCCGATCGCCCTCCTCACCCCGCGGCGGCCCTGACGGTGCAGACGGAGCTCCGCCTCCTTCGCCAGGTGCGCCCCTACCGCCCCCAGTTCATCCTGGGCATGGTGACGTCGTTCCTCGCGTCCGTGCTCGACGGCACCACCGTCGTGGTGCTCATCCCGCTCCTCCGGCTCCTCTTCGGCACCAGCGGGCAGCTGGGCGCCTCCGGGTCGGCGGCGCTGACCCGCTTCACCGAGTGGCTGCTCAACCCGCTGATCCTCGGCGTGCCGACGAGCGTGGCGGTGGCCCGGCTCCTCGGCGTGCTGGTGCTGGGCCTGGTGCTGCGCAACCTGATGGCGTACAGCACGGCGCAACTGCAGGTCGCGGTGCAGGAGGGGCTGGTGCGCGACCTCCGCGCCCAGATTTTCGAGCACCTCCTCAAGCTCGACCTCGGCTTCTTCCAGCGCACCCGGCAGGGCCAGCTCCTCGCCTCGATCACGACCGAGGTCGACCAGGTGAAGGAAGTGGTGACGGCCGCGCTGATGAAGCTCTTCCAGAGCGTCGTGAAGATCGCCGTGGTGCTGGTGTTGATGAGCCAGATCAGCGGCCGGCTGATGCTCCTGACCCTGACCGCGGCGCCGCTCCTCGTCTTCGGGCTCCGGTTCGTGCTGGTCCGGCTCCGGCGCCACTCGCGGGCCCGCACCCACGACCGCGCCGCCATCACCTCCACGCTGACGGAGCAGGTCGGCGCGGTGAAGCTGATCCGGGCCTACGGCGAGGAGGAGCGCCAGCTCCAGAAGCTGGTGGGCCAGCTCAGCAACTACCGGGACAAGGTGCGGCGGACCCAGCGCTACTCCTCGCTCACCGGCCCGATGAGCGAGATCTTCGGCGGGCTCCTCATCGTCCTGATCATCGCCGCCGCCACGCAGCCGGCGCTGGTGGGCGGGGTCCCGCTCACCCCCGAGGCGGCCATCGCCTTCCTCGTGGCGTCGCTGCAGCTCCTCTCCCCCATCAAGTCGATCTCCCAGTACCCCGCGAGCATGGCGGTGGCGATGGCCAGCGCCGAGCGGGTGTACGCGCTCCTGGACGAGCCGGTCTCCGACGTCGACGCGCCGGGCGACGTGCCGGCCCGCTTCGAGCGGGACATCGTCTTCGACCACGTCTCCTTCCGGTACGGCACGGAGACCCCGGTCCTCTCCGACATCTCGTTCCGCCTGGAGAAGGGGAAGGTGCTCGCCATCGTCGGGCCGTCGGGGGCCGGCAAGACGACGCTGGTGGACCTGCTCCCCCGGTTCAACGAGCCGGTGGGCGGCCGCATCCTCCTCGACGGCGTGCCGCTCGGCACCATCCAGCGCCGGTCGCTCCGCGGCATCCTCGGCGTGGTGAGCCAGGACACCGTCCTCCTCAACGACACCGTCGAGGCGAATATCGCCTTCGGGTCCCCTGGCGCCACCCGTGCCCAGGTGGAGGCGGCCGCCGCCGCGGCCAACGCGGCGGAGTTCGTCGCCGGGCTGCCGGACGGGTATGATACCGTCCTCGGCGAGCGGGGCACGCGGCTCTCCGGCGGGCAGCGCCAGCGGATCAGCATCGCGCGGGCGCTCCTGCGCGACCCGCCGATCCTCATCCTCGACGAGGCGACGAGCGCGCTCGACACCGAATCGGAGCGACTGGTGCAGGAAGCGATCGAACGGCTGATGAAGGACCGGACGGTGCTGGTCATCGCGCACCGCCTGGCCACCGTGCGCCACGCCGACCAGATCCTGGTGCTGGAGGCGGGGCGCGTGGTGGAGCGGGGCCGGCACGCCGAGCTGATCGAGCGGGGCGGGCTCTACCGCCGGCTCCACGACCTCCAGTTCCGCGACCCGGTGCCGGCCGCGTGACGCGGGTGCTGGTGGTCGCCGCGTACGACGACGCCCTGAACGCCCACTCCGCGCAGCGCGAGCGCGCCCTCGAGCGGCACGGGCAGACCGTCACCCGGTTCGACGTGTCCGCCCGGCCCGGCCTCCTGAGCCGGCTCCGCGGGGGGGACCTGGTGAGTCGCCTCGACCGCGAACTCGAGGTCGGCGCCCCCGACGTCGTGCTGGTGGTCCGCGGGGAGGCGCTCTCCGCGCAGGCGGTCACCACGCTGCGGCGCGCCCACCCCGGCACCTGGGTCAACTGGATCCCCGACGATTTGCACGGGCTCGCCATCGTGCAGCACGCCCTCCCCGCCTACGACCTGGTGTTCGCGTCGGGCACCGACGTGCAGGAGGCGCTTGCCGGCCAGCTGGAGAAGCCGGTGCACTACCTCCCGCTGGCGGCCGACCCGTCGGTCTACAAGCCGATGCGGTCGCGGGACCAGTACCGGGCCAACGTCGTCTTTGCCGGCACGGCCACGCCGCGCCGGGAGCGCCTGCTGGCCGAGCTGGTGGAGTTCGGGCTGGCGGTGTGGGGGCCGGGGTGGAGACGCACATCGCTGCGGGACTACTGCCGGGGGGAACAGCTCGACACCGAGAACTTCGTCCGCGCCTACGCCGGCGCGTCGGTGGCGGTCAACATCCACCGCTCGGCGGACGCCGAGCCCGCCGTCGTGGAGCGGGGCGTCAACCAGCGGACCTTCGAGGTGGCCGCGATCGGGGTGCCGCAGGTGGTGGACTATCGCGCCGACCTCGAACAGCACTTCGAGGACCGGAAGGAACTGCTGGTGTACCGCTCGGTGGACGAGATGCGCGCCCTGGTGGAGGCGGCGCTGCAGGACCCGTCCGCCGCCGAGGCGGTGGCGAGCGCCGGCCGGGCCCGGGTGCTGCGGGAGCACACCTACATGCACCGGATGCACGCGCTGCTCGAGGTGGTGCGCCGGTCGCATTGACGCCGGCGCGCCGCCGCCCCAGAATCCCCGAAGCCGCCTCCGACCCATCGCAACCGACAGGTCAGCCCGTGATACCGATTTCCGGCTTTACCATCATCCGCAACGCCTTCAAGTACGACTTCCCCGTCGTCGAGAGCATCCGGTCGATCCTGCCGGTGTGCGAGGAAGTCATCGTCAATGTCGGCAAGTCGGATGACGACACCATGGAGCTGATCCGCTCGATCAAGGACCCGAAGATCCGGATCCTCGAGACGGTGTGGGACACCTCCCGCCGCAACTACGTGCTGGGCGACGAGACCCTGCGCGCGATGCGCGCCTGCCGGCACCCGTGGGGCATCGACATCCAGGGCGACGAAGTCCTCGACGGGAAGAGCGCCAACGCGCTGGCGGAGGCGATCCAGGCCAGCGACGGTAATCCCCAGGTGGAGGGGTTGCTGGTCAACTACCTGCACTTCTACGGCGGCTTTGACACCGTGGCGAGCAACCGGCGCTGGTACCGGCGGGAGGTGCGCGCGGTGCGCCTCGATCCGGCGCTCGGCATCCACCCCTACCAGGGGGCGCAGGGCTTCCGGGTCGGGGAGGCCAACCGGCGGATCCGCGCCCGGCGCACGACGGCCACGATGTTCCACTACGGATGGGCCCGCCCCTCCGAGGCGCTCGACGCCAAGCGGGAGCTGGGGAAGACGATGTATCCCTGGCGCGACGCCGACCCCAACCGCCCGCTGATCCCATGGATTCCCGGACTCCGCCCCTTCACCGGCGAACACCCGGAGACGGCGCGGGAGTGGATTGCCGAGCGCCGGGCGGCCGCCGCCGGGCGGATCGGCCCGTGGCGGTTCAAGCCGGCTTTTGTGAGGTATTTCCTGTCCGACCTGCTCGAGCGGGCGACGGGGGTCCGGCTCTTCGAGTTCCGGAACTACCGCATCGTCTGAGGGGGCGGGTCGGCGGGCCGGGGGCCGGGGGCCTCGGCGGCGATCGGGAGCGGCTTGTCGCCCCCCCACTCGCCGGTAACCGGCCGGGCGCTGATGGCCGCGGTGGGGCAGTTTCGCACGTAGATCCCGTCCAGCGGCGACCACGCCTGGCGCGCCGCGATCACCTCCGCCTTTCCCAGGTCATCCATCGCGAAGATCCCCGGCGCGCGCAGCGCGCAGGCGCCGCAGCCGATGCAGCGCGACCGGTCCACGTGGATCCGGACCGGGGTGCGCGGGTAGATGCCGTCCTCCGGCTCGGCCACCAGGCGGAGGAGCTCCGGGATCAGCTGGCGCATGGCGCGGTACCCTTCCGCCATCAGCTCCTGCGTCCGGTCGAAGACGAACATCGGGTAGTCCTCGACGCGCGGATGCACCAGCAGGAGGGGCGGCCGCTGCCAGAGGCGGAGCGTCCGCTCGAGCATCGTCTGCATCACGATCTCGAGCCCGCGGGCGTAGGTCGTGGCGAAGCCGGTCTTCTCGACGTCGGTCCGCACCGCCATCGAGGCGCTCACGTCGATCGCGACGATCGGCCCGGGGCCGCAGACGGTGGCGGCCTTGACCGGCAGGTTGTCGGCCACCGCGCCGTCGACGTACCACCGGCCGGCGATTTCGCGCGGGGGGAGGATCCCGGGAAGGGCGCAGGAGGCGAAGACGGCGTCGGCCACGGGCACGAACCGGAGCCCCGGCAGCCCCCAGAGCACCTGCATCCCGGAATTGATGTCGACGGTGTTGACGATGAGGGGGTACTGCAGCTCGTCGAACGTCTTGTCCCCGACGAGCTCGTAGATCAGCGAGTCCAGCGGCTCGGTCCGGTAGATGGCCGGCGACTGCATCCGCTTGAACGCCATGTCGGTGTGGGCCACCTGGAAGACGTCCCGCCGCTTGAGCCGGAGCGCCCGCTCCCGCATGAAGTCCACCGACCGGCCGGCGGCCCACGCCGCGGCGATCAGCGACCCGATGCTGGACCCGACGACGCCGCTCGGCCGGAGGCCGGCCTCCTCCAGCGCCTGCAGCGCGCCGATGTGGGCCAGTCCCTTCAGCCCGCCGCCGCCCAGGACCAGGCTGAAGTTCAGGGGGGAAGTCATGAAATAAAGGTAACGAGGACTGGGGACTGAGGACTGAGCTATCTTCCAATATGCTCCTCTCCCGGCTCCGCACCGACCGCTTCTTCCAGCTGGGCCTGCTGCTCGTGGCGCTGGTGGTCGGCGCGGCGGCGCTGGCGTCGGTGGTCGCCCCGGGCGGCCCCTACGTCGGCGATCCGGCGGAGTCCTACCTCCTCCCACCAAGCCTGTCCCACTGGCTCGGCACCGACACGCAGGGCAGGGACGTGCTCACCCGCGTCATCTACGGCGCGCGGATATCCCTCGCCGTCGGCATCATCAGCCAGCTGGTGGCCAGCGCACTCGGCGTCACCCTCGGGCTGGTGTCGGGCTACTACGGCCGGCGGGTGGACGCCCTCATCATGCGCCTGGCCGACGTGACCCTCGCCTTTCCGACCCTCCTCCTCCTTATCGCGGTGGCCGCGGCGGTCAACCCGTCGCTTCCGGTCGTCTTCGTCGTGATCGGGGTGGTGGGCTGGGCGGCGATGGCGCGGCTGGTGCGCGGCCAGGTGCTGGTGCTCAAGAGCGCCGAGTACGTGACGGCCGCCCAGGCGCTGGGCGCCCCCGACCGGCGGATCCTCTTCCGGCACCTCCTCCCCAACGTCCGGGGCCAGGTGATCGTGGCCGCGACCCTCGGCATGGCGGGCGCCATCATGGCCGAGGCGGCGCTGTCGTTCGTGGGCCTCGGGGCCCAGCCGCCGACACCGAGCTGGGGCTCGATGGTGGCCGACGGGCGGGACCTGCTCCGCGTGGCCCCGTGGGTGTCGTTCGCGCCGGGCATCGCGATCGGGCTGGCGGTCCTCGGCTTCAACCTCGTGGGCGACACGCTGCGCGAGGCCTACGACCCCAAGCTGCGGACCGACCGGTGAGGCGCCCCCGATGAGCACGGACTTCGCCGCCCTTCGACGCGAGGAGTTTCCCGCGCTGGACGAGGCGATCTACCTCAACAGCGCCTCGATCGGGCCGCTGCCGGAGCGCACTCGCCGCCGCATCGATCACTTCGGCACCCTGCGCGCCGCGCCCTTCAGGACGAGTGACCCCGAGCTCTTCGCCGAGTTCACCCAGGCGCGCGCCCTCGCGGCGCGGCTGCTGAACGCCACGCCCGAGGAGATCGCGCTCACGGTCAACACCAGCTACGGGCTCAATCTCGCGGCCCAGGGCCTGCCGCTCGACCGGGGCGACGTGGTCGTCGCGAGCGACCGGGAATTCCCGGCCAATGTCTACCCCTGGATGCGCCTGGCGGAACGGGGCATCGCGCTCGAGCTGGCGCCGGTCACGGCGGAGGGGTGGCCGGACGAGGCGGCGCTCCTCGAACGGATGGCCGATCCGCGGGTGCGGGTGGTCGCCGTGTCCCTGGTCCAGTTCAGCAACGGCTACCGGGTGGACCTCGACCGGCTGTCGAAGCGGGCGCGCGCCACCGACACCTACCTCGTGGTGGACGCGATCCAGGGGCTGGGGGCGGTGCCGGTGGACCTCGCCGCCACGCCGGTGGACCTCCTGGCCTGCGGGGGGCAGAAGTGGCTGCTCTCGCCGTGGGGGAGCGGGTTCGTCTACGTCCGGAAGGAATTAATGACCGTCGTCGACCCTGCCGTGACCGGGTGGATGGCGTTCGAGGGGACCGACGACTTCGGTCGCTTGACGGACTACAACCCGCGGCTCCGCAGCGACGCCCGGCGCTTCGAGATGATCACCCTACCGTACCAGGACTTCGCGGGATTCAACACCTCGGTCGGCATGCTCCTCGACATCGGCATCCCCGCGATCGCGCGGCACATCGCCGGGCTGCAGGCGCCGATCCTCGACTGGGCGGTGCGGCGGGGGGTGCGGATCTCCTCGCCGGTGGGTGCCAGGGGCTCGGGGATCGTCTGCGTGGCGGTGCCGGAGCCGGCCAGGGCCTACAAGCAGCTCCGCGCGCAGGGGGTGGTGGCGGGGGTGCGGGAGGGGGCGATCCGGCTGAGTCCGCACCTGTTCAATACGATGGACGAGATGGAGCGGGTGGTGGGGATGCTGGAGAAGCTCAGCCCTCAGTCCTCAGTCCTCAGTAACGCGTAGTTCTTCCGCCCTTTCTGCAGCATCACGTACCCGCCCGCCAGCAGGTCCCCGGGGCCGAGGGCGCGCTCCACGTCATCGGTCTTTTCTCCGTTGACGGCAAAGCCCTTGCCCTGGATGCCCCGGCGCGCGTCGCTCTTCGACGCTGCGAGCCCGGCCGTCACCAGCGCGTCCACGAGGGAGAGGCCGGTGTCGAGGAGGCCGGCGGGGAGGGCGCTGGTCGGCATTTCCCCGGCCAGGACCTCGAAAACCCCGGCGTCCGCGCCGCGCAGGTCGGTGCCGCCGAAGAGGATGGCGCTGGCGCGCACGACGCGCGCGGTCGTCTCCGCCCCGTGCACCCGCGTGGTGATGTCCTCGGCCAGCCGGCGCTGCGCCGCACGGCGGCTCGGGTCCGTGGCCTGCTCGGCGAGCACCTCGGCGATGTCCCGGTCGGGGAGGAAGGTGAAGAAGTTGAGCAGGCGACCGACGTCGCGATCGTCGGTGTTGAGCCAGAACTGGAAGAACTTGTAGGGGCTGGTGCGGGCGGGGTCGAGCCAGACGTTGCCGTCCTCGCTCTTGCCGAACTTGGCGCCGGTGGCGGTGGTGAGGAGCGGGAGGACGAGGCCGTGCGCGCTCCCCTGCTCCCGGCGCCCGATCAGCTCGATGCCGGCGGTGATGTTCCCCCACTGGTCGCTGCCGCCCATCTGCAGCTCGCAGCCCGCCGTGCGGAAGAGGTGCCAGAAATCGTAGGCCTGCACCAGCATGTAGCTGAACTCGGTGAAGCTGATGCCGGTTTCCATCCGGCTCTGCACCGAGTCCTTCTGCAGCATGTAGTTGACGGTGAAATGCTTGCCGGTGTCGCGCAGGAACTCCATCAGCCCGAGGCCGCGGAGCCAGTCGGCGTTGTTCATGATCCGGGCGGCGGCCGGCCCCTCGAAGTCGAGGAAGCGTGACAGCTGCGCCTTGAGCGCCGCCGCGTTCCGGTCGATCACCTCCACGGCGAGCACCGGCCGCTCGTCACGCTTGCCGCTCGGATCGCCCACCATCCCGGTGCCGGCACCGACCAGGGCAATCGGCCGCCCGCCGAAGCGCTGCAGCCAGGCGAGCCCGATGACCGGGAGCAGGCTCCCCACGTGCAGCGAGTCGGCGGTCGGGTCGAACCCCACGTAGGCGGTGACGGGACCGCCCCCGAGCCGCGCGGCGAGCCCCGGGGTGGCGTCGTGCAGCAACCCGCGGGCGGCCAGGGTGTCCAGGAGTGTGGGCATGGTGGAGAAAGCTAGGTGGACGATTACTTTCCCTCAATGCTCCGTGCCCTCCTGATCACCCTCCGGGACACCCTTCTCCGCTGGTGGCGCACCCCGAAGATTCGCCGGACGGCCCTCCTGTCGGTCCTCGGCGTCACCGTCTTCGGCGCCGCCCTGCTCGCCGGCGCCTGGATGCGCGCCTGCTCGGGGAATCGGTGCCCCTCCATCGAGGGGCTCGACACCTACGATCCCGACCAGGCCTCCAAGGTGTACGCCGCCGACGGCCGCCTCATCACCGACCTCGGCAAGGAGCGGCGCACCGTGCTCTCGCTCCAGGAGATGTCCCCGGCGCTGGTCGCCGCCTTCCTGGCCACCGAGGACAAGCGGTTCTACCAGCACCACGGCATCGACTGGATCCGGTTCTTCGGCGCGGTCAAGGCCAACATCCTGGCCGGCGGCGTGAGCGAGGGGTTCTCGACCATCACGATGCAGCTGGCCCGCAACCTTTTCCCGGAGGACCTCAACCGCCGGGAGCGGTCGCTCGACCGGAAGATCCGCGAGGCCCGGGTCGCCACCGAGATCGAGGCCCGCTACTCCAAGGACAAGATCCTCGAGCTGTACCTCAACCAGATCGACCTCGGCAACCGCGCCTTCGGGGTCGAGGCGGCCTCCCAGCGGTACTTCGGCAAGTCCTCGCGGGACCTCAACGTCGCCGAGGCGGCGTCGCTGGCCGCCATCCCGAAGTCGCCCAGCCGCTACAACCCGCGGCGGCATCCGGCGCGGGCCCTCCAGCGCCGCAACCTGGTCATCGGGCTCCTCGCGGCCCAGGGGACCATCACCGAGCAGGAGGCGCAGCGGTGGAAGGCCTACCCGCTGCTGCTCTCGTCGCGCGACGACTTCAGCGGCGTGGCGGAATATTTTGTGGAGTACATCCGGCAGCAACTGGACGCCCGCTTCGGCCCGCGGCTCTACACCGACGGCCTCCGGATCTACACCACCCTCGACCTCGACATCCAGCAGTCCGCCGAGCGGGCGCTGGAGGCGCAGCTGAGTGCCATCGAGGCGGGCACCTACGGCCCGTACCGCCACCAGACCTACGCCGACTACATCGAGAAGAAGGCCGAGCGCGACGACGAGTCGGAGCACACCGTGAGCCCCTACCTGCAGGGGCTCACCGTCACCCTCGAGGCGAAGACCGGGTACATCCTCGCCATGGTGGGCGGCCGGGACTTCGAGGACAGCAAGTTCAATCGCGCCACGCAGGCGCTCCGCCAGCCGGGCTCGACCTTCAAGCCGATCGTCTACACCGCCGGTGTGCGGGCGGGGGTGCCGCTCACGACCGTCATGGTGGACGAACCGATCACCGTCGAGATGCCGGGGTCGCAACCGCCCTGGGAGCCGCAGAACTACGACAATACCTTCCGGGGTCCGATGCCGCTCCGCCAGGCGCTCTACCAGTCGGTCAACATCATCGCCATCAAGCTCGGGATGGAAATCGGCGAGGAGGCGGTGATCGCGGAGGGGACCCGGTTCGGGCTGGTCGCGTCGCCGATTCCCGCCGTGCCGTCGATCCACCTCGGGTCGGCGCTGGTGAAGCCCCTCGAGATGATCGCGGCCTACACCGCCTTCGCCAACCAGGGGGAGCGGGCCACGCCAATGGGCATCCTCCGGGTGGAGGACCGGCAGGGGAACATCCTCTGGCAGCCCAAGCCGAGGCTCGATCCGGTCATGGATCCGCCCCTGGCCTGGATGATGAACGGCGCGCTGCAGGACGTGGTGCGGCGCGGCACCGGCACCCGGGCCGCCGCGGGACTCAACTTCCCGATCGGCGGCAAGACCGGCACGACCAACGATGGCTTCGACGTCTGGTTCATCGGCTACACCTCCGACCTCGTCGCCGGCTTCTGGTTCGGCCTGGACAACCCCGACAAGATCAAGCCGAACGCGCAGGGCGGCATCCTCGCCGCGCCGGCCTGGCGGCAGATGATGGAGGAGGTCTACGAGCGGCGGAGCACCCCCGGCGGGTGGCCGCAGCCCGACGGCCTGGTCAGCGTCGAAATCGACCGCACCACCGGGTTCCGGGCCTCGCCATACTGCCCGACGGCGGTGCGCGGCATGGAGTGGTTCCTGCCCGGCAGCGAGCCGAACGAAGCCTGCCCCGTGCACCTTCCCTTCGGGCAGTCGACCGCCGTCGACGCCGCCCCGATCGAGCCCGCGCCCACCGAGCCGTGAGGTGCCCGTTCGCCTCCTGAGCGCCGACTGGGTCGTCCCCATGGATGGCCCGCCGATCCATGACGGCGCGGTGCTGATCGGCGCGGACGGACGCATCCGGGAGGTCGGCCCCCGCGCCGCCGTCGCCGCGCCTCACGGGGTCGAGCGCGAGCGGTTCCCCGGCGCGGCCCTCATTCCCGGCCTGGTCAACACCCACACCCATCTCGAGCTCACCGGCCTGGCCGGCAAGGCCCCCGAGGACGACTTCCCGTCATGGATTCGGCGGGTGCGGGCACTCAAGGCGGAGCGCTCGCAGGCCGACTTCCTCGACGCGGCGCGTGCCGGCCTGGCCGCCTGCCATGCCGCCGGGGTCACGACCGTGGCGGACACCGGCGATTCCGGCGCGGTCATCGAGGCGATGGCGGGGGCGGGTGGGAGCGGCATCGCCTACCACGAGGTGTTCGGGCCCCATCCGGACCAGGTGGACGAGAGCATGGCGGGTTTCCGGGCGCGGATGGCCTCCCTCCGGCAGTTTGCCTTCGCTCGCGTGCGGCTCGGCGTGTCGCCGCACGCGCCCTATACCGTCAGCGGGCCGCTCTACGCGGCGATCGCCGTCTTCGCCGCCGACGGCGGTTTCCCCATCGCGGTGCACCTCGCGGAATCCACGGCCGAATCGGAACTGCTGCAGGGTGCCGCGGGGCCCTTTGCCGAGGCATGGGCGGCGCGCGGGATCCCGGTCCCCTCGCTGCCGGGGCGGTCCCCGGTCGAGTGGCTGGCGCAGCACGGGGTGCTGGGGCCCTCCACCCTCGCCATCCACGTCGTGCAGGCGGGGGCGCGGGACATCGCGCTGCTTGGGCTCCATCGCTGCGCTGTGGCGCACTGTCCGCTCTCCAACCGCAGGCACGGGCATGGCACGGCGCCGATCGGAGCCTTCCTCCGCGCGGGGCTGCGGGTGGGGGTGGGCACCGATTCGGAGGTGAGCGTCGGGGCGCTCGATCTGCTTGCCGAGGCGCGCGCCGCCCGGGCGCTGGCCGGGCTGGCGGCGGACGCGGCGTTGGCGCTGGCCACGACGGGGGCCGCCGCCGCGCTCGGGCTCGAGCGGGAGGTCGGGTCATTGCGCGCGGGGATGTGGGGAGATGCGGCGGTCGTCGGGATCGCGGGGGCGCGGGCAGCCGACGCCGTTCTCGAGGCGATCCTGGCCAGCGGGCCGGCGGATGTGGTGGAGACAATCCTCGGGGGACGGACCGTCCACCGACGGTAGCGCCGCGGGCCGGCCCTCCCTTGCTGCCGCCAGCACCGGCCGTTACGATTCTTCCAACCACCTCACCCGGGAATCACGGCATGCGCTGCCTTGCCTTGAACGCCTCTTTCGAGCCGCTGACCATGGTGCCCGTCCGCCGGGCGCTGCGGCTGGTCATCGAGGGCAAGGCCGAAATCGTCGAGGCCGACGGACCGGAGTACATGCGAAGTGAGCGGCTGGCCATCCCACGGCCAGCCATCATCCGACTCGTCAAGTTCGTGCACGTCCCCCGCCGCTTCCGCCGCCACGTCACCAACACTTTCCTCTTTGCCCGCGATGGCTACCGCTGCCAGTTCTGCAGCCGGAGCCAGCCGGAGCTGCGTCCGCGCGAGTGCCTCACGCGCGACCACCTGGTGCCGATCTCGCGCGGCGGCGGGAATGCGTGGACCAACGTGGTGACGGCCTGCAGCACCTGCAACACCCGCAAGGGCAACCGCCTCCCCGAGGAGTGCGGGATGGTGCCGCTGCACCCGCCCCTCGAGCCCCACTTCGTCCACCTGTCGTGGGCGGTGCGGAGCCTGAGCCGGACACAGGCCAAGTACATCCGGCTGTTCTACGGAGAGGCCGCGCTGCACGCGCTGCGGACACACTAGGAACGAGGACTGAGGACTGGGGACTGAGATCCGGTTCGACGACCTTCGGATCGCCCTCAGTCCTCAGTCCTATTTGATCCTGAACGATTCGCTCCTCCCATCCACCCGCATGATCGGCAGCCCCGCCACGCGCAACAGCATCCGGCGCGCGGTCCGGCCGACCGCGTCGCCCACGTTGCCGTTGTCGTCGGTGGCGGCGCCGGTCTCCCCCCGCATGACCCGGTCCATCTCGTCGAGGTCGGCGTCGGAGAGCGTCGACACCGACAGCGTCGCCACGTAGTAGTACTCCCCCGGGTCGCTCGGGCGCACCGCGATCCGGTAGGCCACGCCGAGGGCGCTGCCGAGCGCGCCGAGGTCGGGGTAGCGCTGCTGGCGGGTGCGGCCCAGGAGCACGGTGGTGACCGTATACTGGTCGAGCAGCGGTTCCCGCCGCACGACGACGTCCCATTCGACCGACCGGACCGCCGCGTCGAACCACGAGGAGCGTGAGCGCCAGAGCTCGAGGCGGTAGTGGAGCCGGAGCGGGAGGCCGCTGAGCAGCGCGGAAGTCCAGCGATCGTCCTCCAGCAGGCCGCTGACCCGCGCCTCGGGGAGCTTCCCGTTCGGGCGCCCCGCGTCCGGCGTCAGGGCCACCGCCAGCCTGACGCCGGCGGCGCCCTGCGCGGTCAGCACGCCGGCACCCGGGAGCGCCAGGGCCGCGAACAGCAGGAGGTGAGCCGCCAGGCGCATCTAGAAGCGGCGCTGCAGTCGGATGGAGAGGCGCACCGGGCCGTCGTCGGTCACCGACTTGGCCAGGTAGGCGCCGATGAACCCGAAGTCGATGCCGGCGCCGATGTCGGCGGTCCAGGTGTCGAGCGAGGGGAGACGGTTGTTCGGCACATGGCCCGGGCCGGTCCCGCTCAGCCAGGCGGTGCCGAGGTCGGAGAGGAACACGAGATCGGCGGTCTGGATGCCGATGATGCGGCCCGCCGAGCCTTCCTTCCCTTCGCTCAGGGTGTAGTGCCATCCGAGGTTCAGCCGGTGCCGGAATTCCACCTGGAAGAAGAGCGTCCGGTCGCACAGGCTCGCCTGCGAGGGGTTGGACTCGCCGGGCGGGGTGCAGTTGATCTGGCGGAAGGCGTCGCCCGGAAGGATCGAGGGGCCGCCGAGGGAGAGCCGCCGCTGCACCGGCAGCGGGTCGCCGCCCATCCAGCCGGAGAAGTAGGCGCGCCCGCTCAGCCGGTCGTCCGGGGAGAGCCGGAAGTACCGCCGGACGTCGGTGGTCAGCAGTGCGTAGTTGTAGGAGCCGTCGGTCGCGATCGGGTTTCGGACGCCCGGCGGGAGCGCCGCCGGGGCGACGTCGTCGCTGGCCCCGAATTCCGCGCTTAACTTGGCATACCAGCCGATGGCGGGCTGCCGGTCGCTGTCGCGGGTGTCGAGAGTCACCGATCCCCGCGCGAGGGAGTATTCGCCATCGTCGATCAGCGGGTTGGGTCGCCACCGGCTCTCGTTCACGAAGAGCGACCAGGGATCGTTCGCGGGCACCGACGACTGCTCCTCGCCGTCGTAGGAGAGGTCGATCCGGAACTGGCGCGCGGGCACCACGAACCCGTAGATGCCGACCCCCTGGGCGTCGTAGTAGTCGTACTGGTCGTCCTGCAGCAGGATCGACGACCACCCCGACTCCGCGCGGGAGAGTGTCTGGTCCGGGATGACGTCGATCACGCTCCAGGCGCGGGCCCCGAATCCGTAGCCGATCTCCCCGAACCGCCGCCATTCCAGCTTGGCCCGGTACCCGAAGTCGCTCCGCGAGTCGCTGTGGTCGGTCGTCGTGCGGACGATGCCCGTCAGGTCCAGCTTGACGCGGTCGCGTTCCGTGGCCCGCCACTCGAAGGCCGGTCCCGCCTCGAGCGGGAAGCCTTCGACGCGGTCGTAGGTACCGCCGGTCGAGGCGTGCAGGGTGGTGCGGATCTTCCCGACGCCGAACGTCGCCTCGGCCCGGCCGAGGTTCTCGAGGTCCGGCGTCTTCTGCGGGGCGAGGGTGCCGTCGTTGAGGCGGGCCACCGGCGCCAGGTCCCAGTACACCTTCTCGCCGCCCTCGAGGACGCTCCCCTCCTGTTTCACCAGGCGCCCCCCCACCACCAGCACGGGACCGGTCACCCGCCCGCCGGGCAGGAGGACCAGGTTCCCGTTGATGACGGTGACCGGCCCCTCGACGACCCCGCCGACCCGGAGCGTTCCGCGGAAGAGGGCCACGGGGCCCTGGAGCCGGGTGCCGGCGGCGATCGTGACATGGCCGTTGAACCGGGTGGTGCCCGAATCATTCCAGGTGCGGATGAGCTGCTGGACGACCGCCGCGGGCAATCCGCCGGGCGTGGTGCTGTCCGCGAAGGGGGCGTCGGGGTCGATCACCATCACGCTGTCCTGCGCGTGGACCGGCGCGGCGAGCGCGCACAACAGGGCGAGCAGGTGCCAGGCGGGCTGCTTCATGCGGTCTCCAATCTCAGACTCACTCGCGCTCCTCCGCGCCATCGTTGACCTTCCGCCCTGTCCCACTTCCCGGCTTCGCCATTCCCCGTCGCCGTCTTCACCTCTCCCCCTCCGCCGTTTCCACCTCTCCCCCTGTCCCCCTGTTCCCCTTTCCACCAAGCGGAGAGGACGAACGTGGGAACTAATTTCCTGCCCGTCTGGCCGTCTGGCCGTCTGGCCGTCTGGCCGTCTGACCGTCTGGCCGTCTGACCGTCTGGCCGTCTGGCCGTCTGCCCGCGCCCCTACTCCCCCAACCCCAGCCGCCTCATCCGCCGGTAGAGGTTCGCCCGGTCGGTCTGCAGGATGCGCGCGGCCTCCGCCACCGTGCCTCCCGCCTCGGCGAGCGCCGCCTGGATCAGCGCGCGCTCGTGGGTCTCCAGGGATTCCGTCAACGAGAGCGACACCTCCCTCCGTCCCCCCTCTCCGGTTCCCGGAGAGGGGGACAGGGGGTGAGGACGACCAGGGTCGGACAGCGAGGGCCGCGCCATTCGCGCACCCGCCGCCGGCACCACCTGGTGGACGGCTTCCGCGCCGACCTCGCCGTCCGAGAGGATCGTCAGCCGCTCCACCACATTGGCCAGCTCCCGCACGTTGCCCGGCCACGGATACGCTGCCATGGCGGCGATCGCGGCCGGCGTGAACGCGACCGGCGCCTGCGGCCGGAGCCGGCTCGCAAAGTGACGCACCAGCGCCGGCAGGTCCTCGAGCCGCTCGCGGAGCGGCGGCAGGTGGATCGGGAAGACATTCAGCCGGAAGAAGAGGTCCTCGCGGACCTGTCCCCGCGCCACCGCGTCGTCGAGCCGGGTGTTGGTCGCGGCGATGACGCGGACGTCGACCCGGGTGGTGCGCTCGGCGCCGACGCGCTGCACCTCGCCTGCCTCGAGCACGCGGAGGAGCTTGGCCTGCGCCTCGAGGTTCAGGTCGCCGACTTCGTCGAGGAAGAGGGTGCCGCGGTCCGCGAGCTCGAACCGGCCCATCCGCCGCTCGCTGGCGCCGGTAAAGGCCCCCCGCTCGTGGCCGAACATTTCGGATTCGACCAGGTCGCGCGGGATCGCCGCCGAATTGACCGCCACGAAGGGGCCGGCGGACCGTCCGCTGGCGCGATGAATCGCCGCGGCCACCAGTTCCTTGCCGGTGCCGGACTCGCCGGTTATCAGCACCCGGGTGTCGCCCGGCGCCACCTGCGCCACCAGCTCGCGGACCCGGCGGAGCGCGGCCGAGCCGCCCACCATCTCGTCGCGGCGGCCGAGGGCCGCATGCAGCGCCCGGTTGGCGGCCTGCGTGCGCGACAGGTCGAGCGCCGCCTGCAGGGTGACGAGCACCGACTCGGGGGTGAGCGGCTTCTCGAGGAACTGGAAGGCGCCGAGGCGGGCGGCCCGCACCGCGTCGGCCAGCTGCGCCTTGCCGCTCATCATGATGACCGGCGCCGAGACCCCGCGCTCGCGCAGGGACTGGAGGGTGGCCAGCCCATCGGGGCCGGGCGGCATCATCAGGTCGAGGAAGATCGCGTCGGGCTCGGTCTCGTCCACCTGGAGCAGGGCGGCGTTCCCGTTTGGCGCCTCAGACACCTCGTGCCCCTCGGCGCGCAGCAGCGCACCGAGCATCCGGCGGATGTTGGCCTCGTCGTCGATGAGGAGGATGGAGGGCATTTGGAAAGATAGGTGTGCAAGGCGGGAAAGCGGGGAGGGCCAGACCTCGGTCCCCAGTCCTCAGTCCTCGGTCCTCGGGCCTGGTGCACCGATCGCGAGGGTCACCGTGAAGGTAGCGCCTCCCCCCGGCGTCTCCTTCACGTCGATGCTGCCGCCGTGCGCCACCGCAGTCTGCCGCACCAGCGCCAGCCCGAGCCCAGTCCCCTCGTCCTTGGTGGTCCAGTAGGGCTCGAACACCTGCGCCCGAAGCTCCGCGGGGATTCCCGGCCCATGGTCGGCGATCGCCACGATCACGCCGCCCGCCCCGGGCGCGATGCGGATCTCGAGCTGGCCTGCGCCGCCCATCGCCTCCACTGCATTCCGCAGCAGGTTGCTGAAGGCGCGGCGCAGCGGATCGTAGTGGCCCAGGATGCGCGGCGTGGAGGGATGGACCAGGAGGGTGGCGCCGACCTGGGCGGGAAGGGTGGTGCGTCGGAGCTCGTCGAGCAATTCCGCGAGGTCCACCTCGGCGGCGGGCCCCTCGGGAAGCCGGCCGAGCTCGGCAAACTCCTTCGCCAGCCGCTCCAGGCGATTCGACTCCGCGGCGAGCACCTCGATGGCCTCGGCCTGCTCCGGCCTGGCGGTCCTCGCCAGCGCCTTCACCGCAAACCCGATCGGCGTGAGCGGGTTCTTCATCTCGTGCGCCACGCGGCGGGCCACCTCGCCGAAGGCGCGGATCCGCTCCGTCTCCAATTCCCGCGCGCGCCCCTGTTCCAGCTCGGTGGCCATGGCGCGGAGGGCGGTGCGCAGCGCCTCGAACTCCGGGGCGCCCCGCTGCGGCTCCGCGTCGGGAATCGGCTCATGGCGGGAGATCTGCCCGGTCCAACCGATGAGCTCGTCGATCGGGCGGCTGAGCTGCCGGGAGAGGTGCCCCCCGAGGCGCACGGCGAGGTAGACGTACAGCGCGCCGAGTGCCAGGAGGAGCGCCGCAAGCCCGGCGTAGTAGTAGCGCCCGTACGCCTCGGCGGCCTGGGTGCGGACCAGCGCGCGGTTGAGGGCGGTGACGTGGGCCGCCATGGCGCGCCGCTCGGAGGGGCGGAGCCGGGTGGTGTCGATGGTCTCGACGAGGACGCGGCCGGAGTTCCCGACCCCTTCCACCGCGGCACGGGCGGCGGTCGCCGGGTTGTTGGTGCGGATGGTCAACGCCCAGCCGAAGATGGCGATGGCGGTCGGGACTGCGCCGAGCGCGATCAGGACCAGCAGGATGCGCTGGCGGAAGGAGAGGGGAAGCTGGCGGGGCATGGATCGCGCTACGGCCAGCTGAAGCGGTGCACTCCCCAGCCGCCGCCGATCTGGCCGAGGGCATACAGCGCGCCGTCCGGGCCGACGGCGAGGTCGGTCAGCGCCGCGGAGCCGTTCCAGAAGGCGTACACCCCGTTCTCGTTCGTGATGTCCATCCGCTTGATCCACCCCTGGACATAGTCGGCGAAGAAGTAGTTCCCCACGTACTGCGACGGGTAGAGCACCGTCCCGGGGTTGTAGAACGCCGAGCCGACGATCGCCTGCCCGACGACGAGGGTGGGGTTGCTCGAGTGGCCATAGGCGAAGACCGGGTCGACATAGGTCGGCGCGCCGCCGGTCCCTTCCTCGGCGGGCCAGCCGTAGTTGGCTCCCGCCGCTCCCTCGTTGATCTCCTCCCAGGTGACTTCGCCGACGTCGTTGATGAACATCCGGCCCGTGCCGGGCTGGAAGCCGAAGGTGAACGGATTGCGGAGCCCGCGCGCCCAGATCGACTGGTTGATGCCGGTCGTCGTGGCAACGAAGGGGTTGTCGGCGGGGATGGTGCCGTCGGCGTTGAAGCGGAGCACCTTCCCGAACGGCGTGGTCAGGCTCTGCGCGTTGCTGCCGGTGGCGTTGTCGCCCACCGCCACGTAGAGCTTGCCGTCGGGGCCGAAGTGCATGGCGCCGCCGTTGTGATTCGTGGCGCCGGAGAGGTTCGGGAGGTCGCGGAGCACCGTCTCCCCGCCGGTGGCCACGTCGCCGCTCGCGGTGTAGCGCGCGATGCGGTTGTGGGCCCCGCCGGTCGAGGCGGTGTAATACACGTACACGTAGCCGTTGGTCGCGAACTGCGGGTCGAACGCCACGCCGAGGAGGCCGCGCTCGCCGTTGGCGGTGGTGGATACCGTCGTGAACGGCGTGGCGAGCAGGGCGCCGGCCTTCACCACGCGGAGCGCCCCTCCCTGCTCGGCGATGAAGAGCCGTCCATCGGGGGCGAACGCCATGGCGGTGGCGGTGCCGCCCAGCCCCGTGATGAACGTCGTCCGGGTGAACCCCGACTGGAGGCTCCCGCCGTTGAAGGTGACCCGGGCCGTCGACCAGGTCGAGAGGTTGCCGGCGGCGTCCCGCGCGCGTGCGCGCACCACGTGCACCCCCGAGGCGTACGGGCTGGTCGCCGGGAGGCTGGCCTGGTAGGGGGCGGTGAGGTCCTCCGAGAGCTGGACCCCGTCCACCTGGAATGCCACGCCGACCACCCCGACGTTGTCGGAGGCGGTGGCGGTGAAGGTCTGCGACCCCGTGAGATCGGTGGTGCCGTCGGTCGGGCTGGTGAGCTGGACGGCCGGAGGGGTGTTGTCGGCCCCCGGAGGGAC
>DASUFQ010000077.1:0-2674 GCA_036274515.1 Gemmatimonadales bacterium | reverse complement strand
CGCCCCTGCGCCCCTGCGCCCCTGCGCCCCTGCGCCCCTGCGCCCCTGCGCCCTCGCGCCCTCGCGCCCCTGCGCCCCTGCGCCCCCGCGCCCCCGCGCCCCTGCGCCCCTGCGCCCCTGCGCCCTCGCGCCCCTGCGCCCCTGCGCCCCCGCGCCCCTGCGCCCCGCTCACACAGCCGCCCTCCCCACCAGATCCCTCGGCGACCCACCCCACTGACGGCTCCACGCCCGGCGGAGCTGCTGATCGGAGCTGAACCCCGCCGACTCCGCCGCGCGGGTGACGCTCGCCCCGCATTCCAGCGCCTGCCGGGCCCGTTCCAGCCGGATGGAACGGAGATAATGAAGCGGCGCGATCCCGACGTGCTCCCGGAAGAGCCGCAGCAGGTGCCGCTCGGTGGTGTGGCCCACCGAGGCCAGGCTCGCCATGTCCCACTCGTCCGAGGGCCGGCTGAGGATGGCGTCCTGCACGCGGTGCACCGCGGGATGTAAGTGCCGGCGGTGCACCAGGAAGGGCGAGAGCTCCGGGTCGCTCGGTGTGCGCCTGAAATACACCACCATGTCCTCCGCCACCGTGGCCGCGAGCGCCTCGCCGCACTCCTCGGCGATCAGGTGCAGCGCCAGGTCGATGCCGGAGGTGATCCCGGCGCTCGACGCGATCGGTCCGTCCACCACGAAGACCCGATTCTCGATCACCCGGGCCGACGGCGCGGCCGCCTTCAGCACGTCCAGCAGCTCGTGGTGGGTGGTGCAGCTCCGCCGGGCGAGGAGCCCCGCCCGGGCGCCGAGCAGGGTGCCGGAGCAGATCGCCACGAAGCGGTGGGGAGACTGCTCACTCCGGAATTCCTCGCGCCGACGCCGGAGCCACTCGACGATCGCGACGATCTCGGGGGTGATGGTGCTCAGGTGTATGGTCGGCCGGCCGGCCAGGATCACCCAGGTCGGCCGGGTCAGCTCGGCGGGCAGGGGCTCGAGATTGGCGAGGGCAAGGCCGACGGAGGTCGAGACCGGGGTCGCCGGTCCGGCGAACCGGAGGCGGAAGCGGTGGGGAAGGCCCCGGAGCGAGCGGTGGTAGTTGGCCAGCCGGAACGCCTCCGCCGGCCCGGCGATGTCGAGCAGGAGCGCGTGCGGGGCGATCACGAACAGGAGATCGATCTGGTCGACTGGGAGGATCATGGCTGTGTCCGGAAGTGACCGAAAGTTGTCGTCCCGTGGCGCGCCGGCCGGAATCGGGACTTCTAGCTTCGGAGCGGTTCCCGCTCCGGAGACGACTCTCATGCTTCGACCGACGATCATGGCGGCGGCTCTGCTCGCCGGCACGCGCATCTCAGCCAAAGCCCAGGCACCCGAGTACGTCAGCCCGGGCGACGACTTCTTCGCCTACGCCAACGGCGACTGGCTCGCCGCCACCGCGCTGCCACCGGGGACGGAGCGCTGGACCGCCCGGAACGAGATCAACGAGCTGGCTGGGCGAAAGGTCGCGCGACTCCTCGACGATGCGGCCACCGCGCCGGCGGGGTCGCTGGCGCGGAAAGTCGCCGATTTCCGCGCCGCCTGGCTCGACACCGCCGCCATCGAGTCCAAGGGGATCCGGCCCCTCGCGCCTGGGCTCGACAGCATCAACCTGCTAAGCGACAAGGCCGGGCTGACCCGGTACCTCGGGCGAGGCGTCGTCGCCGACGTGGACCCGCTCAACTGGGGCATCTACCGCTCGTCGCACGTCCTTGGTCTCTCGGTGGAGCCCGGCATCCGGGGCGAGCCGACCCCGGTGGCCTTCCTGCTCCAGGGCGGGCTCGGCCTGCCCGACCGGGAGGACTACCTGAGCCCCGACTCGGCAAAAGTGTCACTCCGGGCCGGGTACCGACAGTACATCGCCCGGCTGCTGGCACTCGCCGGATTCGGACACGGAACCGAGCGGGCCCGCGCGGTCCTGGCCCTGGAGGTGGCCCTCGCCCGGACCCAGGCGAGCGCCGAGGCGTCGGCCCACGACCAGAACGCCGACAGCCTCTGGCAGCGGGCGGACTTCGCCAGCCGGGCACCGGGGATGGACTGGTCCGCCTTCTTCGACGCCGCGGGTCTGGCGGGGCAGGGGTCGTTCGGCGTGTGGCAGCCGGGCGCGGTCACCGGGCTCGCTGCTCTGGTCGCGTCCCAGCCGCTCGCCGTATGGAAGGACTATCTCCGCTTTCATGTCCTGCACGACTTCGCCGACGTGCTGCCGGGGGGCTTTGCCGGGGCGCGCGGGGGCGCGGGGGCGCAGGGGCGCGGGGGCGCGGGGGGCGCGGGGGGCGCGGGCGGCGCAGGGGCCGGTGACCGTAGCCAGCGCGCGCTCGACGCGACCCAGGCTGCCCTGGGCGACGCCGTAGGTCACCTCTACGCCGAGCGGTACTTCGCGCCGGCGCAGAAGGCCCGGCTCCAGGGCATCGTCGCCAACGTCATCGCGGCGTTCCGGAAACGGGTCGAGGCGGCTAGCTGGATGTCGCCGGAGACCCGGGCGACCGCGCTGGCCAAGCTCGACGCGGTGTATTTCGGGATCGGCTACCCGGAGCGGTGGCCGGACTATTCCGATCTGGTGGTGAAGGCCGACGACCCGATCGGCAACCTGCGGCGGGTCAGGGCATGGGACTATCGCCGAGCCCTGGCGCGCCTGGGCCGGCCGGTGGAGCGGACCGAATGGTGG
>DASUFQ010000076.1:0-5860 GCA_036274515.1 Gemmatimonadales bacterium | reverse complement strand
CGCGGTGCTTGCCGCCGATCTCCGCGTGCTGTCCGCCCGGGGACCACTGCTCGTCGCCCCGTTCGGCCGCGTGCTCGAGCGCCTTCGGGTCCCGCCGTTCCGCGCCGCGGGCCAGGCGGCCGATCGGATCCGGTCCGCGATGCTCGATCATGTGACCTCGGCGCCTCCCGCCGGGGAACGGGACGTCATCTCCCTCCTCCGCGGCACGGGCCCCGGCGGCCGCATGCCTGCCGAGCTCGCCCGCGACGAGGCGATGACGCTGTTCATGGCGGGCCATGACACCACCGCCGCGGCGCTCACCTGGACCTGGTACCTGCTTGCCACCCATCCCGCCGTCGCCGCCCGCCTGCGCGGCGAGTTGGACCAGGTCCTGGGCGACCGCGACCCTGCCCCCGAGGACGGCCCGAGCCTGGCGTATGCCGGAATGGTGTTCGACGAGGCGATCCGCCTGTATCCGCCGATCGGCCGGATCGGCCGCCGCCCGGTTCGCGAGTACGCCATCGCCGGGCACCGCATCCCGGCTTTTGCCCCGGTGTTCCTGAGCCCGTTCGTTACCCAGCGCGACCCGCGATGGTGGCCCGATCCCGAGCGGTTCGACCCGGAGCGCTGGAGGCCGGAGGCCGACGCCGCTCGGCCGCGGTACGCCGCGTTCCCCTTCGGCGCCGGCCCGCGCTCATGCATCGGCGGCGCGATGGCGAGAATGGTCGCCGTCCTGGCGATCGCCACGATCGCGCGGCGGTGGACGTTCAGCCGGCTGCCCGGTCCGGCGTTGCGGATCCGGCCGATCCTCACGCTCAAGCCCGACCGCCTGCTGTGCCTTCGCGCAGTGCGGGTAGACCCAACCCGAAACGCGCTCGACGCTGAAACTCCCCGAGCACCGGCTGCGTCTCAGCGGGTCTGATACGAGACCGGACCTGACCCCGCTCAGTGGCGGGCGAAGGGCTCGAACTGCGGGCGGAAAGTCTCGAGGTCGCCCAGACTTCCATGCACGAAAATGACCGGGTCACCGGTGCCGAGGTCGATGTAGCTCAAAGCAGCGCCCCGGACGCGAGCTGCCTGGACCTGGGAGAGGTTTGCCGAGTGCTGTTGGGCGTGCAGCCGGTCCTCAACGCTGAGGACGGCGGAAGCCCCTACCAAGTACCCAAGGGTACGTGAGCGCCAACGCCAGCGAGCCCGGCACTCATCCCCGAGCCATCTCACGCACGATCTGCAGCCGGGAGCGACGGTGAAACGAGTATTCGTTCCGCTTGTCCGCGAAGTAATCATCGACGGCCCTCCGGCATCCGTCCCAGTGCTCGTAGTCGTCGATCACCAAGGTGCCACCGCTCGACAGGTGGGGCACGACCCGCTGCAGACAGGTCCGCACCGACTCGTACCAATCGGCGTCGATGTGCGCCAGCGCGACTGACTCGTCGATATGCATCGTGTCCTGGAACAGTCCCCGGACGAGCGCGATCCGATCCCCCTCCAGATCCAGGCCGAATGAGCGCAGTGTGGTGATCACCTCCTGCAGCAAATCCGCTTGGTAACCGTAGTAGCGGTCCCCCCCAATCCCCTCCGACTTTCCCTGAACGATGGTATGGTAGCGAGCCTGGATCGCCTCGCCATCGGCTTGCGAGGGCGGCGGGATCATTCCGAACACGTCGTAGAGCCGCAGTGGGCGCTCCCTGCGCTTGGCGCTCCCGAGAATGACCGCCGAACCGCCCAG
This sequence comes from Gemmatimonadales bacterium, assembly GCA_036274515.1. Lineage (GTDB taxonomy): Bacteria > Gemmatimonadota > Gemmatimonadetes > Gemmatimonadales > GWC2-71-9 > SPDF01. The sequence goes on along the minus strand of DASUFQ010000076.1, from coordinate 4,152 downwards.
GGCGCAGCCGGCTTCCACGATGATCCCGGGCACGTTCGAGCTCTCAATTCGGCGAACCGCGCGCTCCAGATCGGTGAGGGCGTCGTACCCCAGATACGTAAGGCGCCGCTCCTTCACCTGGCGTACGACCGGTGAGGAGTTCAGCGCCTGCCAGTGGGTGCGCAACTTGCTCAGCAAATTGATCTCCACGCCGGCCGGTCACGTGCTGGAGTCCGAGCCAATCGCTGGGCCAAGCCGGACTGCAGTTCAGAAGGCACAACTTAGGCGATGGCTCCGCCAGGAGTCCGGCCCAGTTCACCCCAATGGCTGACGTCGCCTCACGGCACAAAGACTTGCTAGCAATCCGCCGCGGCCCGCCGTCCCGCCGCTACACAGCCGGCGCTCGATCAGGGGCGCGGCAAAGCCAGGGCAGGCTCCGTCAGCACCGCATCAGGGTGGTGAGCCGCCTGCTCGAGCAGCGCCTCGAGGTCCTTCCACCGCTCGGGGGTCACGACGCAGCTCCTGCCGCAGACCAGGAACTCAGGGTGCCCGAACATCGGATCCCCCATCCCGACACACAACAGCCACGGCCGCCCATGTCGGGTTTTCGGGGTGGTTCCCGCGTGTATCCCTGGAGGCAGCGGACCACCTTGTACCTACGATAGGAGGGCACTATGCGGAACACCTTCACCCGGCTCGCGGCCGGCCTTTCCTTTCCGGTCCTTCTCGCCGGCGCGGCCCAGCCCGCGGCCGCGCAGGACCGAGTCGTGATCACCGCTCCGGAGCTCGCCAGCAGCGGGGCGTCCACCGTCTACGACGCCATCCGCCGGCTTCGACCTCAATTGCTTCGGGCCCGACCCTCCGGCTACCTGATGTATTTCACGGAACGGAGACCGGCCGTGGCCGTGAACGAAGAGGTGAAGGGGGGTCTGGAGGTGCTGCAGAACATGCCGGTCGGTGAGGTCGCGAACGTGGAATACCTTGACGCGCGCGGCACGAAGCAGCGCTACGGCATCGAGGCCGCCGACGGGCTCGTGCTAGTCGTGAAGGCGCCGGCGCTCGCCGACGCCCCCAGCCCGCGGTAGGAAAGGGGGCCATGCGCCGGGTCGTGTGCCGCTCCTAATCGGCGGCGCACTGCTCGGCGCCTGCCGGTGGCCTTCGCCGCCTGCTTCGTGCCGGCCTGGTGGGCCAGCCGGGAGGACGCGACGGTGGCGCTGCGGGCCAAGGACGGGTGAGGGGACCTGACGGGAAACGGCGCGTAACCGGGTAGCCCCTCCAGGGAGTGCCGAATGCGCCGGCCGGTGTACACCATAGACTGGTCCCACCGCAGGGTTGCCTGGCTCGTCCTTCGCCCACTGAGCGAGCTCAATGCTGCCTCCGCCCTGGAGGCCGCCGCCGAGCGACTCCGGAAATCCGATGCCGGGGTGAAGCCGGACCCTGCCGGCGCAACGCTCCACTTCTGGTGCGTCTCCCGCACCAGGCGAAGCTGGCTGGCCTGCATCTCGAACGGCCGGGTGGACGCGGCGCCGGTCGGCGACCAGCTCAGCGTCACGGTCGGGGCCGGTCTCCGGCCGGTGGCCATTTACGGTACCGTCGCCGCGCTCATCGGCACCCTGCTGAGATTTCCTTCCACGTGGGTCATCGGGTTCGTCGCCCTCATCGCGGGAGGCAACTACCTCTATGCCCACTTCGGCCTCCTGCGGGTGGCGGAGGCCGTGCTCTACGCCGCGCCGGCGAAGCGCGCCGCCTGAGCTGGCGTGTATCTTCTCCATCGTGAACGCGAGCCCGCAGTCGTCGCGAGCGGTCGATCGGGTCACCGCCGGCGGCCTGCTGGTCGGCGCGGCGTTCGGGCTGGCCGGCACACTGGTCGCGTCGCCCACGCTGCAGGCGTTTCTCTGGGCGATCGACAGCATCGGCCTCGTCCTCGCCACCACGCTCCTGGCGATCAAGTGCGCGCGGGCGGGAGCGGACCTGGTCGCCGGTGGCTTCCCGGTGTTCGCGATGGGCGAGAGCGTCCTGTTTTCGGGCACCGCCGCGGGGCCGAGCGGGAGCGTCCCCGCCTTCGCGGCCGGCGCGGCGCTGTGGGCCACGGCCCTCGTGATGATCAGCGCTCCGCGGCTGCTGCCCGCGTGGCTGCGGGCGCTGGGCATCGTCGCGGCGGTGCTGTTCGCGGTGACCGCGGCGCGCCTCTTTGCCGGTGAGCCGCTGCTGCCCACCTCGTCGCCGCTGCCGTTCTTCGCCTACCCGTTCCTGGTCGCCAACCTCCTCGGCTGGGCCTGGACCCTATGTCGCACACGCTGAAGGTCCTCGCAGGCGGTCTGGTGCTGCTGGGCCTCTTCCTCCTCGGCGGGCGGATGCTGAGCGCCAGCGCCCCGGCGCTCGGCATGGCCGGCGCGGTGCGCTGGTTCATCCCCGTCTGGCTGGTCGCGGCGGCGGTGAACATGTGGATCGGGGTGACCCGGGCGGGCTACTCGGTCGCGGAGGAGGCGCCAATCTTCCTGATCGTCTTCGCGGTCCCCGCGGCGGTGGCGCTGCTGGTGGCCTGGGCACTGACGAGGTAACGCACGGTCGCGACCGGCAGGCTGACCAGAGAAGGCACCGCGCTGCGGAAGTTCGCGCTGAGCTACCCCGAGGCGACCGAGGACATGCCCTGGGGCCATCACGCCATCAAGGTGAAGGGCAAGTCGTTCCTCTTCCTCGCGGCGGACGCCGAGACCTTCTCGCTCTCCGCCAAGCTGCCGTCCTCCGGCGGCGTCGCTCTCGAGCTCCCCTTCGCCTCGCCGACCGAATACGGCCTGGGGCGGAGCGGCTGGGTCACGGCCCGCTTTCCCCGCGGCGCTCGAGTCCCGCTCGACGTGCTCCAGCTCTGGGTGGACGAGAGCTACCGGGCGATCGCCCCCAAGCGACTGGTGGCGCAGCTCGGGCCGGACCTCCCGCGGAAGCGTCGCACCTAGATCCTGCACCTGGGCCGTTCTGCCTAATGAACGCCGCTCGGCGTTAGCTCGCCATCCTGGCCATCGTGAGCAACCTGCGCTAGCCGCCGCCACTCGCCCCGCGCCCTCGGCCGGTGCATCTTTTGGACGGACCTCCCTTCGAGGGCATCCGTCCTTCATGCGCACATTTCCGGGCAGACTCGCTGCCGTGGCGCTCACCGCCATTCTGGGGCCGGGCTGCGCCGCCGCGCCGCCCTCCTCCGAGGGGAAGCCGTCCCGCTCCTACATCTATACCTGGGCCGGCGACGACGACCGCCGAGCGGGGGACAGCGATTTCCTCGCGGTGATCGACGCCGATCCCGCGAGCTCGACCTACGCCCGGGTCGTGGCCACCGCGCCGGTCCGGGAGGTGGGGACCATGCCCCATCACACCGAGCTGGCCATGCCCGGCGGGGGCGCCTGGCTCTTCGCCAATGGGTTCATGTCGGGCCGTACCTTCCTCTTCGACCTGGCCGACCCCCTCCGGCCGAAGCTCGCCGCCATGGTGGACAGCGTCCCGGGCTACGCCAAGCCGCACAGCTTCTGGCGGCTGCCCAACGGACGGGTGCTGGCGACGCTGCAGTTCGGCGACGGGAAGCAGCCGGGGAATCCCGGCGGCGTCGCGCTGCTCTCGTCCCGTGGTGAGGTGTTGAAGACGGCGACTGCGGCCGACCGGCGCTTTCCCGGCGCCGCGATCCGGACCTACTCGCTCGACGTCGCGCCGGCGGCGGACCGGTTCATCACCACCAGTGCGCCGATGGATGGGGGCAGCAGCGCCGACGTGGTCCAGGTCCGGCGGCTTTCCGATCTGACGGTGATCCGGACCCTGCCGCTCCCGGAGAGCGCGCCCGACTCGACCTTCCACTGGCCGTTCGAGGTCCGCTTTCTCCCGGGAGACTCGACCGCGCTGCTCAACACGTGGTATTGCGGGTTCTATCTCCTCTCCGGCCTGAAGGGGGAGGAGCCGCGGCTCCAATACCTCCTGTCGCTGCCGCCGCCCGGCAATCGCGGCTGCAGCGTGCCGCTGCTGGCCGGTCGCTGGTGGATCGTGCCGATCGCACGGGCGCATCAGTACCTGGTCTACGACGTCTCCGATCCCCGCCGGCCCCGGCAGGTGCAGGCGGTCGCGACCGACACGACCTTCCGGCCCCACTGGATCAGCCGAGAGCCCGGGTCGGACCGCCTGGTGCTCACCTCGGGC
>DASUFQ010000075.1:0-12809 GCA_036274515.1 Gemmatimonadales bacterium | reverse complement strand
CCCGATCGTGGCCGTGACCTCGGCCCACGGCGGCCGCACCAACGGCATGATCCTGGACAGCGCCGTGCGGGCCACGATCTCCCCCGAGCACCCGCGGCTCTCCATCTACGTCCACCGATGGCACTTGAGCCATGACCTGATCTGGGCCAGCGGGCGGTTCGCGGCGCACCTGCTGCACCAGGACCAGTTCGAGCTGGTGCACCGGCTGGGGTTCCGGAGCGGGCGGGAAGTGGCGGACAAGCTGGCGGGGATCGCGCACGAGCTCGGCGAGGGGGGGGTGCCTGTCCTGGGCGACTGCCACGCCGCCTTCGAGTGCCGGGTGCTCAACACGATGGACGCGGGGCCGGCCACCCTGTTCCTGGCGGAGGTGACCAGCACCCGCGCCGGCAAGACCGCCACCCTGCTGACCGCGGATTACTTCCGTGCGAACATGCCGGCGGCCTGGCGGGAGGAGTTCCTGGCCAACTACCGCGAGGCCCAGGAGCGGATCCGGGACCTCGCGGCGGTGAGGGACGTCCGGGGGTGGGGCGGCGCTACAGCGCCTTGATCTCGGAGACCAGCCCGGTCAGCGACTTCTTGGCGTCGCCGAAGAGCATGGCCGTCTTCGGGTTGTAGAAGAGTTCGTTCTCGATGCCGGCAAACCCGGCGCTCATTCCCCGCTTCAGCACGATGATGCTCTTGGCCTGGTCGGCGTTGAGGATCGGCATCCCGTAGATCGGGCTGCTCGCGTCCGATCGCGCCGCCGGGTTGACGACGTCGTTGGCGCCGATGACGAGCGCCACGTCGGCGCGCTGGAAGTCGTCGTTGATCTGGTCCATTTCGCAGAGCTTCTCGTACGGCACGTTCGCCTCCGCCAGGAGCACGTTCATGTGCCCCGGCATGCGGCCCGCCACGGGGTGGATGGCGTACTTGACCTCGCCGCCCCGCCGCTCGACCAGGTCGGCCAGTTCCCGCACGGCGTGCTGGGCCTGCGCCACCGCCAGGCCGTAGCCCGGCACCACGATGACGAACTGCGCGTAGCCGAGCTGGACCGCGGCGTCCTCCACCGTCACCTGCCGCACCGTCAGCCCTTCCACGCTCTTCCCGCCCCCGGCCGCGTCGCCCCCGAAGGCGCCGAAGAGGACGTTGGCCAGGGACCGGTTCATCGCCTTGCACATGATCTGGCTCAGGATGATCCCCGACGAGCCCACCAGCGCGCCCGCGATGATGAGCACGTTGTTGTGGATGACGAATCCGGTCATCGACGCCGCGATGCCGGAGTACGAGTTCAGCAGCGAGATCACCACCGGCATGTCGGCGCCGCCGATGGGGATGACCAGCAGGACCCCGAGGAGGAGGGACAGCGCGATGACCGCGTAGAAGGGCCAGAGCACCTGCTCCGGAGTGACCAGCTGGTAGGCCGCCAGCCCCACGAGGGCGGCGAAGAGCCCGCCATTCACCACCTTCTGCATCGGGAAGGTGATCGGCTTGCCCGTCATCACCTCCTGCAGCTTGGCCCAGGCGATCAGGCTCCCCGACAGCGTCACCGAGCCGATCAGGAGGCTCAGCTGCGTGGTGATGCCGATGTCGATGCTCGGCGTCGTGCCGGCCAGCTCCGCCTTCAGGAATTCCGCCCCGCCCACCAGCAGCGACGCGCCGCCGCCGAAGCCGTTGAGCAGCGCCACCATCTGGGGCATCGCGGTCATCTTGACCGCGCGGGCCATCCACAATCCGATGGCCGACCCGAGGAAGAGCCCGACCAGGATGGCCTGGAACGAGACGATGCCGCGGTCGAAGAGGGTGACCGTGAGGGCGATGAGCATCCCGACGCCGGACAGGCGGTTGCCGCCGCGCGCGGTGAGCGGGCTGCCGAGCCGCTTGAGGCCGAGGACGAAGAGCACCGCGGCGACGAGGTAGAGCAGCTGTTCGAGCGCCGCCGGCATCACTTGGCCTCCGGCTTCTTGGTGAACATCTCGAGCATCCGGTCGGTGACCACGTACCCGCCCACGACGTTCATCATGGCGAAGACCACCGCGGAGACGCCGAAGACCCAGGAGATCCACCCGAAACCGCCCCCGGCCACGACCAGGGCACCCACGATCGTGATGCCGCTGATCGCGTTGGCTCCCGACATCAGCGGCGTATGGAGCGTGGTCGGCACCCGGTTGATCAGCTCGACGCCGAGGAAGGTCGCGAGCACGAACAGCGTGATGCTGAGGACGAGGGCTTCCATGGTCAGGCCGCCTTGCCGGTGCGGAGTTCACCCGCGTGCGTCACGCACATCGGGCCGGTGATCGGGTCGTCGAGGTCCACCTGGAGCGCCCCCTCGTGCAGCAGGTGCGTCACGAAGGTGAGCACGTTCTTCCCGTACATCTGGCTGGCGTGGAACGGGACGGTGGCGGGGAGGTTGGCGGGCGACAGGATCGTGACCCCGCCGGCGTGGACCACCTCCCCGAACTTCGTCCGCTCGCAATTGCCGCCCGATTCGCCCGCCAGGTCGACGATCACGGAGCCCGCCCTCATGGCCCCCACCGCCTCCGCGCTGAGGAGCCGGGGCGCCGGCCGGCCGGGGATCTGCGCGGTAGTGATGACGAGGTCCTGTCCGGCCGCGTGGGCGCCGATCCCCGCCACGACCCGGCGCTGCTGCTCCTCGGCCAGCTCCTTCGCGTAGCCGCCCTGTCCCTCCCCCCCCTCGGCCGCGATCTCGACGAAGCTGGCGCCGAGGCTCTGGACCTGCTCGCGGACGACCGAGCGCACGTCGAACGCCGACACGATGCCGCCGAGGCGGCGGGCGGTCGCGATCGCCTGCAGCCCGGCCACCCCTGCCCCCACCACGAACACCCGCGCGGGCGCCAGGGTGCCGGCGGCAGTCGTCAGCATGGGGAGGATGCGCCCCATCGCGTCGGCCCCGATCAGGACCGCCTTGTACCCGGCGATGGTCGCCTGGGACGAGAGCGCGTCCATCGCCTGGGCCTTGGTGGTGCGGGGCACCAGCTCCATGGCGAAGGCGGTGACCCGCCGGGCGGTGAGCGCGGCGAGGAGGTCGGCCGACGACGCGGGGGCGAGCAGGGAGATCAGCGCGCCGCCCTCCCGCAGCTGGGCCGCCTCCTCGGCACTGGGGCGCTGCACCTTGAGGACGAGGTCGGCGGCGAGCGCCTCGGCCGCGGACGGGACGAGCGTGGCCCCGGCGGCGGCAAACTCGGCGTCGGGGAAGTACGCCGCGGCGCCCGCCCCCTGCTGCACGACGACCTGGCAGCCGGCCTTCGAGAGTTTCGCCACGCCGTCGGGCACCAGCGCCACACGTCGCTCGTGCGGACGGGTCTCCGCAGGGACACCAATGCGCATGAATGTCTTTCCAGGGTGGAGGATGACGGAAAATCTACGCCGATCGGGCCGCGGCGCGAGCCGGGTACCACGCCGCGGTCACGGCACGCCCGCGATGCGATCGACCGCCTCGGCCAGGGCGGTGTAGGCGGTCGGGTCGGTCTCGCGAAACGGCACCGCCCGGTAGCCGATGGTGCCGGCCGGGGTCACGACGAAGAGGTTCCGGTTGTCGAGGCCGTACGTGGCGCTATGGGCCCCGTAGGCCTTGCCGACCGCCCCATCGGGATCGCTGAGGAACACGAACGGGTAGTCCGCGTCCATGGCCCAGGAGGCGAGCGTCTCCGGCGAGTCGGTGCTGACCGCCAGCAGGACGACGTCGGTGCCACCATTGAAGGTCGTCGCGTACTGATCACGGTACGCGTCCATTTGGATGGTTCAGCCCTTGGTCCGCGCCTTGTAGAAGAAGGCGATCACGACGGCCTTGTCCCGCAGGTCGGCGAGCGACACCGGCGCGGGCAGGATCCCCTCCCGCGTGGCACCGGTCAGCGAGAACGGGGGCGCCTCCGCCCCGAGCGGCAGCGGCTCCTGCGCCGTGCCACCGCAGGCGACGCCCGCGCTCAGAACGACGGGCAGGACGAGAAGACGAGTGCGCATGCGCACGGACACCTCCGGGAATTGGCGCGCGTCCGAGGGGAACGGGACTCTCCGCGTGCCCCGTGAACCGGCCCGTGAAATGTACCATCGCGGGGGAAATTGTCGCGCCTCCCGGGGCCGCGGCGGGGCGCCGAACCGGTTTCTAGAGGGAAAAACCCGAATTTCCTATTGTTGACAGAGGGGAAAGTTGCTACATTGGGGTCGCAGTCCTGCCGTGTCCCCTCTGACACGCGTGGAGTTCACCCTCGAACGGAGACTCGCGATGGCAACCAAGAAGAAGAAGGCAGCGAAGAGGCCGGCCAAGAAGGCCGCGAGGAAGGCGGTCAAGAAGACCGCGAAGAAGCGCGCCGTCAAGAAGGCTGCCAAGAAGAAGGCCCCGAAGAAGCGCAAGACGGCCAGCAAGCGTAAGCCCTCGGCGGCGTTCATGAAGCCGATGAAGGTCTCCGCCGCGCTCGCCGCGGTCATCGGCGCCGGCCCGTATCCGCGCACCGAAGTCACCAAGAAGCTCTGGGCCTACATCAAGCGGAAGGGCCTGCAGGACTCCAAGAACCGCCGCGAAATCAACGCCGACGCCAACCTCAAGGCGGTCTTCGGCGGGCGGTCCAAGGTCAACATGTTCGAGATGACCAAGCTCGTCAGCAAGCACCTTTCGTAGGTCCCGGCCCCTCTCGCAGGAACCGGACGAAGGGCACGCCCGCTGGCGTGCCCTTTCGGTTTCCCGCCCCTTCCAGCCCCACCCGGCGCCCACTATACTCCCGCCCCATGGCAAACCCCCAGTACATCTACACCATGGTGAATCTCGGCAAGGTCGTCCCGCCCAAGCGGGAGGTCCTCAAGGGGATCTACCTCTCGTTTTTCCCCGGCGCCAAGATCGGGGTCCTCGGCGCCAACGGCGCCGGGAAGAGTTCGCTGCTGCGCATCATGGCCGGGGTGGACCAGGATTTCATCGGCGAGGCCCGCGCCGCCGAGGGGACGCGCATCGGCTTCCTGCCGCAGGAACCGGTGCTCGACCCCGCCAAGGACGTGCGGGGCAACGTCGAGGAGGCGGTGCAGGCGCAGCGCGCGCTCCTCACGGAATTCGAGGCCGTCTCGGCACGGTTCGCGGAGCCGATGTCGGATGAGGAAATGAGCGCGCTCCTCGAGCGCCAGGGCGCGCTGCAGGACCGGATCGAGACCCTCGGCCTCTGGGACCTCGACCGCACGATCGACATCGCCATGGACGCCCTTCGCCTGCCGCCCGGCGACGCCTCGGTGGCCACCCTCTCCGGCGGCGAGAAGCGGCGCGTGGCGCTGTGCCGCGTGCTCCTGGAGCAGCCCGACCTGCTGCTCCTCGACGAGCCGACCAACCACCTCGACGCGGAATCGGTGGCCTGGCTCGAGCGCCACCTGGCGGAATTCCCCGGCACCGTCGTGGCCGTCACCCACGATCGCTACTTCCTTGACAACGTGGCCGGGTGGATCCTCGAGCTCGACCGCGGCCAGGGGATTCCGTGGAAGGGGAACTCCTCCTCCTGGCTCGAGCAGAAGCAGGCCCGCCTCGCCACGGAGGAGAAGCAGGCCTCGGCGCGGCAGCGCACGCTGCAGCGCGAGCTGGAGTGGGTGCGGATGTCGCCCCGCGCGCGCCAGGCCAAGAACAAGGCGCGGGTGGCGCGCTACGAGGAGCTGCTCGCCGAGGGGGACCGGGCGCGCGAGGGCACCGCGGAAATCCTGATCCCCCGGCCGCCGCGGCTGGGCGATGAGGTGGTGCTTGCGCGGGGCCTGGCCAAGGGGTACGGCGAGCGCCTCCTGTTCGAGGGCCTCGACTTCGCGCTGCCCCGGGGTGGCATCGTCGGCGTGATCGGCGCCAACGGCGCCGGCAAGACGACCCTCTTCCGGATGGTGGCGGGCCAGGAACGGCCCGACGCGGGGACGCTCACCATCGGCGCCACCGTCACGACGGCGTACGTGGACCAGAGCCGCGAGGCGCTCGACGCCGGCAAGACGGTGTACGAGGAAATCAGCGGCGGCGCCGATGTCCTCGACTTCGGCGGACGGGAGGTCAACGCGCGGGCGTACTGCGCGGGCTTCAACTTCCGCGGGACGGACCAGCAGAAGAAGGTCGGCGTCCTCTCGGGAGGCGAGCGCAACCGCCTCCACCTGGCCAAGCTCCTCAAGACCGGCGGCAACCTCCTGCTCCTGGACGAACCGACCAACGACCTCGACGTGGACACGCTCCGCGCCCTGGAGGACGCGCTCGTGGCCTTTCCCGGCTGCGCCGTGGTCATCAGCCACGACCGGTGGTTCCTCGACCGCATCGCGACGCACATCCTCGCGTTCGAGGGGGAAAGCCAGGTGGTGTGGTTCGAGGGGAACTACCAGGACTACGCGGCGGACTTCCACCGGCGGAAGGGAACGTCGGCCGACCAGCCGCACCGGATCAAGTACAAGAAGCTGGTCCACTAGCGGCCACCGCCGGTCCTCCCGTGATCCACGCCTTCCTGCTGGTCCACGCGACGACCACTCTCGTGCTCGCGACGGTCATGTGGGTCGTCCAGGTCACGGTCGTCCCCCGGCTCGCGGGCGCCACCCCCCAGGCCTGGCCGCGGCACGCCTCCCTGCACCGACGGATCTTCCGCTGGCTGTTCTGGCCCGTCGTCACCGTGGAAGCGCTCTCGGGGATCGGGATCGCCATCCTGCAGCCGCCCGGGATCCCGGCCTGGCTTCACGCCCTCAACCTCGGACTGATCTGCACCGCGTGGTGCACCACCCTCGTCATCAGGGCGCGGATGGGCCACGGGCCCGTGGCGAGGTACAATCCCGCCGGCTTCCACCACTACGCCCGGCTCAACTGGATTCGCGTCGGCGTCTGGACCTGTCGCTCGGGCATCGTCGTCGCCATGCTGCGGCTCGCCGCCACCGCGCGGGGGTAGGGTTGCCCTGACCGGTTGGCGGGTGCATTGTGCGACACTCGCCCTCCCGATCCCGCCGAAGGAGTACCTCATGCCACCGCCAATCCATGCACGCCTCGCCCGGGCCACCTGGCGGGCACTCGCGCCCCTTGTCGCCGTGGCCTTCCTCACCACGGCCTGCGGTTCCGATTCGGACGCCGGCAGCGGCGGATTGCCCCCCTCAACGACCTATGCGGGCTTCGTCGCCACCTCGGTCGGCCAGACCGGCCCGCTCAACCTCACCTTCGCCACCCCCGTGGCGGCGCCCCCCGGCGCGCAGCCCACCGGCACCGGTCCCGCCCTCGCGAACGGGGCCCCGGTGAACGTGAGCGGCACGATGCAGGTCGGTGGGAGCCCGATCATCACCGTCGAGGGCACGATCGACGGCGAGATCTTCGAGGCCCTGACGGATGGCGGGTGGACCCTCGCGGGCACCCTGGAGGATGGGCTGCTCATCGGGGCGCTCGACGGCCCGGGCACCAGCTCCGGGTTTCTGGTGGCCGCCAGCAGCAGCCCGGGGGTCCCTGCCACCGGCTACTGCGGCACCTTTCTCGGGGAGGATACCGAGGCCCCGGACACCGGGCTCATTGGAACGTTCAGCCTGACCATTGCAGGGGGCGTCATCGCCGGCGTGATGTATCGGTGGCCGTCCATGCCCCCTGCCCCGATCTACGCCGACACGATCGCGGTGCATTTCGCGGGTACCGCGACCCCCTCCGACATCAGCGTCTCGCAGACCGATCCCTATACCCAGCATCTCTTCACGGTGGATGGCACCTACGATGAGACCGGAGTCTCCGGTTCCTTTCACGAGTCGAAGGGCGAGGTCCCTTATTCCTTCGGCACCTTCACGGGCACACCCTGTGGCTGAGGAGGTGAGGGGAACGGCTGACCCCGACTTGCCCTGACCCGTCCCGAAGTGCATAGTCACCCTCCCCCGGGCGATGCAGGGCACCCGGGGACACCGTCCGCAGGCTCCCCAACCCGACTCCCCTGCCACTTCCTCCCCCTGGGGGTGTCCCATGCAAGGCTTGACCTGTACTCGATCCCTTCGCCTCGGCGCCGCGCTCCTCCTGGCCGCCGCCGTCGGCGCCTGTTCGGACGACGACAACGGCGGAGGCGGGGGCCCGGCGGCCTCGACTTCCTACGTGGGCCTCGTGGCGAGCAGCGACGGCCAGACCGGCCCGTTGAACCTGACCTTCGCCAGCGCCGTGGCTGCCCCGCCCATCGCCTCGTCCACCGGCACGGGCCCCTCATTCTCGGTTGGTGCGGTGGTGAACGTCACCGGCACCATGCAGCTCGGCGGCGGCGCCCTGACGAACATCGCGGGCACGCTGGATGACGACGACGTCCTCAACATGTCGGGCGGGGGGTACAACCTCTTCGGTGACCTGGTGAACGGCGTCGTCACCGGCGGCTTCACCGGCCCCGGGGTGTCGGGCACGATGGTGGCCGCCGCGAACAGCGAGAGCGCCCCCGCCCGGGCGTTCTGCGGGACATTCTCGGGCACCAGCATCGGTGACCCGCCGTCGGAAGACTCCGGCACCTTCAACCTGGTCGTGGCGGCCGGGACGGCCAACGGCGTGGCCTACGATGATGAGGGCCAGGCCATCCCGCTGCAGGGCACCTCGACCTCGAGTTCGGTCTCCATCAGCCTCACCGATGCCGATTCTGGCGGCACCCTCACCGCCACCGGCGACTACGACGCCACCGGGATCGAGGGTACGTACACCGTGAAACTGGGCGGCGTGACCATCTCCTCGGGCAGCTTCTTCGGGGGGATCTGCGGCTCGCCGACCTGAGCCTGGGGAACGCAGGCGGCCCGCCGGTGACGTTGCCGGCGGGGCCGACCCCGCGGTATCGCGTGTCGCCGCTAGTTTCTCGAGAGGCTGTCGACGACGCGCCGCACCGCCGCCACCTGCGGGCGGAGCGCAGGATCGGGATCGTCGCGCAGCATCAGGAAGTGCCGCCAGGCACGCAGCGCCCGCGGCCGGTCGCCCATGCGCAGCGCCACTCGGCCCTCGTCGTACAGATATCCCGCGAGCGAGTTCGGCCCGTACACCGGGTCGAGCGGGCGGCGGCCCAGCATGTCGAGCGCACCCGCCTGGTCGCCGGCTGCCTCGTGGCACCGCGCGAGGATCAGGAGGGTGGCGCCCACCTGGTTCGCATCCGCGAGCCAGTCGACCAGCGAGTCCGCCCGGCGGAGGCGTGCGGCAGCATCCGCCACCCCGAGCCTCGCGGCGGCCAGACAGGCGGGCGCAGCGGATCCGAGGAGATCCGGCCGCCGGTCCAGCGCCGCCAGGTAGGCTCGCGCGGCGGCTCCATCCACTGAATCTCCCTCCCACAATTGCCAGAACGTCAGTGCCTCCCGCGACTCCGGGCTGGAGTCGCGACCCTCCCGCACCGCGCGACGCAGCGCCTCCATCGCGGGGCGTGCCGCCTCGTCAGCGGCATACATGAGCGGCGCGGTGATCGAGGCCGGCCCCCCTGCCTCGACGGCCACCCGGGCCAGCTGGGCGACCCGCCCCCGGTTGCCGGCCTGCGAAGCGGTCAGCGAGTAGAGGTAGGCCGCCTCGGCGCTCGTGCTGGCGCGCCGCTGGAGGACCGCCAGCGCCCGCACAGGATCGCCCATCCCGACGTGATCGAGCTGGCCCCAGCCGACGATGCGGACCAGGGCGAAGGGACTGAAGGAGTCGAATGCGGACCGGGCGCGCAGCACCGCCGCGGAATCGCCGAGCGCCACGGCGGTGCGCCAGCGCAGGAACTCGAGTGCGTCGCTGGTCTCCCCCGAGCGCTCCACCAGGGGCATCAGGCGCCTGACTGTCGCGGTGTCGCCCTCACGCGCGGCCACCTCGATCCGGTGCAGCAGCGCCGGCGCGGAGGCGGAGTCCAGGGCCAGCGCGCGATCGAAGGCATTCCGCGCGCGGCCCTGGGCCCCGGCGATCCCCACCGAATTCCCGGAATGGAAGAGCGCGTCCCCAAGCCCGAACCAGGCGCGGGAACGATCGGGCGCCCAGCGGATGGCGGCCTCCCAGTCCTCCACCTGCTCCCGGACCGGGGTCGGCGCCGGCCACCGCCGGCCGACCAGCGCCGTCAGGAACGCGCGGTCGCGGACGCCGAGCCGGTCCCGCAACGCCCATGCCCTGTTCTTTGCCGTGCCCTGTGGATCCTCACCGACCCAATCCACCGCCTCCGCGTAGTCACGCGCCGCCAGCGCGAAGGTCGAGTCCAGCTCGAGCGCCCGGGCGAGCGCGGCGATCGCGCTGGTCACCCGCCCCTCGCGCATCGCCTCGCGGCCGTCGAGGTAGGCCCGCAAGGCAGGCAGGGGAATCGATGAGAGCGACGGCGCGTCGGCACCGTCCTGGCTCGCTAGCGCGGAGAGCAGGTCCACCGCCATGCGATCCACCATCCATGGCAGGCTGTCCACCGGGCCGCTCACGGTCGGCAGCTGCACGCTGGAGCCGTCCGGCGCCCGGAGCACGACCGCCGCAAGGGCAATGCGGGATCCTTCGCGAATGATCGTGCCCGTCAGCACGAGGCCGGCGCCGGTCTGGCGGGCTGCCTCGAGCAACGGGCCGGTCGCGGAAGTCGAGTCGTGCCGTTTCGCCTGTCCCACCGCCCGGAGCGCGACATCCGGGTCCACCGGATGCGGAGATGATGCTCCCGAAAGCCGCGCATTGGTCAGGTCCACGAGGCCGACCGACAGCGCCGCGAGCATCGTGTCCGATCCGCCGGTCCGGAACGGGGCAATCAGGAGGCGGGCCTCGGCCGTCGGTGTGGTCAACGGGTCCCGGGCTCGCCACCACCCGATCAGGCCGGTCACGAAGAGGAAGCACAGCCCTGCCGCGGCGCCCCAGCGCCACGATCGTGACGGCGGAGGTGCAATCGGTCCCGCGGCGTCCGATCCCGGCGGGATGGAAACGCGCCCGGGCGCCTGGGGGAACGGGGGGGCCGGCGTGGCAATCCCGGGCGGCTCGGCGGGGAGCGCCTCCCAAATGGCCGTCGTCTCCGGAGCGGGGGATACGCCGTACTCTCGGCGGAGGCGCTCCGCAAACACCACATAGACGTGCGCCGCGCCCGCCGTGTCCCCCGACTGGATCAGGAAGGCAAGGAGCCTGCGGACGCCGGCCTCGTCTTCCGGCGCATGCCGCATCGCGCGGCGCGCCCACGCAGCCGCCAGCCCCGGGTTGCCCGCCACCCCCGCCTCCCGGGCGCGCTCCCAGGCGCCAGCGGCCGCCCTCCGGTGGATGTCCGCCCGCGTGGCCTCCAGCCACTCCTCGAACCCCGGCGCATCCGACAGGTACAACCCGGGCGCCAGGTCGCCCCCGATGAGGTCGAGGGCCGCATCCCAGCGCCCGGCCTCGGCGGAAGCCTCAAACTCCCCGATATCCGACCAGATCAACTTCGTATTGAGGCCGACCTCCTCGTCTCCCCGGTTCACCAGCACGCCGTCTCCGAGCTCTCGGCGGAGATGAAACAGCGCCTGCCGGAGGGCATTTCGCGCCCCGGCCGTGTCGAGCTCGGGCCAGAACATTGCCAGGAGGGTGTCGCGTCGGAGGAAGGTGCCCGGACGCTCGGCGGCCAGCCGCAGCAGCAGGGCCAGGCGCTTGGGCTGCGTGAGGATTCCGCGCAGTTCGCCCCCGGCACCGCGAAGATCGATGTGGCCGAATGACTTGAGCCGGATCATGCTGGCGCCGGGGCGGTGTCAGGGTGGCGTTACGGAGTGGGTAACGGGGAAATAACCGGGCGATCCGACATTCGTCAATCGCCCGCGGCGCTGCCAGCGTCCGGGGCGTCCGATATGTTCGATCCGTTCCGGCCTAACCTCCCAGGAGTCCGCCATGATGAACGCCCCGTACCCGTTCCGCCGATGGACCGCCGCCTCGCTGGTGCTGATTGCCGTCGCGGTCAGCGGCTGCAGCGACGACGATGCCCCGAACGATCCCGGCCTGCCCGCCGCCACGGACTACGCAGGGTTCGTCGCCAGCACCGACGGGCAGACGGGCCCCCTGAGCATCACCTTTGCCAGCCCGGTGTCGGCCCCGCCCGCCGTCAATGGCGCCGGCACCGGCCCCAATCCTGCGGGCGGCGCGCCGGTCAACGCCACCGGGACGGTGAGCATCGGCGGCGGCGCGGCGGCGGCCATCACCGGCTCCATCGAAGGCGGCACGCTCACCATGTCCGGCGGGGGTTGGACGCTCACGGGCTCCCTGCTGAACGGCATGCTGGTCGGGACCTTCACGGCGCCGGGCGGCGTCACCGGCTCCCTGTCGGCGGTCGCCTCCGCATCGGGCTCGCCAGCGAAGACCTACTGCGGCTATTTCGAGGGCTCGGACCTCACCGCCGATCCGCCCGAAGCCGTGTACGGCACCTTCAGCGTCGTGATCGCGGGAGACGTTGTGCTCGGGACCGCCGTGAGTGAAGGCGGCAATGTGATCGACTTCTCGGGAACGGCGACGGCCACCGCCTTCACGATCGCGACGACAACGACCGAAGGCACGCTGAACGCCTCGGGCAGTTACGACGGCGAGAGTACGGAAGGGACGTACAACGTGAAGGTCAGCGGCACCACGGTGCAGACCGGCGCGTTCATCGGCTACCCCAGCTGCGCGCCCCCGCAGTGACCCTCCCCTTGCAGACGACCCCCCGGGGAGTCCTCCCCCGGGGGGTCGTTTGTTCCAATTCCTTGTCCCCCTGTCTCCCTGTCTCCCTGCCTCTCCCCTACGGCGTCGGGTTCCCCTTCGGGGCCAGCTGCAGGATCCACAGCCCGGTGTTGATGTCCGGCACGTAGATCGTGCCGTCCTTGACCACCGCCCCCCACGCGAAGGTGGCCCGGGGCTTCGCGCCCTTGTCGTCCGCGGTGAGGGTCCAGGCCATCTCGCGGCCCTGGCGGAGGAGGTCGCCCTGCAGCTCGCCCGAGATGTC
>DASUFQ010000074.1:0-2063 GCA_036274515.1 Gemmatimonadales bacterium | reverse complement strand
CGCCCGGCGACCTGCTGACCGGACCGGCCGCCGCCTTCGCGGCGCCCGTGGTGGCCTTGGTGGATAGTCGGCGGGAGGAGACTTCCGCGCGGCCCGGCTTCACGGCGGGAGAGAGCCTCGGGCCCTATCTGATAGAAGGGGAGCTGGGCCGGGGCGCCACGGCGACGGTGTACCGGGCCCACGATCCGCGGGACGGCCGCGCCGTGGCGATCAAGGTGCTGCGGGCCGATGTCGCGGGCGTGCTGTCCCGGGAGCGCTTCGCCCGGGAGATCGCCATCGTCGCGCGGCTCGATCACCCCCGGATCCTGCCGCTCTGGGAATCGGGCTCCTTCACCCGGGACGACGGCACGCCGGTCGTCTACTACACCATGCCCTGCATGAGCGGCCGCTCCCTCCGCCACCGGCTCGACGAGGAGCCCCAGCTGCCGATCGCCGAAGCGGTGAGAGTGGCCCGGGAGGTCTCGTCGGCGCTGGCGCATGCCCACGCCGCCGGCGTGGTGCACCGCGACATCAAGCCGGAGAACCTCCTCCTGGAGGAGGGCGGCGTTCGGGTCGCCGACTTCGGCATCGCGCGGGCGCTCGACGAGGCCGGCGGCGAGCGGCTCACCACCACCGGCCTGATACTGGGGACTCCTACCTACATGAGCCCGGAGCAGGGATGGGGAGGCCCGCTCGACGGTCGGGCCGACATCTACGCGCTGGGCTGCGTGCTGTACGAAATGCTCGCCGGGACGCCGCCCCATACCGGGTCGACGTCCCAGGCGATCTTCGCCCGCCATGCGGCTGGCCAGGTACCTCCGCTGGCCACGGTTCGTCCCGAGGTGAGCCCGGAGCTCGAGCGGGTGGTGCTCCGGGCGCTGGCCACGAAGCCGGGGGATCGGTTCCCATCCGCCGGCGCGCTCGGGGCCGCCCTCGAGGGGAGGGGGTAGGCGCGCCCTACTCACGCGGGTCCGGATTCCCTGGGGGACCGAGCTTGTCCGGAGGCACGTAGGAGATCAGGACCAGCACCGGGATCTGCACCGGGCTGTTCGAGGCTCCTGCGGCCGAGAGGGTGATCGTCGTCTTCAGCACGGGCGGCCGGTCCAGGGCCTCGAGCCCCATGTGCGAACGGTTCAGCCCGACCACCAGCCGGCCCGGCGCGCCGGAATGCCAGACCGTGATCCAGCTGGTGTGCGTGTCCGCGCTCCAGTTCAGCGTCCCGCCGTCGGAGACCTGAAGGATCTGACTCGGAGGATCGCGGTCCGGAGCGAAGGCGTAGATCCGGAACAGCAGCTGAGTCGGAGTGGCGGTGATGGCCGGCGCCTGGGTCCGGCCTCCCCCGGCTTCGGCGTCGTTCGGAGCGGTGTTGGCTTCGCAAGCGGTGAGGCAGAGTGCCGCCATGAGTGATCCGGCGGCTCCGGTCAGTGCACGCATCGTCGGCCCCCTTCGTGTGATCGGTGACGGGGCCGCTCGGCCCTCGCCGGCGATCCCAGACAATCACGCGGGGAAGCCTCCGAAAACCCGACACGACGCCCCGAGCCGACGATCACGACCACTACGAACGGCGCTGGGCGCAGGATCGCCGCGGCTGAAGGCCGCGCCGACGACTCAGAAGCTCCCGGGTGCCGGCGGCACGGCCAGGTCCTCCAGAAAGAACGCCGCCAGCTCCGCGCGGCCGCGGAGGCCCGACTTCTGGTACACCGCCACCGCGTGCTGGCGCACGGTGCGCTCGCTCCGGCCCGTGAGGGCCGCGATCTGCTTGTGCCCGTGTCCCTTGAGCAGGAACAGCGCGACCTCCCGCTCGGCGGGCGTCAGCTGCCAGGCGCCGAACTGCTCGTCCACCGCCCGCCCCAGCCCTTCCAGGGCTCGCTCGGCCCGCCGACGCCAGGCATCCCGCTCGGCCTGCCGCTCGGCCAGGGTGTGCCGCAGCGCGCCGGCCGAGACCTCGGCTCGCCACCAGCCGCGCCAGAGCCAGGCGACGAGACCGAGGGCGGCGGTGATCATGGCGACCTCGTAGAGGACATGGAAGGACCGCCAGTCTTCCGGGGCGTCGAGGAACAGGTCCACCGCGCCCCCGGCCCCGA
>DASUFQ010000073.1:0-2813 GCA_036274515.1 Gemmatimonadales bacterium | reverse complement strand
GCCGACATCCTCCTCCAGCCCGCCGACCCGCAGGCGGCGATCGACGCGGTGGTGGCGGCAGTCGAGCAGGGCCGGGTCACGCAGGCACGGGTGGACGAGTCGGTGCGGCGGGTGCTCGAGCTCAAGCGCCAGCTCGGCCTCTTCAAGCAGCGCCTCGTGCCGCTCAGCGGGGTGATGGAGTCGGTGGGGAACGCGGAACACCAGGTCATCGCCGCGGATGTCACCGCCCGCTCGCTGGTGCTGGTGCGGGACAGCACGGCGGTCGTCGCGCGGCTCCGCGCCCGGGCCCAGCCGGTGTCGCTCCTCACCTACGCCGACGACCCCTCGAGCACGCTGGGGAACACCCTCGCCGGCGACCTGCGGGCCGCCGGCTACGCCGTGACTGCCTTCCGGCTCTGGCCGGCGAGCGGGCCCGCGAGCTACGACTCCGCCCGCGCCGTCCTCGCCGCCTCTCCCGTGGCCCTCGTGGCCGCCTCGATCCGGGTCAGCGCCTGGAGCGGCACCATCAGCCTCCCGCCGACGGTCGCCGAGCTCGTCAACACGACGGCGGCGGCGCAGCCGACGATCCTCGTCTCGTTCGGGTCCCCCTACCTCCTGTCGCAGGCGCCGGCGGTCCAGGGCTACCTCCTCGCGTGGGCGGCGCGCCCCATCAACGAGCGGGCCGTCGCGGCGGCGCTGACCGGTCGCGAAGAAATATCCGGGCGGCTGCCGATCGGGCTCGACTCCACCTACACCATCGGCGGCGGCATCCGGCTCGGGGCCACCCGGTAGATGCCGAACCGCGGGGGGCGGCTGCCGGCGGTCGCGCTCACGCTCGCCGTCCTCGCCTGCGCGCCCCGCGTGGCGCCGGGACCGGTGCCGCTGGCGCGCCACCCCGACTGGGGGCCGCTCCGCCACTTCGTCGACAGCGCGGTGGCCGCCGGGGCGGCGCCCGGCATCGTCGTCGCCGTGAGCTGGCCGGGGCACCGGTACATCTACGGCACCGGCCGCCTGGGCGACAGCCTCCCCGGCCGGCCGAACGGCAAGACGGTGTACGACCTCGCCTCGCTCACCAAGGTGGTGGGCCTGACCACCGCCCTCATGTGGGCCGTCGAGGAGGGCCGGATCGACCTCGACGCGCCGGCTTCCCGGTACGTCCCGGCGTTCGACGAGCCGGGGGCCGACAGCGTCACCATCCGCCTCCTGCTGGCGCATGCGAGCGGCCTCCCCGCCTGGCGCCCCCTCTATCTCCTGGCGGCCAGCCGCCCCGGGGTGTTCGGCGTGGTGGACTCGACCCCGCTCGACACCCTCCCCGGCTCCCGCTACGCCTATTCTGACCTCGGCGCCATCCTCCTCACGCAGGCGGTCGAGTCGGTCTACGGCGAACGGATCGACACCCTGCTCTCCCGGCGCCTCTTCAGCCCGCTCGGCATGCGCTCGACCACCTACAACCCGCCGGTCGCCTGGATCCCGCGCGTGGCACCCACCGAGTTCGACCCCTACCGGGGCCGGGTGATTCGCGGGCAGGTCCACGACGAGAATGCCTGGCGCATGGACGGGGTGTCGGGACACGCGGGCATCTTTTCCACCGGGAACGACCTGCTGCGCTTCGGCGAATGGTGGATCAACCAGAACCGCGGCGCGGCGACCCCGAAGAACCAACCTGCCGTGTCGGCCGGACTCCTCCGGTCCTTTACCGTCCCCCAGCGGATCCCACCCGCCTCCATGCGCGCCCTCGGCTGGGAGGTGCCGACGGCCGACAACACCGGCAGCGCCTACCTCTCCGCCGGGAGCGTCGGCCATACCGGCTTTACCGGCACCAGCATCTGGATGGACCCGGCCCGGGGGGTGGTGATCGTCGTCCTCTCGAACCGGGTGCACCCGACCCGGGCCAACCAGCGGTTTGCGGGGGTGCGCGGCGGGGTGGGCGACCGGGTGCTGCTGGCGCTGGATCCCGGCGTGCAACCTGCTGCAGCAGGGACGCGTTGACCCTGCGGGGCAAACTCCCTAGCTTTCAGGCGTCACTCAAGGAGCACCACCATGGCCACTGAAGCGCAGGCGCCCCAACTCCAGCTGACGCTGACCGACCGCGCGGCGGAGGAAGTGCGCAAGTTCATCGCAGCCGAGGACGTGCCGGCGGAGTCCGCCGGCCTCCGGATTTCCGTGCTCCCGGGCGGCTGCAGCGGCTTCAAGTACAGCCTGAATGTCGAGGAAAAGGCGCTTGAGGACGACGTCGTCCTCGACCTCAACGCGGTCCGCGTGTTCGTCGACGGCTTCAGCCTCCAGTACCTGGCCGGCGTCACGGTGGACTACGTCTCGTCGATGCAGGGCAGCGGGTTCACCTTCTCGAACCCGAACGCCACGGGCGGCTGCGGCTGCGGGAGCAGCTTCACCGCGTAGTTCGCGGCGCCGCATGGCACCGCTCGATCTCACCGTCATCGCGGGATACTTCGCCCTGACCCTCGGCGCAGGGCTCTGGGTGTCCCGCTCCCAGACTACCGCTGGCGACTACTTCCTCGGGGCCCGCAACCTTCCGGCGTGGGCCATCCTCTTTTCCATCGTCGCCACAGAAACCTCCGCCATCACCGTCATTTCCGTCCCCGGCCTCGGCGCCCGGGGCGACCTGACCTTCCTGCAGCTCACCTTCGGGTACCTCATCGGACGGATCGGGGTGGCCCTCTGGCTGCTGCCCGGGTACTTCCGGGGCGACCAGGAAACGGCCTACCAGCGGATCGAGACCCGGTTTGGCCCCACGAGCCGGCGCCTGGTGTCGGTGGTCTTCCTCCTCACGCGGCTCCTGGGCGACGGCGTCCGGATCTTTGCCGGCGCCATTC
>DASUFQ010000072.1:0-2285 GCA_036274515.1 Gemmatimonadales bacterium | reverse complement strand
TCCTGTTTCGCGAGCGACATCACCGTCCAGTAGATGATCGCCGTGCCGAGATAGACGAGGCCCAGGATGATGGTGCCCATCACGGGGACGGGGAGGTTGAGTAACCAGAGGCCCATGCCGACTCCTGCCGGAGCTGGATTGCTAGCTAGGTCGAGAGATGGAATGAAGAGAGGGAATGTGCCGCGGAGGTCCGAGCGCGGCAAGAAAGCGATCGCTCAGCCCCGGGCCGGGATCTTCGTCGGGTCGCCCAGCTCGGTGTCCAGCTCGACGGCGGCCGCGGTCAGCCGGCGGACGGTCGCCGGCGCGATCCGGTCACCCGACCGCAGCTCGAGCGTCGCCATCTCGTACTTGCCGCCCGGTCGCAGCCGCGGCTCGATCTGGCGAAGTCGCTGTCCCCGCCAGAACCCGAGCAGTACCCGCTCCCCCTCGGCCCGGATCATCAGCACGGGACCGTTCCCCAGGTACACCACGTTCCCCCACTTGATGACCTCGTCGAGCCGGGCCGCGGAGCGGATCGCGGCCCGCAGCTCCTGGACCCGGGTACGACGCCAGCCGGTCAGCGCGGCCACGTACGCGTCGGGGTTGGCGGCGGGGACGGCCTTCTTCACAGGCGGCGGCCCACGCCCAACATGACCAGAAGCCTGCGCCGCGGCGTCCGAAGCGCTCCCCTCACGCCAACAGCGCCACTTCGAACCGCGCGGCCCATCCGTCCCCCGATCGCTCCGGGGCGAGCATGAGCTGATTTCCGCCTTCGGCGTAGATCTCGTCGTCGGCGTTCATCGCCCGGCGGCCGTCCTTCGAGCTGTACGGCGGAGCCCGGTGCACCCGCGTCGTGAGCGCGTCGTCGAAGTAGAGCTGGGAGGTGAACACCTGGCCGCGCTCGGCCTCGGGATGGGTGCGCAGCTTGAAGTGGATGTGCACCGACCGGCCGGGGTACCAGCCGGGATAGATGGTCCTGAACCGGGCTTCGCCGTTCCGGTCGGTGCGCTGCCAGCCGCGGAGGTAGTGGTGACCGGTGGTGTCGAAGTGGGGGTCCTTCACGCCGGAGTAGACGCCGAGCGCGTCGCAGTGCCAGATGTCCACGTGCACCCCCGCCAGCGGGGCGCAGGCGTTGTCGCGGAGGGTGCTGACGGCGAGCGTGAGCAGCAGCGGCGTACCCGGCTTGACCTCGCCGGTGGCGGGATCGGCCCGGATGTCGGAGCGGTCGAGCATCCCGTCCACGAAGTACGGCCCCTCCATCTGCTCCGGCCGGACGACGCACCCCGGCGCCCGGCGCGCCGGTGCGACGCGGTACCAGCCGGGGAGCCAACGGTCGGCGAGGAGGGCGAGGCCGGAGGCCCCGAGGGCGCCGAGTGTCTCGCGGCGGTCGAGCACGCGGCCGACGGGAAGATCGTCCTGGTCCATGGGGCCTCCGGTATGGGCTGCCGGTACGTTGCGGCTCGGAGACCCGGTCGTCAACCCAGCAGATCCGCCGTCACCTCCGCCGGCGAGGTGCACCCGGTGAGCGCCAGCGCCAGATCGGCCTCGGCCCGAAGCAGGGAGAGCACCCGGGCCGCCCCCGCCTCCCCGCCCACCGCGAGGCCCCAGAGCACCGGCCGTCCCAGGAGCACGGCCCGCGCGCCAAGCGCGAGCGCGACCAGCACGTCGGTGCCGCGGCGGATGCCGCCGTCCATCAGCACCTCGAGCCGGTCGCCCGCCGCGGCCGCCACCGCGGGCAGCGCGTCGAGGGCGGCGATGGCCCCGTCGAGCTGCCGGCCGCCATGGTTGGAGACCACCACCGCTTCCACGCCTTCGTCGGCCGCTCGGCGGGCGTCGTCCGGATGGAGCACGCCCTTGAGCACGATCGGCAGGGGGCTGAGCGAGCGGAGCCAGCCGAGATCACCCCACGCGAAGCTGGGGTCGGTGCTGGCGGCGAACTGCGCGGCCAGCGTGGACCGGGCGGCGTGGCCGCCCGCCAGCAGGGCGGCATCGCTCAGGTCGAGATTTCCGGGGCTAAGTGGCGCCGGCAGGCTGAAGCCGTGGCGCAGGTCGGCTTCCCGTCGGCCCAGGGCCGGAGCATCCGCCGTCACGACCAGCGCCTCGTACCCCGCGGCGGCGGCGCGCCGCACCAGCTCGGCGGTCACGCCGCGGTCGCGCTGCACGTAGAGCTGGAACCACTGCCGGGCGTTCGGGGCCGCGGCCCGCACCTGCTCCAGCGGGAGGTTCGCCATGGTGCTCACGCAGAGCACCGTTTCCGCCGCCGCCGCTGCGCGCGCGGTGGCCGCCTCGGCGTCCCCGCAGGCGAG
>DASUFQ010000071.1:0-28622 GCA_036274515.1 Gemmatimonadales bacterium | reverse complement strand
CACCCTTGCCGGCCTGACCGTGGCCGTCGCCGCACTCACCGCCCGCCCCGCGTCGGCCCAGCGGCAGGTCGCGGTCGGCTTCCTCGGCGGCGCGGACTTCACCACCATCGCGGACAGCGGCAACGTGGACTATCGCTCGTCCACGGGTTTTGCCGGTGGCGTGTGGGTGGGTGTTCCCATTGCCACATCCCTCGTCCTCGAGCCCGAGCTGCTCTACGCGAGCAAGGGTGCCGGGATCGAGGGTACGGGGATCAACCTGAATCTCAACTACTTCGAGATCCCGGTCCTCCTCCGGTACGAGTTCACCGAGGGGGGCGGCCCCTTCGTGTACCTCGGCCCCTACCTGGCTTTGAACGTGGCGTGTAACACCTCGGTGGATACCGTGTCGGTGGGTTGTTCCGACCAGGGCATTGACCCGAACACCGTCGTCGGTGGTGCAATCGGCATCGGGTTCCTGCGGGACCGATGGGGGTTCGACATTCGGTACGAGCGGGACTTCGGAGACGCCGTCAAGCAGGAGGATGGCGGCAATTCCGCCCTGATGGTGTTGCTCCGCGTCGCCGTCAACTGACCCTCCGCTCCTCGCTGGCGGCCCTTCGCACCTCGCGGGGGGTCGCTTTCATTTGCCCTCCCTTGGCGTATCTCGCGGCGGGCGATGATCTTCCGGACCCCCCGCCGGGCGACTACTTTTCACCCCTCCCTCGGCCGGGGACCGCCCGGCCTTCGCTGCCTCAAGGAGCCGCTGGTGGCCGTTCCGCTCGTCCAGCTCAGCCGCACCCCCGCCCACCCCTCCGGCGGCGTCGCCGTGCTGCCCGTCGGCCCCGCCCGAAAGCCCTCCTGGCTCAAGGTGCGGACGCCCGGCGGCCGGAATTACGTCGAAATCCGGGGCATGATGCGCGAGCTGGGCCTCCACACCGTGTGCGAGGAGGCCCGCTGCCCGAACATCGGGGAGTGCTGGGAGCACAAGGCCGCCACCTTCATGATCCTGGGCGACGTCTGCACCAGGAACTGCACCTATTGCGCGGTGGCGCACGGGACGCCGAAGCCGTATGACCCGGTGGAGCCGGTCCGGCTCGCCGAGGCCGTGGCCCGCATGGGGCTTCAGCATGTGGTCATCACCTCGGTGGACCGCGACGACCTCGACAACGGCGGCGCGGAGGCCTTTGCCGGGTGCATCACCGAGATTCGCGCGCGGCTGCCCGGCACCTCGGTGGAGGTGCTGATCCCCGATTTCAAGGGTTCGGAGGGCGCACTCCAGATCGTGATGGATGCCCGACCCGACATCCTGAACCACAACCTTGAAACCCCCGAGCGACTGTACCGCCTGGCGCGGCCGGGCGGGCGCTACGACCGTGCGCTGCGCCTCCTGGGCAACGCGCGGCGGATGGGCGGCCCCGATGCCCTGACCAAATCCGGGATCATCCTCGGGATGGGCGAGGAGTGGGACGAGGTGCTGGTCTGCATGCGGGACCTGCGGAAGAGCGACGTCAACATCCTGACCCTCGGCCAGTACCTGCGGCCCTCCGGCGGGCACCTGCCGATCGCCCGGTATTACACCCCCGAGGAGTTCGCCGAGCTGCGGGACATCGGCCTCCGGATGGGATACGCCCATGTCGAATCGAGCCCCCTGACCCGCTCCTCGTACCATGCGTGGGCGCAGGTGGACAAGGCCAAGGAAATGAGGAGCGCCTGATGGCAGGAACCCGCGCCCCGGCGCGCGCCAAGGAGCGTCCGCGCGCCTCCACGCCCGACGCGAGCGGCGAGCAGTGCGTGGAGTACCTCCGCCAGATGCGGCTGATCCGGTACTTCGAGGAAAAGGCCGGCGAGGCGTACAGCCTCGGCAAGATCGGCGGGTTCTGCCACCTGTACATCGGGCAGGAGGCGGTGGCAGTCGGCAGCATCGCCTCGCTCCGCGCCGACGACTACATCACCACCTCGTACCGCGACCACGGCCACGCGCTGGCCCGCGGCCTTTCCGCGCGCTCGGTCATGGCCGAGCTCTATGGCAAGGCCACCGGCTGCTCGCACGGCAAGGGCGGCTCGATGCACCTCTTCGACGCCTCCCTCGGCTTCCTCGGCGGCCATGGCATCGTGGGCGGGCACATCCCGCTGACCGCCGGCATGGCCTTCGCCGCCAAGTACCGGAAGACCGACCAGGTGGCGGTTTGCTACTTCGGCGAGGCCGCCGTCAACATCGGGTCGTTCCACGAAACGCTCAACATGGCCGCCCTCTGGAAGCTGCCGGCCATCTTCATCGTCGAGAACAACGGCTACGGTATGGGCACCGCGCTCGCGCGGGCCAGCGCGATCCTCGACGTGGCGCACCGCGCGTACGCCTACGAGATGACGGAGGAGGAGGTGGACGGCCAGGACGTCTTTGCCGTCCGGGCCGCGATGGACCGGGCGGTGGAGCGTGCGCGGAAGGAATCCCTCCCGACGCTGCTGGAGATGCGCACCTACCGGTACGTGGGCCACTCGATGTCGGACGCGGCGCACGGCACTTACCGGAGCAAGGAAGAGGTGGAGGAGTTCCGCCAGCGGGACCCGATCCGGCTCCTCGAGGCCCACATGACCGCCGCCAGGATGATCGACGAGGCGGGGATCAAGGCGATGGACGCGTCGGTCGTGGCCGAGGTGGACGACGCCATCGCCTTCGCCGAGGAGTCGCCGGAGCCGGAACCGGGCGAACTCTGGACCGACGTCCTCGCGGGGGGAAGCTGACATGCCGGTCATCACCTACCGCGACGCGCTGAACGCCGCCCTGCGCGAGGAAATGCAGCTCGACGATCGGGTCTTCCTGATGGGCGAGGAGGTGGCGGAGTACGACGGCGCCTACAAGGTGAGCCGCGGGCTCCTGAAGGAGTTCGGCGCGCACCGGGTGGTGGACACGCCGATCGCCGAGCTGGGCTTTGCCGGGATCGGCGTCGGCGCCGCCATGGTGGGGCTGCGCCCCGTCATCGAGTTCATGACCTGGAACTTCGCGCTGCTGGCCATCGACCAGGTGGTGAATTCCGCCGCGAAGATGCGCTACATGTCGGGGGGCCAGGTGGGCTGCCCCATCGTCTTTCGCGGACCGGGCGGCGCCGCGCTCCAGCTCGCCGCCCAGCACTCCCAGTCCTTCGAGTCGTGGTACGCGCACATCCCCGGGCTCAAGGTGCTGACCCCGGGCACGCCGGCCGACGCCAAGGGGCTCCTCAAGAGCGCCATCCGGGACGACGACCCGGTGGTGTTCATCGAGGGCGAAATGCTCTACAACGTGAAGGGCGAGGTCCCGGACGGCGAGCACCTGGTCCCGATCGGGAAGGCGGAGGTCAAGCGGGCGGGTACCGACGTCACCCTCATCAGTCATTCGAAGACGGTGTCGGTGGCGCTCAAGGCGGCCGACCAGCTGGCGGACGAGGGGATCAGCGCCGAGGTCGTGGACCTCCGCACGATCCGCCCGCTCGACACCGAGACGGTCCTCGGCTCGGTGGCGCGCACTCACCGCTGCGTGGTGGTGGAGGAGGGGTGGGCGTTTGCGGGGGTGGGGGCCCAGGTCGTGGACACCATCCAGTCCCGGATCTTCGACGAGCTCGACGCCCCCGTCCTCCGGGTGACGGCCGCCGACGTGCCGATGCCATACAACAAGCAGCTCGAGCGGGCCGCCAAGGCCGACCCGGCCAAGGTGATCGCCGCGGTCAAGCAGGTCCTGTACCTGGCGTAAGGCCGCCCCCTCCTCACTTGCCCCGATCCGGGATCTGACGCATGGCCTCAAAAGTCCTGATGGAAGCGCTCTCGCCGACGATGGAGGAAGGCCGCCTCGTCGAGTGGAAGAAGAACGAGGGAGACCCCATCCGGATCGGCGACGTGATCGCCGAGGTGGAAACGGACAAGGCCGTCATGGAACTCGTGGCGCGCGCCGAGGGGGTCCTGCTGAAGCAGCTGGTCCCCGCGGGTACCACCGCGGCGGTCGCATCCCTGGTGGGCGTCGTCGGCCAGCCGGGCGAGGACATCAGCGACCTGCTCGGTGGCAACGGAGCGACACCCGCACCGGCGAAGCCTGCCGCCGCGACAACTGGGACCGCGAAGCCCGCGCCGCCGGCACCCCCGGCCGCGGAACCTGCCGCCCAGCCCGCGTCCCCGCGTCCCCGCGTTCCCGCCGCTCCGCCTCCACCCGCCAGCACCGGCCGGACCAAGGCCAGCCCCCTGGCGCGCAAGGTGGCGCGGGAGCGCGGCATCGACCTCGGCGCCATCGCCGGATCGGGGCCCGAGGGGCGGGTCATTCTCCGCGACCTCGACAGCGCCGCGCCGGCCGCCGGTGCGGCGGCCACGGCGCCCGGCGGCGGCTACCAGGACGTCCCCCTCACCCAGATCCGGAAGACCATCGCGAGGCGGCTGGCCCAGTCCATCGGCCCGGTACCGACCTTCTACCTCACGACCGAGGTGGACATGGACCGGACGGCGGAGGCCCGGGATGCGCTGAACGAGGCGGGGAAGCGGGGAAGCGGGGAGGCCGTCAAGATCTCGTTCAACGACATCGTGATGAAGGCCACCGCCGCGGCGCTCAAGGCGCACCCCGCCTGCAACGCCTGGTGGCAGGATGATCACATCCGGTACTGGAACGACGTCCACCTCAGCGTGGCCGTGGCGATCGAGGACGGCCTCATCACGCCGGTGGTCCGGAACGCGGACCGGAAGTCGCTCCGCGA
Source organism: Gemmatimonadales bacterium (assembly GCA_036274515.1). GTDB lineage: Bacteria > Gemmatimonadota > Gemmatimonadetes > Gemmatimonadales > GWC2-71-9 > SPDF01. Next base: position 23,934 of record DASUFQ010000071.1, on the reverse strand, counting down.
GATTTCCGCCGAGGTCAGGGAGCTGGCCGGGCGGGCGCGCGAGCGCCGGCTCAAGCCCGAGGAGTACACCGGCGGCACGTTCAGCGTGTCCAACCTCGGCATGTTCGACATCGAGCACTTCACCGCCATCATCAACCCGCCCGAGGCCGGCATCCTGGCCGTGGGCAGCATCGTCGAGCAGCCGGTGGTCCGGAACGGCGCCGTGGTGCCGGGGCGCCGGCTGCGCATGACCATGTCGTGCGACCACCGCGTCATCGACGGCGCCACCGGGGCGGCCTTCCTGCGCACACTCAAGGGGATGCTGGAAAACCCCCTCGCACTCGTCTACTAGCGGCCCGGCCGCTCGACCTGATCCCGAGGAATCACAACGTGGCTTCTTTCGACCTCATCGTGCTGGGCGGCGGACCCGCCGGGTACGTCTGCGCCATCCGTGCCGCCCAGCTTGGCCTCGCCACCGCCGTCGTCGAGAAGGACAAGCTGGGCGGGGTGTGCGTCAACATCGGCTGCATCCCCACCAAGGCCCTCCTGCACAGCGCCTCGTCCATCTCGCTCATCACGCACCAGGCCAAGGACCTCGGCATCGAGGTCGGCGCGGTCAAGACCGACTACGGCGTGGCGATGAAGCGCAGCCGCAAGGTGTCAGAGCAGAACTCGAAGGGCGTCGAGTTTCTGATGAAGAAGCACAAGGTGACCGTCCTCAAGGGAGCAGGCGTCCTGATGCCGGGCCGGAAGGTGAAGGTGGGGACCGAGGTCCACGAGGCCAAGAAGGCCGTCGTGATCGCCACCGGCTCGCGGGTCAAGGGCATTCCGCAGATCGGCCTCGAGATCAACAAGACCACCGTCATCAGCTCCGACGAGGCGCTCTTCCTGGAGGCGGCGCCGAAGTCGCTGGTGGTCATCGGGGCCGGCGCGGTCGGGTCCGAGTTTGCCGACATCTTCAACGCCTTCGGCACCAAGGTGACGCTGGTGGAGGCCCTGCCGCGCATCCTCCCCATCGAGGACGCCGAGTGCAGCGACGCGCTGGCCAAGTCGTTCAAGAAGCGCGGCATCGAGGTGCTGGCCGGGGCCAAGGTGGTCAAGGCCACGGTCGGCAAGGACTCCGTGACGCTCGACATCGAGGCCGGCGGGGAGAAGAAGTCGGTCACCGCCGACAAGGTGCTGATGGCGGCCGGCCGGGCGGTCAACACCGACGGGATGGGGTTCAAGGAGTCCGGGGTCGAGCTGGACGGCCGCGGGTTCGTGAAGGTGAACCTGGCCACCCTCGAAACCACCGCGCCGGGCGTCTACTGCATCGGCGACGTGGCCGGGCCCCCGATGCTGGCGCACAAGGGAAGCCGCGAGGGCACCGTCGTGGCCGAGCGAATTGCCGGGCACACGCCGCACGCCATCCGGTACGACAACATCCCGAGCGTCACCTACTGCCATCCCGAGGTGGCGAGCATCGGGCTGACCGAGGAGCAGTGCAAGGAGAAGAAGCTCGACTACCAGGTCGGCCGGTTTCCCTTCAGCGCCAATGGCCGCGCCCGCGCCTCGAACGAGACCGAGGGCTTCGTCAAGATCATCCGCGACAAGAAATACGGGGAGATCCTCGGCGCCCACATCGTCGGCGGCCACGCCTCGGAAATGATCCACGAGCTCGCCGTGGCCCGCGAGAACGAGTACACCGTCGAGGAAGTGGATCTCGCGATCCACGCCCACCCCACCCTCTCCGAGGCGATCGCCGAGGCGGCGCTCGACTCGATGGGGAGAGTGATTCATACCTAGGCGGCCGGACGGGCAGGCGGGCAGACGGGCCGCGGAGCAACAATGAGTGACAAACCCGAGCACTTCAACCCGCTGGCCCCGACGGAGGACTTCGTCCCGCTCGCCTGGGCCTCGATGGCCTTCGGCATCCTCCTCGGCACCGCGCTCGTCGCCGCCGTCCTGCTCGCCGTCCGCGCCCTGATTCACCAGGCCCCCCCCACCGACCAGCCCGACCCCACTCAACCCGCCGGCCTCCTCCTCGTCTTCGGCACCCTCGGCTCCTGCGGCATCGCGGTGGTCTCCTGCTGGGCGGCCCTGGCACCGGTGCCGACCTACCGACGTGGCGGACTCAGCATGGTGACCGGGTTCGCGACGTTCGTGATGGCGCTGCTGCTGGCACCGGTCAACGAGTTCGCCGGCCCGTCGGGGCTCGGCGTCGTGGCGGTCCTGGGGGGGATCGGGGCCTGGGCCCTCGCCCGGCGGATCACCAGGCTCCGGAGCCCGTCATGAGCCAGCGGGCGCTCCTGGTGGCCGACCTCGGCACGCGACCGTACGGCGAGGTGCTCGAACTCCAGCGGCGGCTCTGCCGGGCGCGGCAGGCCGGTGCCCTCGCCGACGACCTGCTGCTCCTGGTCGAGCACCCGCCGGTCGTCACGCTCGGCCGCGGCACCCGGGCCACCAGCCTGCCGCTCTCCCCGGAGGCCATACGCGCGCGCGGGGTCGAGGTCTTCGAGGTGGAGCGGGGGGGCGACGTCACCTTCCACGGCCCCGGCCAGCTGGTCGGCTATCCGATCCTCGACCTCGCCCACCACCGGCAGGACCTTCACTGGTACCTCCGGACGGTGGAGCAGGCGCTCATCGAGGGCCTGGCGACCCTGGGCATCGCGGCGGGGCGCTCGGAAGGATTGACGGGGGTCTGGACCGGTGGCCGGAAGATCGCGAGCATCGGGATCCACGTGAAGCAGTGGGTCACCTTCCACGGCTTCGCGCTCAACGTCTCGACGGCCCTCGACTACTTCGACCTCATCGTCCCCTGCGGCATCGAGGGGGTGACGATGACCAGCATCGTCCGGGAACTCGGGGGCGCCGGACCGCCGGAGCCGATGGCGGCGGCGCGGGAGGCGGCCGTCGCGTCCTTTGCCAGGGTCTTCGACCGGGCGCCGAGGCCGGCCCTGGAAGCAGAGTGGAACCTTCCCGCGGAGGCAGGCGTTCAGGAGTCGACCCGAGCCTGAATCGAGTGCCCCCGTGACTGCCAGCATCGATGTCCGCACCCCCGCCGAGCGCCGCCTCCCCCCGGGGCAGATCGTGACGCAGAAGTGGCCCGTCCTCCATTATGGAACCGTCCCGGTCATCGATCCCTCCGCCTGGACCCTGCAGGTCTCGGGACTGGTCGACTCCCCGTTCATCCTGGATTGGGAGGGGCTGCTGGCCCTGCCCCGCCAGGAGTCGCTCTGCGACATCCACTGCGTGACCCGGTGGAGCCGGTATGACAACCGCTTCACCGGCGTCCCCCTCGCGCCGCTCCTCGCGCGGGCCGGCGTCCGGCCGGAGGCCACCCACGTGCTGGTCCACGCGGAACAGGGCTTCACCACCAACCTGCCGCTGGCCGACTTCCTCATGCCGGCCAACCTGCTGGCGCTGGAGCACAACGGCACACCGCTGACCCCGGAACACGGCGGGCCGGTGCGGCTGCTGGTGCCCCACCTGTATTTCTGGAAGAGTGCGAAGTGGGTCCGGGGGTTCGAATTCCTCGACGAGGACTACCCCGGCTTCTGGGAGCAGAACGGGTATCACATGCGCGGCGATCCGTGGGGGGAGCAGCGGTACGGCCGACCGGACCCGGTGCGGATGCGGCGCGGCCCGCGCCGCTGACCCGGCGGAAGGTTGCCTTTCGAGGGGGCCTCCGCCAATCTCCAGACCATGACGGAGATTCCACCCAAGCGAACCCCGCAGAGCATTGCGGAGCAGCGCGTCCAGCAGATCCTTCGGGCGGCGGACAGCTGGGCCGCCGACGTGCCGCCCTCACTCACGCCCGCGGTCCGGGCGGTCTGCCTCCGCCTCGGGGAGATGATCGCCGACGCCCGCCACGAGCACCTGCTGAACCCGGAGCCCCTCGAACCGGAGGCCATCCAGGTGCTCGACCTCGTGGCGGTCCGGCTCCGGGAACCTGCCACAATCCGGGGCCTGGAAACCGAACTCGAGGCGCTGACGGCGCTGGAGCTCCGTGCCACCGGTTCGTGGGCCATGGTCCCCTCGGCCCAGTCCGAATGGACCGCCACCGCCATCAATTACCTCGAGCAGCGCGCCGCCGAGCTTCCGGCCGCCCAGCATCCGGGCGACTACTGGGCGGACGACCTGGTGGCAGGCGTCATCGCCTCGATCCGGGCCCTCGTCTCCGGCTGACCCGGCGCCCTAACTCCGCTTCGGCTTCTCCTCGGCCATCATCTCGAAGAAGCGCCCGAACACCCTGATCCCGTCCCAGACCTGGTTGACGGTGATCTTCTCGTTGGGGGAGTGGAGGCCGTCGTCCGGCAGGCCCACGCCGGTCAGGAGGACCGGCGCACCGGTCATCCCCAATTTCGGAACGATCGGAATGGAGCCGCCCGCCCGGACGGACACTGTCCGCCGCCCGATGACCTCCTCGAAGGCGCGGTCCAGCACCCGGAAGGCGGGGGCCGTCACGTCGACCTCCACCGGGTCGGCGCCGTGGAGCGGCCGGACTTCCACATGGGCCCAGGTCGGCGCCAGTGCCTTCACGGTTTTCTCCAGCGCCGCCTGGACACCGTCGCGGGTGAGCCCCGGCACCAGCCGCAGGCTGACCTTCGCCGCCGCCTTGGCGGGGATGACGGTCTTGGCGCCCTCGCCCGTGAAGCCCCCGATGATCCCGTGGATTTCGAAGGTGGGCAGCGCCCAGGTCCGCTCGAGGATGGAGTATTCCTTGAGCCCGGTGAGGGCCGTCGAGGTCACCTCCTCCTTCATGAACTCCTGGACGTTGAAGGGAAGCCCCCGCCAGGCCGCCAGCTCGGCGTCGGTCGGCGGCACCACCTCGTCGTACAGCCCCCGGATGTGAATGCGGCCGTCGACCCCCTTCAGGTCCATGAGGAGTCGGCAGAGCGCCTCCAGGGCGTTGGGCGCCACCCCCCCGTAGGTGCCGGAGTGCAGGTCCCGCTCCAGCGTCCGGAGGTGGATTTCGGCATAGCACATCCCGCGGAGGGCGGTGTAGACCGCGGGGGTGCCGGGGGCGTAATACCCCATGTCCGCCACGAGGACGGCGTCGGCGTGGGTGCGCTCGGGCTCCGCGTTGAGCCGGTCCACGATGACGTCGCCGCCGCACTCCTCCTCCCCCTCGATGATGAAGTTCACGTTGATCGGCGGACGCCCGCTGGCGTCGAGCACCGATTCATACGCCTTGAGGAGGCAGTAGACCTGGCCCTTGTCGTCCACGGCGCCCCGGGCGTACAGGTTGCCGTCGCGAATCGTGGGCTCGAAGGCGGGCGAGATCCATTCCTCGAGCGGGTCGGGTGGCTGGACGTCGTAGTGCCCGTAGATCAGGACGGTCGGCTTGCCGGGGACCCGTGGGCTCTCCGCCCAGACGATCGGGTGCCCCTTCCCTTCCAGCAGGGTCACCTTGGGACACTTCAGTCGCTTGAACTCCTCCACGAGCCAGTCGGCGGCGCGCCGGCAGTCGGCGGCGTGGGCCGGCAGCGTGCTGACGCTCGGGATGCGCAGGAAGTCGAACAGTTCACCGAGCATCCGGTCCCGTTCGCGGGTCACAAAATCGCTGTCCATGCGGAATCGCCCTCGAAGAAGCAGACGGAAGGAGGCGGGCGGAACAGGCGAAAGGTACACGGAAGCGACGAGGGCGCGAGGCCGGCCCGCGGGGACTTCCGGGCCACCCCCTCTGGCGCGATCCCATCCGGCCGGTACATTCGCCGGATGTTCACCACATCCCAGTTCCGCGTGTTTGCCACCGAGCCCAGTGAGCGCGCCCTGGCTCGGGCGCGGCACCTCCTCCGCGACGCGTCGCTCGATGAGGCGGAGGAGGCGTACCTCGAACTCATCGACCGACAGCCGGACCTGAAGCTGGCCTGGTGCGAGTACTTCGAGATGCTGCGGGGCCAGCGCCGGTTCGAGGAGGCGCTGGCGCTCTCGGCGCAGGCGGCGGACCAGTTCGGCGAGTCGGCCCTCCCCCTCGCCCTCAAGGGGGCGGCGCTGGTCGAGCTCGGTCGCTACCGCGAGGGGCTGGTGGCGCTGGAGCAGGCGGCGGCCCGGAATCCCGACTTCGCCATGGTGTGGCACGAGGCGGGGTACGCGGCGTACCGGCTCGGGGAGCACGACCGCGCGCTCCTCGCGCTCGATCGCGCCTTTGCGCTCGAGCCGCACAGCGGCACCCTGCACCTCCGCGGCAAGATCCTTCGTGGCGCCGGTCGCTACCTGGCCGCCGAGGTGGCCTTCACCGGCGCGGTGGAATCCGCCGAGTTCCCCGAACAGCGGGCCGAGGCGGAGCGGCAGGTGGCCATCACCCGGCGCTACGCCGCCTTCTCGGGGCGGCGTCCCGCGGAGTTGACCGCGTCGCAGCGGTGGTTCGGCGACCACGGGGCCTCGTTGCTCACCCGCGCCGACGGGGAGCACCACCCCGCCCCCGAGCGCCTGGTCCAGGAGTTCATCACCGTGGTCCGCGAGGAGGAGTGGCAGTTCAGCCACCTCGTCACCACCGACGAGTGGGACGGCTGGGTGGCCCTCGCCGCGGCGCTCAGCCTGCCGGGGCACGACGGCCGGTCCCTCCCGTCGGATGCGGTGCCGCTCGTGGTCGGCCTGCGGCCGGGCGGGGTCGGGTCGGCGTGGGCGCTGGCCACGAGGCAGGTGCTGCGGGGCGAGGAGGGATTGAGCTTCTGTGTCTTCCAGCCGCAGTCGGGGCCGGTGGCGGACGTCGCCGGGATCCTCGAGGGCACCGGCAAGGTCCGGGTTGACCTCGCCACGGCGGAGGAGGCCATCCGCCACCCGCAGAGCAGGCTCCGCGGCCGGCGGCTACGGGGCGGCTGAGGCGGGGGCTGGACGGTTCAGCGCGGCCTCGAGCCGCGCGAAGGCGCTGTCTCCCACGGCTCCGGCAACCACCTGCCGGAGCCGTTCCACTGTCAGGCGGATGTCGCCGCCATTCTGCAGGTACCACGCCTCGAAGAGCGACGAGCGCGTCCGGTAGATTCGCGCCGCGATGATCCGCGCGTTGTTGACCGGGCGCTCCGCCACCTTCCCCACCCGCATCGTCCTGAGCGACGGCCCCACCACCCCCTCCAGCTCCTGGCGCGACCATCGGCCCGCCTCCGCCCGACCCTCCAGGAGGGCGGCGGAATCGGGGTGGGACGCGTACAGGGTGTCGAGGCGCGAGGCCAGGGAGTCGTAGAACGCCCCCAGGACGAGTTCGTCGTGCCAGCGATCGGCGGCGCGCTGCGCCTGGACCGAGTCGTGCCGTTCGCGGAAGAACGCCTCCGCCGCCCGGTACCCCACCATCTGCGCGAAGGTCTCGTTGAACGGGGTGGCGCTCTTCACGTACAGGGTGTTGTGCGCCACCTCGTGGAACACCATCGCAGCCACTTCCACGGAATCGCCGCCCAGCGCCGTCGAGAGCAGCGGATCGTTGAACCACCCGAGCGTCGAGAACGCCCCCGCGGGTCGGAGGTAGGTGTCGAGCCCCCGCGCCGCCAGCTTTTCCGCCGCGCCGTTGGCCATCCCCACGTCGAAGAATCCCTTGTACGGGACGCGCCCGACGATCGGGTACCTCCAGGTCACCGGACAGAGGCAGTCGGGCGGCGAGGCCGAAAGCACCAGCAGGAGGGTGTCCCTCCCCACGTCGGTGTACTTGGTGAAGGTGTCCTCGGGCTTGAGGCCGAGGCCGGGCGCCGCGTCCCGGGCCTGGAGGACCAGCTCGAGCTGACCGCGCACCGCGGGATCGAGGTCGGGGTTGCGCAGGACCTTCGTGATCGACTTCCGCTCGGTGAGGATCTGGGTCTCCTCGAGCCCGGCGCGGGTGAGGTAGCGCACCTCGCCGCTCGCCACATAGGCGGTGGTGAATCCGAGCATCAGGGCGGCCACGAGGGCGACGATCACGCGACGGGGGCTCCAGTGCATGGCATCCTCAGGGCGTGAGGCGGAGGCCGAAGGAATGCACCGCCTGCCCGAAGAGGTTCTCGGCCTGGTACGCATAGTCGAGCCCAAGGCGGCCGAGCACCACCCCTCCACCGACGGTCCAGCGGGCGCCGGACGGGCCGAGGGGGGGGCGGCCGTAGCCGAACCGCACCACCAGGCCGACTCCGCTCACGACGGCCCCGCCCTCCACCCCGATGAGGAACCGCGTCGGCTCCCCCTCGGTCCAGACCCATTCGATGGTGCCGAGGAGGCGGGCGGTCTCCTGCGGGTCCACGATATTGAGCATGTAGCCGAGGCGGGTGATCGTCGGGAGGCTCACGCCCAGCCCGGAGAGCCGTTCGTTGCCGATGCCCTGTACCGACACCGCGAGCGCCATGATGTCGAAGACGGCCAGGGTGAAGCCGGCGTCGGTCGTGAACGCGCTGGACACCTGGCCGGTGGTGTCGGTGACGGAGACGTACCGCCCCGACGCGCCGAGGGCGAGCAACCCCACGCGATAGTCCGCCGAGGCCACCCAGGTCAGGTTCTCGCGCTGTGCGGAGGTGTCGGGGAGCTGGAGGAATGCCACGCCGCCGCCGAGGTTGAACTGCCTGACGCGGAAGGCGCCGGCGCCCTGCAGCAGGAGCGCGTCGCCCGGCATCGGCGCGTAGGCCGCCTCGAGGCTGAGCACCTTGATCGTGGCGAGGCCGGAGGGATTGATGAAGACACTGCCGGCGTCGCCCACCAGGGCCACGCCCGCGTCCGCCATGGCGGCGGATCGGGTGGAGGGGGGCATGACGGTGATGATGGGCGCCGGTGCCTGCGCCCCGAGCGGCGCCGCCGCGAGGACCGCGGCGACGGCGGCCCGAGCCAGCCCCCGCACCAGGGTGCCCGTCAGCGAATCCGCACCACGCCGAAGCGCACCGCCCGGTCCGCCGGGAACTCCTCGCCATTCCGGCGGGCCAGGATGAGGTCCACGCCATCGCCGCTGGGGCCCTGGAGGACGCGCAGGTGCCGCCCGGACCCGGCGCGGAGGGTGCCGGTCCGGCTGTAGGCGCCCGTCGTCGTGCTGTCGGGCCGGAGGGGATACTTGCGGGAAATCAGGTCGGGGCGCTGCGCGTTGAGCGTGTCGTAGATGTGCCGGAAGTCCCAGCTCGGATACTGGAGCCGCGGATCGGCGGGGACGAAGCCGGGGAGGTTGTCGAGGTAGTTGGCCAGCTGCCAGAGCGGGATCAGCTCGCCCAGGGGTTTCCCCGTGGCCGACTGCACGTTCGCGGAGCCGAGCAGCGAGGTCCCGACCAGCTGGCGGGTCAGGCTCGTCCCGTTGCTGTCGGCGGCGTAGTGATCGGCCAGCCAGCGGACGAACAGCCAGTTGGCTCCCCGCTCCTCCAGCGTGCCGGACGAGCTCCCCGGGGTGATCAGGTAGTGGGCTTCCGGATTGAAGAGGTAGTCGTTGGCGTTCAGCAGGTTGGGGATGCCGAACTGCACCAGCCGCGACGAGGCCTGCCCCTGGCCCGGCCCGTCCCCCAGCAGGCGCCCGCCCAGTTCCTCCGCGAAGTGCGACAGCCCTTCGTTCAGCCACACCTCCTCCGACGCCTGGCCGCCGTGCACCAGCACATGCTGGTTGAACGAGATCATGTGCTGGAATTCGTGGATGAACACCGGGGCGATGTGCTGCTTCACGAACGAGACCGACACGGCGCAGCCGCCGGCCTGCTTCGGCACCAGCCCGTAGAAGATCTCTCCCTGGTTGGACCCGGGGTTCCCGGCGTTCCGCGGGAGGAGATCGCCTCCGTAAAAGAATCCGAGGATGATGCTGCCGTCGGAGCAGCTGCCGCTCAGGTCGTTGACCACGTCGGTCAGGAGGAAGATGACCCGCTGGTTCCCGTCGATGTCGGATTCGCGCCCGAACGCCGTGGTGTCGATCTGGTACATGTTCGGCGCGGCACCCGCCGCGCCGCCGTCGAAGAGCACCCCCAGCGTGTCGATGTCCTCCTGCGAGAATCCCCCCGAAGGCACGACATCGTCCAGGAAGATGGCGCCCTTGGAGCCGACATACCGCGCCGTGGCGATCACCGTTTTGAAGGCGGTGCAGCTGGTGTTGCTGCAGACGCTGAAGGTGTCCTTCCCTCCCACCACCGGGGGGACGCCGGCCACCGGGGACACGCCCGTGGCGGGCCGGGCGCCGGGTGTCACCGCCAGCGCCCGCTCCCGCTGGCGAAGCATGTCGTGGAACGCCCCCGCAGCCCCTCGCGCGCCCGGGTCGCCGGCCCGCGCGTAGGCGGCGTTGCCGCCCCCAGTGAGCGCCTGGGGGGCGTCGCCGCCCGCGACCCCCTGGAAGGCGTAGTCCACCGACACGCCGCCCGCGGTGACCTGGCCCGCCGTCGAGAGCGCCACCACGAGGTACTCCGCCCCGGCGGCGTCGGCCGGGGGGAGGCGCACGCATCCTTCCGAGGTCACTGGGTCGAGGATCCTGAACTCGCCGGCGTTCATGACGGTAGGCGCCGGCCCCGGGGCGCAGGTCAGGACCGGGACGCCCGGGCCGGTATCCCCGTCCCCGCCCGAGCACCCCCCCACCGCGGCGAGCAGCGAGGTCAGGGCCACGAGCGGGCGGCGCGGAAGTCGGTTCACGGGGCTGGCTCCGGTGAGAACGCAGGGGGGAATGGCCCTCCAAAATAAGACGCGGCAAGGGCTTTTGACAATCACATGGGCGGCCGGTAGGTTGAGGCAAACAACGGGCTCCGACCCCCGTCCCGCGCCCGGGGCGGGTCGTCCAGTCCCTCCTCATTGCGAGGCCGCGCCGACCCGCCGGTGTCCCGCTGGACGCCGATGGACCCCCGCGCCGACCCGCCCGGCAGGCCATGGCGTTCGCCCACCTCCACACCCACAGCGAGTATTCCCTCCTCGACGGGGCCAATCGCCTCGACGCCCTGGTGGACCATGTCCGCGGCATGGGCATGGACAGCCTGGCCGTCACCGACCACGGCAACCTCCACGCGGCGTGGTCGTTCTACGAGACGGCCAAGGCCGCGAGGATCCGCCCGATCCTCGGCTTCGAGGCGTACCTCGCCTTCGGCTCCCGCCGGCAGCGGGAAAAGCCGGCCGGCGCCCCGGGGATCTACAGCCACCTCGTCCTCCTCGCGCAGAACCGGACGGGCTACAAGAACCTGATCAAGCTGAGCTCCATTGGCTTCCTCGAGGGGTTTTACCGCCGCCCGCGGATCGACAAGGAGGTGCTCGCGGCCCATTCGGAGGGGATCGTCTGCCTCGCCGCCTGCCTCTCGGGGGAGGTGGCGCTCTGGCTCCGCCAGGGCAACTACGAGGAGGCGCGCCGGAGCGCCGCGTGGTTTGCCCAGTGCTTCGGGCCCGACCGGTTCTGGCTGGAAATCCAGAAGCACGGGATCCCCGAGGAAGACCTCGTGACCGAGGGGATGCTCCGCCTCGGGGAGGACCTCGGGCTGGGCGTGGTGGCCACGAACGACGCGCACTACCTCCGGCGGGAGGACGCCGAAGCGCACGACGTCCTGCTCGCGATCGGCACCGGGTCGGACCTCGACGATCCCAAGCGGTTTCGGTTCACGGGGCAGGAGTCGTACGTCAAGTCGGAAGCGGAAATGCGGGCGCTCTTCCCCGACCACCCCGAGGCGATCGCCAACACCCAGCGGGTCGCCGATCTCTGCGAGCTCGACTTCGAGAAGCGGTATTTCCTGCCCAGCTTTCCGCGGCCGGAAGGGTACCGGACGGACGAGGCGCTGCTCGAGGATCTGGCCCGCCAGGGCGCCGCGGAGCGGTACGGCACGCCGCTGCCTCCCGCGGCGGAGGAGCGCCTGGCGTACGAGCTGTCGGTCATCAACACCGCGGGGTACGCCGGGTATTTCCTGATCGTGCAGGACTTCATCGCGGCGGCGCGGGAACGCGGAATCCCGGTGGGGCCGGGGCGCGGCTCGGCGGCGGGCTCGCTGGTGGCCTACGCGCTCCGCATCACCGACGTGGACCCGCTCCGGTTCGACCTGCTCTTCGAGCGGTTCCTGAACCCGGAACGGGTCTCCATGCCCGACATCGACGTCGACTTCTGCTTCGAGCGGCGCGGCGAGGTGATCGAGTACGTGCGCCAGCGCTACGGCCGGGAAAGCGTCGGCCAGATCGTCACCTTCGGCACCATGAAGGCCCGCGCCGCCGTCAAGGACGTGGCCCGCATCCTGAAGGTCCTGCCGGGCGACGCCGACAAGCTGACGAAGCTGATTCCCTCCGGCCCGGGGTTCAACGTCTCGATTCCCGAGGCGGTCCGGAAGGTCGACGAACTCCGCGAGCTGGTGAAGGGCAACCCGGTGTACGGGCGCCTGATGGACCTCAGCGCCCGCATCGAGGGCATTTCCCGCCACCTCTCGGTGCACGCCGCCGGTGTCGTCATCGCCCCCGGCCCCCTCCCCGACTACGTGCCGGTGTGCACCGCGCCGACCAAGGGCGCCGGGCAGTCGGCCGCGGGCGAGGACGTGATGATCACCCAGTACGAAATGGGTGCGCTCGAGAAGGTCGGGATGCTCAAGATGGACATCCTCGGCCTCAAGACGCTGACGGTCATCCACGACGCGCTCGGCATGATCCGCGCCCGGCACGACGCGGCGCCGGACTTCGACGCGATGACCTTCGACGACCCCGAGGTGTACGCGCTGCTCCGGCAGGGCCGGACGGCCGGCGTCTTCCAGTTCGAGTCCGCGCTCGCCACGGAAACGCTCCGGGCCATGCGGTGCGACCGCTTCGACGACCTGGTGGCCACCAACGCCCTCCTGCGGCCCGGCCCGCTCGACGCCGGCATGCACACCGTGTTCATCCGGCGCAAGCTCGGCCAGGAGGTCGTGACCTATCCGCACCCGTCTCTGCGCGAGGTGCTGGAGCCGACCTACGGGGTCATCACCTACCAGGAACAGGTCATGCGGATCGCCAACGTGCTGGCCGGGTTCTCCCTGGCCGAAGCCGACGTGCTCCGCAAGGCGGTGGGCAAGAAGGACGAGGCGCTCATCAAGCAGGAGGTCGGCCGGTTCGTGGAGCGGGCCATGGCCCAGGGGCACCCGCGGCGGCTGGCCGAGGAGCTGGGCGCCCAGATCGAGACCTTCGGCCGCTACGGCTTCAACAAGTCCCACTCCGTGGCGTACTCCGTCCTCTCCTACCAGACGGCCTGGCTCAAGGCGCACTACCCCGCCGAGTTCATGGCCGCGCTCCTCAGCTCGGAAATCGGCAACACCGACAAGGTGGTGCAGTACATCAACGAGGCCCGGGAACTCGGGCTCGAGGTGCTGCCCCCCGACGTGAACGAATCGGGCTTCAAGTTCACGGTGATCGGCGACAACCGGCTGCGCTTCGGCCTGGGCGCGATCCGGAACGTCGGCGCCGGGGTGATCGAGTCGATGATCGCCGCGCGCCAGGACGGCGCCTTCCATGACCTCTGGGACTTCGTGGGCCGGATCGACCTCCGCCTCGGCAACCGGCGGGTGCTGGAGTCACTGATCGTGGCGGGCGCCTGCGACGGCCTCGGCGGCCACCGGCACCAGTTCCTCGAGGCGCTCGACGCCGCCCTGGGCGAGGCGCAGCTCCGGCAGCAGGAGCGCGAGGCCGGGCAGTCGTCGCTGTTCGGCGACCTGGCGCCCACGGCCCGCCCCGCCGGGCACGACCTTCCCGACGTCCCACCGCTGCCCGAGGCGGAGCGGCTGGCGCGGGAAAAGGAAGTGATCGGATTCTTCATCTCGGGTCACCCGCTGGAGCGCTTCCGCGCGGAGGTGGAGGTCTTCGGCACCCGCACGACCGCCACCCTGCACGAGTGGAGCGAGCACGAAGTGAGCGTGGCGGCGGTGGTGACCGGGCTCAAGCGGCAAATCTCCAAGAAGACCGGCAAGGAGTACGCGCGGCTCACCCTGGAGGACTTCCACGGGACGTCGGAGGCGATCGTCTTCCCCGACGCCTGGGCCAGGCTGAACCAGGTGGTGGCGGCCGACGCCGCCATGCTGCTGACGGGCGGGTACAGCGCCCGGGACCGGGGCGAGGACCGGGCCCCCTTCGTGGTCGAGTCCGCCCGCCCCCTCGAGGAACTGCGGTCGAGCGGGGCCCTCGGCGTGAGTCTCCGCTGGCGGGCCCCCGACGCCCCGCCGCCCGACGCCGTCAAGGCCGCGGCGGCGCTTTGCGCGTCGCACCCGGGCCCGGCGCCGGTCTATATTGAATGGAGCGACGGCAACGGCGAGGCCCTCCGGCTTCGCGCGCGCCGCCTTCGCATTGCCCCCGACGACGACCTCCTCCGCGCCCTGCGCGACCTGCTGGGCTCCGGTGCCGTCCACTACGTGAAGGCGGGGTAACCATGGCGTCCACCTACACCCTCGAATTCGAGAAGCCGCTCCAGGAACTCGACCGGCAGATCGAGGAACTGCGCCGGACCAGCGCCGAGCGCGGCACCGACCTGCAGGCCGAGATCGCCTCGCTGGAGGCAAAGCTCGCCACGCAGCGCGAGCAGATCTACCGGAACCTCACGCCCATCCAGCGGGTGATGGTGGCCCGGCACGCCCGCCGGCCCTACACCCTCGACTACCTGAGCACGATCTTCACCGATTTCATCGAACTTCACGGCGACCGCCTCTTCCGCGACGACCCGGCCATCGTGGGCGGGTGGGCGCGGCTGGGCGGGCAGACGGTCATGGTCATCGGCCACCAGAAGGGCCGGGACACCAAGGACAACCTCCGCCGCAACTTCGGCATGCCGCATCCGGAGGGGTACCGGAAGGCGCTGCGCCTGATGAAGCTCGCGGCGCGCTTCGGGGCGCCGGTCATCACCCTGATCGACACCGACGGCGCCTATCCCGGACTGGGCGCCGAGGAGCGCGGGCAGTCCGAGGCGCTGGCACGCAATATCCTGGAAATGTCCGTCCTCCCGACCCCGATTGTCGCCATCGTCATTGGCGTCGGGGGGTCGGGCGGCGCGCTGGCCCTCGGGGTGGCCGACCGGGTGCTGATGCTGGAGAATTCCATCTATTCCGTCATTTCCCCGGAGGGGTGCGCCGCCATCCTCTGGAAGGACGCCTCCCAGCGCGAGCGCGCGGCGGAGGCGCTCAAGCTGACGGCGACCGACCTCAAGCAGCTGAACGTCATCGACGAGATCATCCCGGAACCGGTCGGCGGCGCGCACACCGACCACGACGCGACCGGCGAGGCGGTCCGCGAGGCGCTCCTGCGCCACGTGACCGAATTGCGCAAGGTCCGACCCGACAAATTGATTCGCCGCCGCGCCGAGAAGTACGGCGCGATGGGCGCCTATACCGAGGCCTGATGCCGCAGACCGTGGAAGTCCGGTTCAAGGGGAACCGGAAGGGGATGTACGACTGGGCTGGCGAGGGCGAACCGCTTCGGATGCACGATTCGGTCATCGTGGGGGCCGACCGCGGGCAGGACCTCGGACGGATCAGCGCGGTCGGCGAGACCGCGCTCAAGAAGTGCGGATCCAGCTGCGGCGGCTGCGCCTCCGGGGAGGCACCGCCCGGCGACCGGGCACCCATCCTGCGGCGCGCCTCCCGGGACGACGTGGCGGCGCACGAGGACCTCCGCCGCTCGGAGGAGGAGGTGCGCCGCCAGGTCATCGAGCGCGTCCGGGCCCACCAGCTTCCGATGAAGATCAGCGATACCGAGTGGCAGTGGGACCGCAAGAAGCTCACGGTCTACTTCACATCGGAAAAGCGGGTCGACTTCCGCAGCCTGGTGCGGGACCTGGCCGGGCTGTTCAAGACCCGCCTCGAGCTGCGCCAGATCGGCGTGCGCGACGAGGCCGCCCGGCTCTCCGGCGTCGGCCGCTGCGGCCGGGAGTACTGCTGCTCCACCTGGCTCACCGAACTCTCCCCCGTCAATCTCGGCCTCGCCAAGGACCAGCGGCTCTCGCTCAACCCCTCGCAAATTTCCGGCGGCTGCGGCCGGCTCCTCTGCTGCCTCAAGTACGAGCACGAGTTCTACGTTTCCGCCCGGAAGCGGTTCCCCAAGGAGGGCCGGACGGTCGCGACCGCCCGGGGCCAGGAAAAGGTCGTTGCCGTCGACCTGTTCCGGGAGCGGGTGTTCCTGCGGAACGAGGAGGGGCCGCGAGTCATCCCCCTCATCCAGTTCCGCGAGGAACAGGAGGCCGCCGGGGGCAGGCCGCCCGCCCCTGCGGAATCGGCCGCGCCCCCTGAACCGGCCCCTGCACAGGCGCCGGAACCGCCGGTGAGTGCGCCCGCCGCCGCGGCGGAGGCGTCGCCGCCCGCCGGGAGGCCGAAGCGGCGGCGGCGCGGCAGGCGGCGGCGCGGCGGCGGTGGCGGTGGGGGCGGAGGCTGAGTGGGCCGCTTCTACCTCACGACCGCCATCGATTACGCCAACGGCGATCCGCACCTCGGCCACGCCTACGAGAAGATCGGGGCCGACGCCATCGCGCGGTATCACCGGCTCCGGGGCGACGCCGTCTGGTTTCTCATCGGGATGGACGAGCACGGGCAGAAGGTGGCCCAGACCGCCGCCGCCGAGGGCGAGACGCCCGGTGCGCTGGTCGACCGGGTGGCCGAGCGGTTCCAGGCCATGTGGCGGCGGCTTGCCATTTCCCACGACCAGTTCATCCGCACCACCGCCCCCGACCACGCCGCCGGCGTCGTCGAGCTCATCGAGCGGATCTTCACGAACAATCCCGACGATTTCTACGAGCAGTCATACCGGGGGCGGTACTGCGTCGGCTGCGAGGCCTTCAAGCAGGACGCGGAAATCACCGACGACCGCTGCGCCCTGCACCCGACGCGCACCCTGGAGTGGGTCGAGGAGCGCAACTGGTTCTTCCGCCTCTCCCGGTACCGGGATTTCCTGCTGGAGTTGATCGAGGGGAATCCAACCTTCATCCAGCCGGAGAGCCGCCGCAACGAGATCCTGGCGCTGCTGCGCCAGGGGCTCGAGGACATCTCGGCGAGCCGCTCCCGCCTGTCGTGGGGCGTTCCCTTCCCCCGGCTCACCAGCCAGGGGGAGCGGCAAACCACCTACGTCTGGTTCGATGCGCTGCCGAATTACTGGACCGCCACCCGCGCCCCCGCGTCGCGCGCCGAGTGGCCGGCCCAGCTCCACGTGATCGGAAAGGACATCACCCGGTTCCACTGCGTGATCTGGCCCGCCATGCTGCGGGCGGCCGGCCTGGCGCTGCCGGCGCAGGTCTGGGCCCATGGGTTCGTCTATTTCCGGGGAGAACGGCTGAGCAAGAGTGCCGGAACCACGCTCGATCTGGGCGAGGCGGTGGACCGATTCGGGCCGGATGCCTTCCGGTACTTCCTCCTGCGCGAAATCCCGTGGGACAGCGACGGCAATTTCACCTGGGATCGCTTCATCGACGTGTATACCGCCGACCTGGCGGATGGACTGGGCAACCTCGCGAGCCGGTCGCTGGCAATGATCGCCAAGTACCGGGACGGCCAGGTGCCGGAGGGAGAGCCGACCCCGCTGGACGAGGCGGGCCAGGAGGCCATCCGGGCCTATGAGGCGGCGATGGACTGCAATGATTTGCGCGGCGGGGCCGAGGCGGCGTGGCGAATCGTTACGGCAGCAAACCAGTACATCGTGCAGACTGCGCCGTGGGTTCTGGCGAAGGCAGGAGACGCTGCGGCCCTCGACGCGGTCCTGGCCTCCCTCGCCCGCGGCCTCTTCCGCCTGGCCGTCCTGACGAGCCCGTATTTGCCCGGCAAGGCGCAGGAACTGTGGGAGCTCCTTGGGCAATCGGGGAGCGTTTCCTCGGCCCGCTGGGCGCTCCTGGGCGAGCCCCCGACGGCGGGGGCGGCGACCACGAAGCCCTCCGGCCTCTTTCCACGGCCGGAACCGACCGTAAGCCAATAATCCACAATAAGTTAACTTGGTACCGTGCCGCCTTGACATCGGCGGTACCGGGAGCCATTTTCCATGCTTGTGACGGGGGGTGCGAGTCGGGGGGTGTCCCCTGCCCTGCCTCAGGGCCGCCGGGCCCGTGGATTGCGTGCTTCCGGCGGATACCACGCGAACAAAGGTTGGTGGAATGGCGGAACGCCGCTGGACGTTCATGGTCGTACCCGAAGGGACTGGCGCGTCCCGGGCAATCCAGGTTTCCCAATCGGTCCTCAGGGTCGGGGCGATCGGGCTTGGCCTCTTTGTCCTGCTCGCTCTCGTCCTCGGTTACGCCACCGTGAGCCGCAGCGTCGACCTCTCCCGGGCCGCCCGGCTCGAGAAGGAGAATCGCCAGCTGGCCGCTACCCTCGGCCAGATGAACGCCCGCATCTCCACCCTCGCCGATACCCTGAGCCAGATCACCCAGCGCGACGCGCGGATTCGGCTGCTCGCCAACCTGGAGCCGACGGATCCGCAGGTCCTCCAGGCGGGCATCGGTGGCCCGCGCCCGGAGGGGGCGGCCACGCGCGCCCCCCGCAGCGAGCTCGTCCGGCAGGCCACGGAGGTCACCGTCGACCTCAACGCCATGATTCGCCGCGCCAACCTCCTGGCGTTCTCCTTCGACGAGGCGGCCGACAGCCTCGAGTCGCACCGGGACCGCCTCGCGGCGCTGCCGTCGATCCTGCCGACGCAGGGCTGGCTCACCAGCGCGTTCAGCGCCATGCGTGAACATCCGGTCCTGCACGTCGCCCGCCCGCACGAAGGCATCGATGTCGTGGCGCCCATGGGCGCGCCGATCGAGGCCCCGGCCGGCGGGCGGGTCATCAGCGCAGGGTGGGAGGCGGGCTACGGCTACTCGGTCTCGATCGACCACGGCTACGGCATCACGACCCGGTTCGCCCACGCCTCCAAGCTGCTGGTCCGCAAGGGTCAGCAGGTCGAGCGCGGCCAGCGCATTGCCCTGGTCGGCAACACCGGCCTGGCGACCGGCCCCCACCTGCACTACGAGGTGCATGTGCGCGGACGCCCGGTCGACCCGCTCAACTACGTCCTGCCGGCGGGGGTGGTGACGGACTGACGGACAGACGGGCAGGCGGGCAGACGGGCCGCCGGACAAAGACGAGGGGCCACCGGTAACTGGTGGCCCCTTGCCGTATCACGATACCTCGTGCATTCCTGCCCGTCTGCCCGACCTAGAACTGCACCTTCGGCACCTCCGCCGCCTCGGCGTTGGTCAGCTCGAAGTATTCCTTCGGCGCCGAAGCGCCGAACACCTTGGCGGTCAGGTTGTACGGGAAGGTCCGGACAAAGGTGTTGTACTGCCGGGCCGCCTGGTTGTAATCCTGCCGGGCGACCGAGATCCGGTTCTCGGTCCCCTCCAGCTGGTCCTGCAACTGCCGGAAATTCTCGTTCGACTTCAGGTCGGGATAGTTCTCGACGATGGCGAGGAGCCGCCCCAGCGGGGCGTTCATCGCCTGGTTGGCGGCCGCCATCTCCTGCAGGTTGCCCCCCTCCACCGCTCCGGAAAGCCGCGAGCGCGCCTCCGCCACCTCGGTGAAGATGGTGGTCTCCTGCTTGGCGAATCCCTTGACCGTCTCGACGAGGTTCGGGATCAGGTCGGCGCGGCGCTGGAGCTGCACCTTGATCTGGCTCTCCGCCGAATTGACCTGCTCGTCCAGCGATTGAATCCGGTTGTAACCGCATCCGGCCAGCAGCGAAAGCAGGGCCAGGGCGGGCGCCACGCGGATGAAACGATGCGTCATGGATGGTCTCCGGGAGACAGGTGATCGACATACCGGACCGTGGACTCCACGGCCGCGAGGTAGCCGGCAAAGCATTCGGGGGTGCAGCGCCACTCCCCGTCGGCGAGGTGAGCCAGGATGGCCACCAGGTCCGCCGGGGGAAATCCGATGACCAGCCCCGCCGCGCTGGCAACATCGGCGCGCGCCGGCGGCACCTGGGCCCCCGCGAGCACCAGGGCGGCGCGGAGCAGCACGATGACCGACGGGGCTGTGCCCCGCGCCATGGCGGCCAGCGCGCCAGGATCGCCGACCAGCGCCACGTACCCCTGGCGGAGCCGCAACAGCCGGCCGCGCAGGTCCCGCTCGAGCGCCGACCGCAGGTCCGCCGGCCGCACCACCACGTCGGCGATCGGGTCGTCGCCCCGCAAGACGCGGTAGGTGGCGCGGATGTCGGTGATCTCCACCGGGAAGACATCGGCCGCCCGGCGCCATTCGGAGCGCGTCAGCAGGAGGGGCGGCGGCTGCCGTGACCGCGCCCAGGTGGCGAAGGGCATCGACAGCGCGGCCAGCACGTCGGGGGTCGCGGCTTCGAGGACCAGGAGGAGGTTCACGTCCGACCACCCCTCGAGGTACTCGCCGCGCACGACCGAGCCATGCAGTACGGCGCTGTACCCCTTGCCGAGGTAGGTGTCGCATTCCCGGAGGAATGGCTCGACGAGCGTCTTGACCAGGTCGGACATCTAGAAACTCCCTCCGGCACCACCGCCGCTGAAGCCGCCGCCCCCACCGAATCCGCCAAACCCGCCGCCCCCGCCCCCGCCTCCGAACCCGCCCCCACCCCATCCCCCGCGGCTGCCGCCCCAATATATGCCAGGCGCACGCCGGTACCGTCCGCTCCTCGACCCGCCTGATGGTGGGCCCCCGCTCCGCGACGCCCGGACGATGGTGACGATCACCAGCACCAGGATGAGCAGGAGAAATACCAGGAGCGGAATCGACGGCCCGGGCCTCTCGGTGATGGCGAGGGTCGAGTCGGTCACCCCCATGCCCTTCACCACCAGCGAGGCCAGCAGGCGCGTCCCGGTGACGAGCCCAGGACCGTACTGTCCGAGGCCGAGTTCCGGAAGCATCGCGTCGCGGACCCGGCCCGCCGCGGCATCGGTGACGATTCCCTCGAGTCCGCGGCCGGTGCTGATGAAGATCTTGCCCGACCTCGGCTCGCCCTCACGGCGCGGCACCAGCAGCACCACCAACCCGGCGTTGCGGCGGGCGTCGCCGATGTCGGCGTCGAGGCCCACGCCCCAGGCGCGGCCGATGGCCAGCGCCACGTCGGACGCGGCGTAGTCGCCGATGGTCGTGAGGGTCACCACGGCGATCTCGGCGCCCGTGACGGCCCGGAGCCGCCCCGCCACCGAGTCGATGGTGGCGGCCGAGGCCGCATCCACCACGCCGGCCGCGTCGGTGAGGAATCCCGCGGGTCGGTGCGGAAACAGCGAATCCACCGGGGATTGCGCCGCCGCCCCCTGCGCCATGCCCGCGAGTTGAAGCGCGAGCAGGAGCCCGGTAGCTTTCCCCGCACCCGTCACCGGACTCCTCCCAGCCCCGAGCCGCCTGTGTCCCGCTGGTCCATCCCGATGCTCCTCCTGCTGGCCGCCTGCAGCCGCCAGCGCGACGTGACCGTGGAGGTGACGCTCCCCGGCCCCCCGGGGGCCGCCGGACGCCCGGCCGCCGAGTTCATGTTCGTGGCGCTCCCCTACAATCGTGACAGCCTCGTCGCCGC
Organism: Gemmatimonadales bacterium; assembly: GCA_036274515.1. Lineage (GTDB taxonomy): Bacteria > Gemmatimonadota > Gemmatimonadetes > Gemmatimonadales > GWC2-71-9 > SPDF01. The sequence goes on along the minus strand of DASUFQ010000071.1, from coordinate 2,658 downwards.
GTTCGAGGCGCGTGCGCGGACGCCCCGGCCGGCCACCGAGGCGCTGGACAGCCTCTTTGCCCGGTACCGCGCGCCGTTCGCCGCCTACACCGCCCTGACCGCGGAGGTGACGCGCTACGGCGACAGCCTCGCCGCACTCAAGGAGCGCCTCGCCGGCCTCCCGCGGACCGACGCCGCGTATGGCGCCGAGTACGCGCGGTGGGTGGCCCTGCGCGACACGCTCCGCACCCTCGACGCCGAGGCGGCGAGCGCGCGCGCCACGCTGGAGGCGGCCCGCCCCGTTTTCGTGGCGAGGAGCGAATCGCTGCGCACCGCCATCCGGCACTGGGAAGATAGCACGTACCTCGGGTATGACCGGGCGGTGGATTCCCTCGTCAAGGCGACCCATCGCATCTCCGTCGCCGACACCACCGATGCCGGCGGGCGCGGCGTGGTGCGCCTCCGCGGCAACCCCTGGTGGATCTATGCCCGCTCCTGGGATCCGGCCGACCCGAATGCCGAGTGGTACTGGAACGTCCCCGTCACCTCCGACACCGTCCGCCTCGACGCCCGCACGGGCATCAACCGTCCCCGCTACTGAACCCGGACCCCCCCATGCGCCTGGCCCTCTCGCTGCTTGCCGCCGTCGCCCTCGCGACCCCGCTCCACGCCCAGGACCCGATGGCGTCGCGCTCGAAGGGCCGCCCCACCGCGCCGGTCACCGTCTACGAGATGTCGGACTTCCAGTGTCCCTACTGCCGCCGGTTTGCGCTGGAAATCTTCCCCGCCCTCGACTCGGCCTACATCCGGACCGGCAAGGTGCGGTGGGTGTTCGTCAACTTCCCGCTGACCCAGCTCCACCCGAACGCCGCCGCCGCGGCGCAGGTCGCGATGTGCGCCGCGCGCCAGGACAAGTTCTGGCCGGTGCACGACCTCCTCTTCCGCAACCAGCCGGCCTGGGCGCCGCTCGCCTCCCCGGCGGAGTACTTCCTGACCTTCGCCGACTCCGCCGCGCTCAACCAGGCGGCGTTCCAGCAGTGCCTGAGCACGGGGGCCACGCGCGGGGAGGTGGAGGAGGACGCGCTGGCGGCGGCGCGGGCCGGCGCCACCAGCACGCCGAACTTCTACATCGAGGGGGGGATCATGGCGGGGGCCCAGCCGGTGAGCGTCTTCGCGCCGATCCTGGATTCGATCTACGCGGTCAAGACGGCGGCGCCCCGCAAGCCCTAGAGGAGCGCTACGGACAGGAAGACGTCATATAGCGCGTGGGTCCACGCGGTGATGCCGAAGCCCCGGAGGAGGTACAGCGCGCTGAACAGCACCCCCGCCACCGCGCGGAAGGTGAACGACGCAAGCTCGAGCTGGTCCCCGTAGGGCCCCACGTAGTGGAACGCGGAGAAGATCAGCGCGCCGACCACCACCGCAAACACCCCGGACGCCCCCGGCAGCCACCCGAACCCGACCCGCGCCAGCCGGGCGAGGAACGACACCAGCAGGACGCGGAAGAGCAGTTCCTCGTAGAGGCCGGCCCCCAGCGAGATCATCAGCTGCGTCGAAAGGCCCAGCTGCTCGATCGGCCCCGCGCTGAGCGCGGGCGCCGCGCGAAGAATGAGTCCGGTCAGCGTCCCGGTGACCAGTCCGAAGAGGAGGGCATACGCCACCGACTCCGCCACCATGCCCAGGAAGTACCGTCCGGTGAGGGTGCCGCCCCGCCGGAGGTCGCGCCACACGAGGATCCCCGCCACGCCGACCAGCAGGAGCCCGAACACCAGGAGGCCGTCCCGCCCACCCAGCCAGAGGAAGGCACTCTTGAGCAGCACGTCGGCGCCGTTCCGGACGCCGCTGATCGCGTCGCCGGAGAGGAGGAACGCCAGCCCTTCGTAGGCGAGCAGGAGCGGCAGCGCAAAGAGCAGGCTGTACCGGGGGGCGCGCGTGTCGCGCCAGTAGGACGGAGAGCTCACAGGCATCCCGGAATTTAGCACCCACCGCGCGTTCCCCTTGCCCCACAGCCCAGCCGGCGGGACATTCCGGCGATGCCAGCGACCTCTCCGCTCTACCGGATATCGGCGCGACTCGCCACCGCCCTCGTTCCGCTGGCCGGACTGGCCAGCGCGAAGGTGGCCCGAAGCCATGCGGGCCGGCGCGGGGCGGTGGACCGGCTCCGCGCGTGGGGGCGGGCCTCCCGCGACCCCACTCGACCGCTGGTCTGGCTGCACGCCCCGTCGGTCGGCGAGGGATTGCAGGCGGAAAGCGTGCTGCAGGCACTCCGCCGGGCCCACCCGGACTGGCAATACGCCTACACCTGGTTCAGCCCGTCCGCCGAGGCGCTGGGCCGTCGGCTTCCCGTGGACATCGCAGACTACCTCCCCTACGACCTCGCCAGCGACGCCGACGCCGTGCTCGAGGCGCTGCGGCCGGAGGTGCTGGCGTTCGCCAAGCTCGATCTCTGGCCTGAGCTCGCCACCCGGGCAGCGGCGCGCGGTACCCGCGTGATGATCGTCGCGGCGACGGTGTCTCCGGGCAGCGGCCGGCTTGGCTGGCCGGTCCGCGCGCTCCTCCGGCCCGGATATGCCGGCGTCACGATGGCGGGCGCCATCTCGACGGACGACGCCGGCCGGCTGCACCAGCTCGGGGTCCCGCAGGAGCGGATCCGCGTCACCGGCGACCCGCGCTTCGACA
>DASUFQ010000070.1:0-4282 GCA_036274515.1 Gemmatimonadales bacterium | reverse complement strand
AGCAGCGCGCGCCGCCGCTCGAGCGACAGGGTCAAGAGCGAGTCGGCCCGGGCCAGGTTGCCGAGCTGTCGCGAAATCGTGCCGAGGGTCTGGTACAGTTCGGCCTGGACCACCGGTTCGGCGTCGAGGTCCCGCGCCGCGTCCACGCCGCGGTCGATGAGCGTCACGACACGGAGGCTGTCGGCGGGCCCGACCGCTTCATCCCCCCCCTGGAAGAGCCCGAGCATGTACTCCTGGATCCGCTGGGTTCGCGCCGACTCCGCCACCGCCTGGTTCCGGGCCCGCGTCAGCCGGACGGTGTAGAACACCACCGTCCCGAGGAGCACCATCCCGATCAGCACCGCGGCCGCCACCGCCGCCTGGTTGCGCCGCACGAACTTCCCGAGCCGGTAGCGCACCGAGTCGGGTCGCGCCGCCAGCGGTTCGCCCGCGAGGTAGTGGTCGAGGTCGCGGATCAGCGCCTCCACCGTCTGGTACCGGCGGGCGGGATCCTTGTGCATCGCCGTCAGGACCAGCACGTCGAGGTCCGCCCAGGAGGTGTAGCCCGCCACGCGGCCCCGCGGGCGGGATGCGGAATCGCCGGGCGGCCGGCGCCGGCCCGCCGTCGACGGGCGGCCGGGGTCCTGCTCGACGACGAGGGACATCGCCTCCGCGGGCGTCCTGCCGGAGAGGTCGAACGGTGGCTGGCCCGCCAGCAGCTCGTAGAGGATCACGCCGAGGGAGTACACGTCGGTGTGGATGCCGACGCGATCCCCGCGGATCTGCTCGGGCGCCGCGTACGCCGGCGTCATCATCCGGAGCCCGGTGCGGGTCTGGTCGACCGTGCCGCTGCCTTCCTCGACGTGCTTGGCGATCCCGAAGTCGAGCAGTTTCACCGCGCCCTCGCCGGTCACCAGGATGTTCGAGGGCTTCAGGTCCCGATGGATGACCGCATGGCCGTGCGCGTGCTGCACCGCCTGGCAGACGGCGCGGAAGAGCTCGAGGCGGCCCTCGATGCTGGTGGTGTGCGCCCGGCAGTACTCCGTGATCGACACGCCCTCGACGTACTCCATCACGAACCAGGGGGTCCCGTCCGAGAGGGCGCCGGCGTCGAAGAGCTGGGCAATGGAGGGATGGTGGAGCTGCGCCAGCGTGCGCTGTTCCGCCGCGAACCGCTCCCGGCGGGTGGGGGAGAGCCAGGCGTCCCGCAGGATCTTGAGGGCGGCCAGGCTGTCGAGATCGTGGCGCCGGGCAAGGTACACGACCCCCATCCCGCCCTCGCCGAGGAGCTTCGTGATGCGGTAGGGGCCGAAATCGGTGACCGGCAGCTCCGCCGTGTCGGTCCGGAAGAGGCGTTCGGCCACGTCCGCGAGCGAGCTCGCCAGCGGCGAGCCCTCGGCGGCGTCGGCGTCGAGCATGCGGCGGACTTCGTCCGCGAGCGCAGGATCGCCCTCCGAGGCGCCGCGCAGGTAGGCGTCGCGGCTCGCGGGCGGCAGCTCCACGGCGCCGTGGAAGAGGCGTTGCACCCGTTCCCAGCGCTCGGCGTCCACCGTCAGGCCTGGGCGCGCAGTTCCACGGCCAGCCAGGCCTTCGCGGCCCGCCAGTCGCGAAGGACGGTCGCCTCCGACACCTCGAGCAGCGCCGCCGTCTCCTGCACGTCCAGCCCGCCGAAGAACCGGCACTCCACCATCAGCGCCTGGCGCGGGCTGAGCTGGGCGAGCCGCTCCAGCGCCTCGTCGAGGGCCAGCAGGTCGTCGGCACAGGCCGGCGCGGCCGCCAGGGCCTCGTCGAAGGTGACCCAGGCCTGACCGTCGTTCCGCTTCCGCGCGTTCCGCCGGCGGGCGGCCTCGATCAGCACCTGGCGCATCGCGCGCGCGGCGATCCGGGTGAAGTGGAGTCGTGAGAGGGGAATCTGGGGCGGGGAATCGGCCAGCTTGATCCAGGCCTCGTTGACCAGCGCCGTCGGGCTGAGGGTGACCCCCGCCTCCCCCCGCCGGACACCGGCCGCCAGGCGCCGGAGTTCCTCGTAGGTGGCGCTGAACAGCAGGTCCAGGGCACGCCGGTCGCCGGGGAGCAGCAACACCTCCCCGTCATCCAGGACGGGCATGCCGGGGGTGCGAAGGGGCATGACGGGTTTTCCTGGCTGCCTGCGCAAGGTGAAGGGACCGCAGGACCCGGCAATGCTACCGCCGGGCCGTGGGTTGTCAATTCTCTCCACCCCCCCCGTGAGGTGCCCCATGGCGCTCGAGCGCAGTCCCTTCCTCAAGCTGGACAAGCAGATGGTGATCGGCGAACTGAAGTCGGCCGGCTCCCGCGATCCGGACGTCCTGCACAACCGCAAGGCCCAGATCCTGACCATCGCCAAGTTCCCGAAGCACGCCGGGACCTACGTGATGGTCATGGGCGCCGGCTGCACCGCGCTCGTGCTCCTCGCCTTCATCGGGATCCCGCTCCTCTTCCTCGGCTGGTGGATGCGGAAGCGCGGGATCCAGAACATCGCGATGGTCGAGGAGGGATGGAACGACTTCATGGGGGCGGCGCCGGCCAAGGTGGTCGGGGTGGTGCACGCGGCGTAGGATGGAGGGACGGGCGGTCGGTCAGACGGGCAGGAAGAGGCGGGACACAAACTGGCCGCCTGCCCGTCTGGCCGTCCTCACGCCTTTCCCACCTTTCCACCTTTACCTACCTTAGAGGGGTCCCCGCCACCGAAGGCAGGCCCCCGTGTCCCAGACCGACCGCCCGGCTGAGAGCAAGGCGCTTTCACGCGAGCTGTCGGTGTTCCTGATCCAACTCTCCGTCGGCCTCCACAAGTACGGCACCTACCCCAAGGGGCATCCCGTCATCGGGCACGCCGCCACGGCCGTCTCCGCGGGGCTCAGCGCGCTGCTGACCACGCGCGACGCGCTGGCCGTGGGCGTCGCCCGCGACCAGCTCATCGTCGAGGGCGCGGCCACCGACCCGGACAACGCCGTCCTGCGGGACCTGGCGCAGCGGCTGCACCGCCACCAGATCGGGGTGCTGAAATTCCAGAAGGACATCTCGCCCGAGGAGGTCGTGGAGTTCCTCCAGACGGTGAGCGCCGAGGCCAACCGGCAGGAAATGCCGTTCGGCCTCCGGCCGACGGAGGAGCTGGAGCGGTGGCCCAACATCGAGGTGGTGCCGTTCACCTTCGAGCACCTGCAGATCGGCGCGGCCGGGCCCGACGGCGCCGACCAGGGCCGGTCCTCGCAGCTCTGGCTGGGGCTCGCCTCGGCGGCACTGCGCAAGGGACGCGCGAGCGACGTGATCGAGCAGGACCCGTCCCGCATCGCCACCGCCATCAACGCGCACCGGGAGGACAAGGCCTACGACCAGATCATCGTCGGCTACCTGCAGGAGCTCGGGCGCGAGCTGCGGATGCGCGAGGGCGAGTCGTACGCGCAGCTCCAGAGCCGGGTGTCGCAGCTCCTCTCCTCGCTCGACCAGGAGACCGTGACCCGACTCCTGTCTGTCGGCGGCGACCTGGCCAGCCGGCATGACCTGGTGGCCGATTTTGCCTCCAGTCTCCCGGTCAAGGCGGTGCTCGACCTGGTCCAGTCGGCCGCCGCCGCGGAGAAGCAGACCATTTCCCACTCGCTGCTCCGGATGCTGACCAAGCTGGCCGACCACGCCGACCAGGGGGAAACCACCATCCGGGCGCATGCCGACGAGACCTTCCGGTCCGCCGTCGGCGACCTGCTGCGCGACTGGACCCTGGAAGACCCCAATCCCGACAACTACACAAAGGTGCTGGACCAGCTGGCGCTTCCCGCGGAGGCGGAGGGAGCGCGCGTCGAGACCGATCATGTCTCCGAGTCGCCGCGCATCCTCAAGATGGCGCTCGAACTGGACGTCGTGGGCGAGGCTGTCGTCAGCGCCCTCGGGACGATGATCGCCGAGGGACGCATCGAGGACCTCGTCGCCACGCTCGACGGCGCCCCCGCGGGATCCGAGGCCGCCCGCACCATCTGGGCCCGGCTCGCCGACCCGGCGCTGATGAGCGGGCTCCTCGAGCATGGCGATGCCAACATCGACGCGATCGAGCGCATCCTCGACGAGGTGGGCGCCTCCGCCATCGGCCCCATGCTGGACGCCCTGGCCGTCACCGATTCCCGGAGCATGCGGCACCGCCTCCTCAACGCGCTCACCGCGCTGGGCCCGCTGGTCGGTCCGCCGGCGGTGGCGCGCCTCGAGGGGGCGGAGTGGTTCGTCCAGCGCAATCTCCTCATCGTCCTCGGCGCGCTGCCGGAGTGGCCGCCGGAATTCAACCCCGTGGCCTACGCGT
>DASUFQ010000069.1:0-4336 GCA_036274515.1 Gemmatimonadales bacterium | reverse complement strand
GGCGCCTCACGTTCTGGCATGCCCGAAAGATACCGCCACAAACCGTGGACAACGTTCCCCCTCTCCATATCATGGAGAGGGGGACAGGGGGTGAGGTGAAATGCCGGCGGCGGGCGATGATAGGCGGTTTGGGTCGGCTGGAGAGGGGGACAGGGGGTGAGGTGAAATGCTGGTCCTCAGTCCTCGGTCCTCATTCTCGTTCCCCCTCCCCTAGATTCCCCCCATGCTCCCCCTCGGCCTCACCCTCGCCCTCGTCATCGGCATCTCCCTCGGCCTCCTCGGCGGCGGCGGCTCCGTCCTCACCGTCCCGATCTTCCACTACATCCTCGGCTTCGACGTCAAGCCGGCGATCGCGATGAGCCTCGCCGTGGTCGGCGTCACGAGCGCCGCCGGGGCGCTGGGGCGCCTCCGGCGCGGCGAGCTCAACGGCCGGGCGGTGCTCTCCTTCGCGCCGGTCGCGATGCTGGGCACCTTCCTCGGCGCGCGGCTCGCGCTCCTCGTGCCGGCCTCCCTCCAGCTCCTCCTCTTCGCCGTCGTGATGCTCGTCGCCGCGGTGTTTATGTGGCGCGGCCGCGCCGCCGACGCCCCTCCAGCCTCGAAGCCGCACCTGCTGCTGGTGGCGCTGATCGGCGGGGCGGTGGGGGTGCTGACCGGGCTGGTCGGCGTGGGAGGCGGGTTCCTGATCGTCCCGGCCCTCGTCCTCCTCCTCGGCGTCCCGGTCAAGGAGGCGGTCGGCACCTCCCTCGGCGTCATTGCCCTCAACTCCGCGTCAGGCTTTGCCGGGTACTGGGGCAAGGTCGAGGTCGACCCGGTGGTGATGGGGGGCTTCACCCTCCTCGCCATCGTTGGCGTGGTGATCGGGAGCCGCCTCGGCCGGTCGGTGAGCCCCGGCAGCCTTCGCCAGGGGTTCGCGGCGCTGCTCGTCGCCGTCGGGGTCGCTATTTTAGGGTCGACCCTGCTCGGCCAGCCCTGACCCGATTCCGGACCCGGCCCCATGTTCTTCCAGCGTTTCTACGACGACACCCTGGCCCAGGCCAGCTACCTGATCGGCTGCGGGGCCACCGGCCAGGCGCTGGTGATCGATCCCAACCGCGATGCCGCGCAGTACCTGCGCGCCGCGGAGGAGGAGGACCTCCGGATCACCCACGTGACCGAGACCCACATCCACGCCGACTTCCTCTCCGGTACCCGCGAGCTGGCGCACCGGAGCGGCGCGGTGATGCACCTCTCCGACGAGGGCGGCCCCGGCTGGCAGTACGCCTTCGCCAAGGCGGAGGGGGCGGTGCTGCTGCATGACGGCGACCACTTCATGGTGGGCAACATCCGGTTCGACGTGCTCCACACCCCGGGGCACACGCCGGAGCACCTGGCCTTCGTGGTGACCGACACCGCCGGCGCCGACGCCCCGATGGGCGTGGTGACCGGGGACTTCCTCTTCGTGGGCGACGTCGGCCGCCCCGACCTCCTCGAGAAGGCCGCCAAGGTGGCCGGCTCCAGCGACGCCGCGGCGCGCGCGCTCTGGGCCAGCCTGGAAAAGTTCCGCGCGCTCCCCGACCACCTGCAGGTCTGGCCCGGCCACGGCGCCGGGTCGGCGTGCGGCAAGGGAATGAGCGCGGTGCCGCAGAGCACCGTCGGCTACGAGAAGCGCTTCAACTGGGCGCTTGGCGCCGCCACCGAAGCGGAGTTCGTGGCGCAGGTGCTGGCCGACCAGCCCGAGCCGCCGAAGTACTTCGCCGAGATGAAGCGCCTCAACCGCGACGGTCCCCCCCTCCTCGGCGAAATCAAGCGGCCGCCGCGGCTCACCCCCGACCGACTGCCGGCGCTCCTCGCCGAGGGGGCCACCGTCGTGGACGCCCGCCCCAGCGCCCAGTACGCGGCACGCCATGTCCCGGGCACCATTCACATCCCCCTCGGCAGGTCGTTCACCACCTGGGCCGGGTGGCTCCTCAGCTACGATGCCCCGTTCTACCTGCTGGTGAGCGGCGACTCCCCCGACCGGCTCGACAAGGCCCTCTACGACCTGGCGCTCATCGGTCTCGACGGCGCCGCCGGATGGTTCGGCGGCGATGCGATCACCGCCTGGGGCGACGGCGGCCGGGCCTACGCCGCCACCGCGGCGATGACGCCGGAGGAACTGCTCTCCCGCCACGAGACCGGCGAGGTCGCGGTGGTGGATGTGCGGGGCCTGGCGGAGTGGAACGCCGGTCACCTCACCGGCGTCGACCATGTCCCCCTCGGCTACCTGCTCGACCAGATCGGGACCATCCCCACCGACCGCCCGGTCGTGCTGCACTGCCAGGGCGGTGGTCGCTCGCTCATTGCCGCCAGCCTCCTCGAGTCCCGCGGCGTCACCGACGTCATCAACCTGACCGGCGGCTTCGGCGCCTGGCAAAAGGCGGGACTGCCGGTCGAGCGGTAGGCGCGTCCTCGCCTTCCCGCTGTTCCACCGCTTGACGCGGGCTTGACCCCCCGGCGGCACGCTTCGGGCACCCCAAGCCTGGAGCCCCGATGCCGTTTCGCGCCGTTGTCTCCGTGATCCTGCTCGCAGCCTACCTGCCGGCGTGTACTGCCTACCACGCGACCTCCACGCCGCTTGCCGAGCTCACGACGCCGCCGAACCCGGTCGGACGGGTGTGTGTCACCAAGTTCAGCGGGGCGCAGGTCGAAGTCCTGCAGCCGCGGGTCGCGCATGACACACTGTTCGGGATGAACGGCGCCCGCGGGATGGCCACCAGCGGTGTCGCCATCGCCCTCTCCGACATCAAGTCCACCGAGATCCGGAAGCTCGATGGCGGCAAGACGCTCGTGGCCGTGCTGGTCATCGGGGGTGTGATGGTGCTGGCGGGGCTGGGGATGAAGACCCTCAGCGACGACATGTGGGACGGCTACTCCTTCGGGATGTAGCTCCGCGCCCGAACCCCGCCCATGGTTAGATTTGGGTCTCCGACACCGGTCCGGAGGCCCGATGGAATCTCGCCGAATCGAAGCGCTGGCGGACGGCGTCTTCGCCGTCGCCATGACCCTCCTCGTCCTCCAGGTCCACGTGCCGGATGTCCCGGCGCCGCTGTCGATCGCGGCGGCGCTCGAGGCGTTGCAGGTCATCCTGCCGACGGTTGGCGGCTACGCGGTGAGCTTCCTGATCCTCGGCACCCTCTGGATCGGCCACCACAACCAGTTCCGCTACCTCCGCCGGGTCGACGCCGCGTCGCTCTGGGCGAATCTCTTCTTCCTGCTCTGCGTGGCGTTCGTGCCGTTCACCACCGCCTTCGTGGCCCGGTACCCGACGCTGCAGGTGCCGCTGCTCCTCTACGGCGCCACCCTCCTCCTGGCCGGCCTCGTGCTCTTTGCGCACTGGAGCCACGCGGTGGACGCGGAGCTGGTGGACGAGACGATGACCCCCGAGCTCGCCGATTCGGTGCGGGAGCGGATCTCGATGGGGCTGGCGATGTACCTGGCCGCCACCATCGTCGGCGGCTTCCTGCCGAAGGTCGGCATGTTGATCTTTGCCTGCGTGCCGGTCGTCTACATGCTCCCCAGCCGGCTCGACCCGCGCCTGGTGGCCGACGCGGCGGGGGAGTAGCCCCGCCCACCCCGCCCTGTCACGCTGGCTGACGCCCTCGCGCCGCCTTGTCACGTTGACAGGCGGCGTTTCCGTTCCCGGTCAGATTGGCGCGGTCCCGCTGGCATGTCCGCTGCACTATCCCTCCGCGACGGATCGACACCTGGTCCGATCCCCGCAATCAATTCAATTTCTGGAGGAGTGCACCATGTTGACGCTGACTCGCCGCCCCACCCGCATGCTCGACGACGTGTTCTTCGGCTGGCCCTTCGGCCAGGACACCGACGGCACCCTGACCGCCAACTGGACGCCGGCGGTGGATGTCTTCGAGGACAAGGAGCAGGTCCGGATCACCGTGGAAGTGCCCGGTGTGAACCCGGAGGACGTGAAGATCTCGCTGGAGCAGAACACCCTGACCGTGAGCGGCACGAAGGAGCAGGTCAAGAACGAGCAGACCGAGCGCGTGCACCGCTACGAGCGTGCGTACGGTTCGTTCACCCGGCGCTTCGCCCTCCCGTCCACGGTGGACGCCGAGCGGATCAGCGCCAAGGCGGAGCACGGCGTGCTCTCCATCGTGATCCCGAAGGCGGAAAAGGCCAAGCCGCGCGACATCGCCGTCACCATCGGCTAGGAGGCCGCCCCCGGTCTCGCACGAACGCCCCTCCCCGGAATGACCGGGGAGGGGCGTGTGGCATACAGGGGTGCTGCCGCCGGGTCAGGCGGTGCGGTCCAGCCCCGCCTCCAGCGCGAACCGCGTGAGCCCCGCCACCGTCCGGA
>DASUFQ010000068.1:0-53963 GCA_036274515.1 Gemmatimonadales bacterium | reverse complement strand
AGGGGATCGAATGGGGACTGGTCGGCGCGCTGGTGGTGGCCGCCCTGCTCTCCTTCAACCCCGGCTCGTCCCGACCGGCGTAGCGCGCCGTCCTCCCGCGCGGGCCCGCTCCGGCCGCCACGGCACCCGCCGCGGCGGCCGATTGCGTTTCCACACATCCCGCGGATCGGTTCCAGCCCGCCTGCTGGCGCTCGGTACCAGCGGGCGTCATCTTTCCCGACGAGCGGCGGGACGGCGGGCCTGGAAGGGACTCACACGGGGAGTGCGGCGTTGATCGATCTGCCAATGCAGGACTTCATGGAGCGGGTGCTGGTCACGCGGGAGCGCGTCAAGTTCCACAATGCCGATCCGTACGGCCACCTCAATTCCGGCGAGTACGTCAGCCTCGTGATGGACCACCGCGTGGAGGCGCTGCAGGACCAGCTCAAGTGCAGCGTCGCCAAGTGGGCGGAGGTGACGAAGGTCGGGTACGTGCTGCGCGAGATTGCCGTGAGCTACCAGGCCCCGGCGTTCGTGGGCGACTTCCTCGAGGTCGGCAGCTGGGGTTTTCACCTGGAGCCCGAGGGCTTCCGCGCCCGGTTCGTGATTCTCGGCGAGCAGGACCGCGTCGCCCGCGCCACCGGCACCATGCGCTTCGTGACGGTGAGCATGACATCGGGCCGGAAGGTGCCACTGCCCGCCTCCGTGCCGAGCGACGCCGACGAGAACCTGTTGCTCGGCCGACCGCTGGCGGCGGAGTACCTCAGGACGGTGCGCAATACCCCCGAAGAGTGGCCATCCTGACATCATCCCGGGAGGGGATCCATGGGTCATCGTGCTGACGCGCTGGCCGCGCGTGTCGAGGAAGGGGCGGCCGCCCTCGAGGCGTTTGCACGCGGGTTGTCCGACGCGGAATGGCGCACCACGGTGTCCGCGCGAGACCCCCGGCCGGTCGGCGTCGTCGTCCACCACGTGGGCGAGATGTACCCGATCGAGATCGAGGTGGCGCGCACGGTGGCCTCGGGCAAGCCGGTGGCTGGGGTCACGTGGGAGGCGGTCGGGGAGCTGAACGCGAAGCACACCACCGACCACGCACACGTCACCAAGGAAGAGGCGCTGGCTCACCTGCGGAGCCGCAGCAAGGCGGCGGCCGAGGCCGTCCGCCAGTTCACCGACGCGGAGTTGGACACCGCCGCACCGTTTTCGCTGAGCTTCGACGCGCCGATGACGGCCCAGTTCGTCATCGAGGATCACGCCCTCCGCCACGCCTGGCACCACCTCGCCAGGATCCGCGCGGCGGTGGGACGGTAGCGCAGGCGTGCAGCGACCGGCCGTCGCCGCTGCGCTGATCTGGCTCGCGCTCGCCCCGGCGACGGTCGGGACCGTGGCCGCCCAGGGGCGGGACTCCCTCGTCCTCGAGTCCCCCGACACCCGGCGCGTCGTGAGCGCGGCGGAGTGGGCCGCGCTCCCGACGGACACGATGCGGGTCCGATTCCACGACCAGCCCGCCGAGGTGTACGCCGGCGACGAACGTCCCTCGCGGTGGGCACGCCGGGTGGTGATCCTCCGCGTCCGCGCGGAACAGCCCTGACGGCGGACCCTTCGACCGGAGAATCAATCATGTGGCTCCTCCTCGTCGCCGCGGCCGGCTTCGTCGTCCCGAACGGCCTGTTCCTCTACTGGCTCCTCGTCGAGTTCGACGGATGGGGAGCGGTGCTCGCCAACCACCTCGCCCTCGCCTTCGTCCTCGATGTCTTCGGCACCCTCGTGATCCTCAGCGTCCACTTCGCCAGGCGGCCGATCGGGCCGTGGCGGTGGTACTGGTTCGCGGCGCTGTCGCTCCTCGGCGGTTTCGTCTTCAGCCTTCCGCTGTACTACTGGCTCAACACGCGCCGCGCCGATCCGGCGGCCTGAGCGCCTGATGGATCGCCGCTGGTTTCTTTCGGCGCTGGCCGCGGGCGGGCTCGGCGCGCGCCCCCTCCTGGCCAGGAAACGCCCCCCGGCCGCCGAGCTCTACGCGCTGGTGCTCGGATCGGTCCAGGACGCCGGATTCCCCCAGGTCGGGTGCTATACGGCCCGCTGCGAGGCCGGTCGCGCCCTGCAGCAATCCGCGAATCCGCGCTTCGTCGCCTCGCTCGCGCTGGTCGAGCCGAAGGCGGAGCGGTTCTACCTGGTGGACGCCACGCCGGACATCACCCGCCAGATCGACCTCATCGCCGAGCCGGCCTTCCGCCGGCGGGCGGCGAGCCGCCGCCCGTTCGACGGCATCTTCCTCACCCACGCGCACATCGGTCACTACCTCGGCCTCGCGTTGCTGGGGAACGAGGGAATGGGGATGCAGCGCACGCCGGTGTACTGCAGTGCCGCCATGGCGGAGTTCCTCCAGTCAAATCAGCCCTGGCAGCATCTCGTCGAGCAGGAGCGCGTCGCCCTGCACCCCCTCGTGTTCGATCGCTGGCACCGGATCGATCCGCTCCTGGACGTCCAGCTCTGGAAGGTGCCGCACCGGGATGAATTCTCGGACACCGCGGGGTTCGTCTTCCGCGGGCCGGAGGCATCACTCCTCTACCTGCCCGACATCAACGCCTGGTCGCGCTGGGATCGGGACCTCGCGACGTCCGTCGCCTCGGTGGACGTGGCGCTGCTCGACGCCTCGTTCTGGTCACTCGACGAACTGCCGGGGCGGACCGCGGCGGAGGTCCCGCACCCGCTGGTGACGGAGACGATGGACCTCCTGCAGGGGGTGGCGGACGCAGGCAGCACCCGCATCGTCCTGACCCACCTCAACAACACCAATCCCCTGCTGGACGAGGAAGGACCGGAACGCCCCGAGGTGACACGGCGGGGGTTCGAGGTCGCGCGGGAAGGGATGGTGTTCTCTCTCTAGGCGGGAGAATTGCGCCGCCGCCCGGTTCCCGTGATCTTCCGGGACCATGACCGACCGACGCTATTCCGAGGCGGAAGTCGCCGAGATCTTCCGGCAGGCGGCTGAGGCCCAGCAGTCCGCGCAGCGGCGCCTTCCCCCGGGGGATGGGCTGACCCTGTCAGACCTGCAGGGGATCGGGCAGGATGTGGGCATCCCGCCGGACCTGATCGCGCAGGCGGCCACGACCCTCGAGCGCGGGGGGCTCCCGGCCTCACGAAGGTTTCTCGGCCTCCCCCTCGGGGTGGGCCGGACCGTCGAACTCCCCCGCCCCCTCACGGAGGCGGAGTGGGAACACCTGGTGGTGGACCTGCGGGACACCTTCCATGCCCGGGGGACCATTCGCTCCGATGGCGGGCTCCGGGAATGGACCAACGGCAACCTGCAGGCGCTCCTGGAACCGACCCCGACCGGCGCGCGGCTTCGGCTCCGGACGCTGAACGGGAACGCCCGCGGGCTGATGCTGGTCGGGATGGGAATGATCGGCATCGCCCTCGGGCCCTTCATCGCTGCAGTTCTGACCGTCGGCGCGGAAGCGGCGCTGCCACAGCTCCTCCCGTTCCTCCTCGGGGGCGGTGCCCTCTTCGGCCTCGGCGCGCTGCGGCTCCCGCGCTGGGCCACCGCCCGACGGCGGCAGATGGAGGAAGTGACCGCCCGCCTCACCACGTCCACGTCCGGGCGTCTGGGAGCCGGGCAGGAATGACGCAGCCGCCCGCCCGGGCGCCCCAGACCGGCGGGGCGCGGTGAGCATCCGCCTTGCCACGCCGGCCGACGCATCCACCCTGACCCGCCTCATCAACTCGGCGTACCGGGTCGAGTCCTTTTTCATCCGTGGCGACCGGACCACCGAACCGGAGGTGCAGGCGTGGATCGCCGCCCCTCACTCCGGGTTCCTGGTGCTCGAGGCCCCCGAACGGCGTGGGCTGACCGGGGCCGTGCTGGTCGAGTCTCCGCCGGGCGGCGGCTACTTCGGCTTGCTCTCGGTGGACCCCGACGCGCAGGGAAAGGGCTTCGGCCGCCTTCTCGTGGAGGCCGCCGAGGCGCATTGCCGCGCCGCCGGGTGCCTGGAGCTCAGGATCACCGTCGTGAACCTGCGGACCGAGTTGCCGGGGTTCTACGCGAGGTTCGGCTATGAGGCCGCCGGTACCCTTCCCTTCCCGGCCCCGCACAAGCTGTCACAACCGGTGCACCTCGTGGTGATGCGCAAGTCGCTTGTGTAGTCGGCGACAACTCCGGCGTCTCCTCCCCGGCCGCAGGGCCGAGAGCCGTCCTCCGCGCGGGCCGAAGCCATCCACCATGTCACGTCCGGGGCGTCCGTGAAGCGATGGCTGTCGGTCGTCCTCCTCGCGGCGTGGCTGCCAGCGTGCGTGCGCTGGGAAGCTGCCACCATCGCGCCGGAATCCACCCTGCCCGCCAACCGGCAGTTCAAGGTCTGGATCGGCGGGACAGCCACCGAGCTCCGCGCCGTACGCGTCTCCCGCGACAGCCTGAGCGGATTGCCCATCGGCGCCCCCGCCCGCTGTGATAGCTGCCGGGTGTCGGTGCCCCTCGCCGTCGTCGACTCGACGCAATCCCAGTCGTCGGACGTCCTTCCGGTGATCCTGATCGCCGGGCCACTGCTGTTCTTCGTCGTTGCCCTCGTGCGGAACCAGGGGATCCCGACCGGCGGCCAGCCGGTCGAGTGAGGGTCGGCACGGGTGCCGGGTGGGACAGCTGCGTCGCGTCCTACGGCCTCGGCTTCCGCGGGATGCGATTCGGCGTCATCGCCGCGTGCCAGGCATAGGACGCCAGCACCACGGCGTTCTTCATCAGGTCCTCGGCCTGGATGGTGTCGTAGAAGTCCAGGTTGGTGTGGCCCCCCGTGCCCGGCACGCGGTCCTGCAGGAACTGGAAGCCGGGCAGCCCCACCTCGTCGAACGCCACATGGTCGGTGCTCCCCACTCCCTGGTTCGACACCACCGTCATGCCGAAGTCGCGGAATGGCTCCATCCACGCGGCGAGCATCCCCCGGGCCTGTTCGTTCCCCTGGAGGTAAATGCCGAGGTACTGGCCGGGCCCGTAGTCCTGGTTGAAGTACGCCTGGAGCCGGTCGTAGTCCGGCGTGACGCCCCCCGCCGAGTCGGGATGGCCAAAATGCCTCCTCACATAGGCGCGTGACCCCCACAGCCCCTGCTCCTCCCCGCTCCAGAGCGCCACGCGGATGGTGCGCCGCGGCTTGGCGCCGACGGCCTTGAGGATCCGCGCCGCCTCGAGCACCACCGCCACCCCCGAGGTGTTGTCGCTCGCGTTGGGGCTCGCATGCCAGGTATCGAAGTGCGCCCCGATCATCACCACCTGGTCCTTCAGGTCGCTGCCGGGGATGTCCGCCGTGATGTTGACCGCCTGCTCCACCACCGTGCCGAGCCGGTTGCGCACCTCGAGCTCCACGGTGACCGGGATGCCACGCTGGACGACCCTGTACATGCGGTTGTAGTGCTCCGGGGTGATCGCCACGATGACGGGGCCGGCCAGCATCCCCGCTCGCGACCACCGGTCGTTCCGGGCCCCCGGGCGCGAGAACCCCCGCACCGCTCCCAGCCATCCGCTCTCGGACTGCAGCACGGCGGCCACCCCCTCGGCGGCGAAGAATGCCGACTTCTCCTCCGCGGTCAGCAGGTCGGGGTTGGCCGGCGTCCGCGGCGCCATCGGGCGGGCCGGGGCCACGACCGTCTGCTGCAGCGCCTGCAGCTCCTCCGGGGTGCGCCGTGGCACGCCGTTGGTGAGCGGGGCAAGGTCGATGGCGGCCGGCGGGGTGCTCAGCACCGCCTTTCCGCGCAGGGTGCCGCGGTAGGTGTCGAGGTCGCCCTGGACGCGGAGGTCGACGATCACCGCGTCGGCCACCACCTGCCCGTCGGTGCCGCGGGTGTGGGCCAGCGGGTAGCCCACCATCGGCTGATAGTCGGGGGCCAGCATATGGAGGGACACATACTCGTTGTCCCAGGTCACCCCGAACTCCATGAACGGCTCCGCAACGACATTCACCAGGCCGATGGACTTCAGCTCGGCCTGCGCCCACTGCTGCGCCCGCTGCATGTCCGACGAGAGGGTCAGCCGCGCACCCAGCACGTCGGTCATGTAGCTCTCGTAGTTCATGACCTGCGACCGCTGCAGCCCCTCCGCGCGGATCCGGGCCACCATCGCCCAGTCGACAGGTTCGGGGCCGCCGGAAACGCCGGCGGCGAGGAGGAACAGGAGGACGGTGGCAGACGATCGGAAGGGGGTGCGCATGGCGGTGTCCGGTTGGTGTCAGGGGGCGGTGGCGTCGCCGATGGTCGGCCCGCCGGGGTAGAACGCCCCGCGTTTCAATACCAGGCGGATCTTCCCGGTGTTCTCGATGTCGGCCGTGGGGTCGGCATCGAGGATCAGCAGGTCCGCCAGTTTCCCCGGCTCGATGGTCCCGCGGTCGCGGAGCGAGCCCGTGGCCATGGCGGCGTTCCGCGTGGCGGCGCCGAGCGCCTCGGCGGGTGTGAGGCCCCCCAGGTGCACCAGCAGCCAGAGCTCCCGGTGCAGGTTGGGCAGCACCCAGGGCCCGGCATCGCCGACGCCGAGCGAGTCGGTGCCGGCCACGAGCGGGATGCCGGCCCGATGTGCGCGCACGGTGACGGCCGCCGCCACCGGGACCAGGGACCCGCGCACCGCGCCGTAGATGAAGAGCGTCGGGTCGAAGATGGTCTGGCGCCGGCGCATCGCGTCCATGAGCGAATCGAAGCCGGGCGTGTCGAAGGTGCCTGGTGGCACGGCCACCGAATCCCGGGTCAGCGCCCGGTACTGCTCGAGCCCGAGCTGGCGCGCCACGAGCGGGGCATGCGACACCACGTCCACGCCGGCATCGACCACCTGCAGCGGTGTCACGGGGCCGATGGCCGCGTGGGCCCAGACGAGCAGCCCCTGGCGGTGCGCCTCCGCGGTGGCAGCCGCCACCAGCGGCGCCGGCAGATCGGCGTAGAGCTTGATGGCGGTGGCGCCGGTGCCCCGTGCTTCCGCCACCGCCTGCCTCAGGTCGGTGGTGGAATCCACGGCCCGCATCCCCGGCAGGGAGCCCGGGACTTCCCCGGCGCTCGCCTGGGCGGTGCGCGGGTCGCTGAAGAAGGACGGCCCCGCCCACAGGGCGGCGAAGTAGATGTCGGGCGACGCGATGTCGCCCACCTTCGCGTCGCGGGCCATCGAGGCGAGGGCGCGGGTGTCGCCCGCCATGTCCCGCACCACCGTGATGCCGCCGAGCAGCGCGCGGCAGAGCCGCCGGCCCGCCCGCTCGCGCGTGTCCTCACCGGACACGTCGCTGCCCACGTGCCCGTGCGATTCGAACAGCCCGGGAATCACGAACGCGCCGGAGAGGTCACGGACCGCGGCGCCCGCGGGAACAGAAACCCTTCCCGCCGGACC
The DNA here is from genome assembly GCA_036274515.1 of Gemmatimonadales bacterium. Classification (GTDB taxonomy): domain Bacteria; phylum Gemmatimonadota; class Gemmatimonadetes; order Gemmatimonadales; family GWC2-71-9; genus SPDF01. The sequence continues at coordinate 46,639 of DASUFQ010000068.1, read as the reverse complement.
GACGGCGACAATGCGCTCGCCGTGCACCAGGATGGTCATCCCGGGCCGGGCCGCGGTCCCGGTCCCGTCCCACACCGTCACCCCCGTGAGGGCGACGAAGCCGTTGCTGGCGCGCTGGGGTGTGCACCACGACTGGGCGGCGACTGGGGACGCGAGCGCGGCGATGGCGGCCAGCGTCCAAACAGCCGATGCCCGAACATGCCCAATCTTCATGCGCTGCCTCCTGGGAGCCGGGGTGCGTCGATCATCGGGCAGGTTCGGAATACGACACGGCGGGACCGGGCACCAGCCCGATCCCGCCGTACAGAGGCAAACCGCAGGTCGGAAGGCTAGTTGCCCTTCTTCGGCTGCGGCGGGTACTTCTGGAACATCTTGTTCACGGCCTTCTGGAGGTTGGCCAGGTTCTTGGCCTGATTGGAGCCGGGGTTGAGCTGCTTGGTGGCGGTGCTCTGCCAGACGAGCTGCTTGATCGAGGGATCGTAGATGTCAATGGCGAGCGTACCGTCCTGGATGGTGGAGGAGGTGGCGGTCATCGTCCCCATGCCGCCCATTCCGCCCATGCCGCCCCAGCCCCAGGCGCCGCCGCCGGTGTTGTAGGCGTTCCACTCCTTCTGCTGGGAAATCGAGAGCTGGTAGCCGACGTAGACGTTGGCCGAGTCGCTGTCGACCTTGGTGAAGCCCTTCATCTTGAGCGTGGAGTCGATTGCGTTCCGGATCTGCATGTCCTGGAGCTGGTTCGGGTAGGTGGCGCCCTGGATGTCGACCCACTTGTAAGTCTTGAACTTCGAGAAGTCGACAGCGTTGTCGTAATTGGTGGCGACCTTCTGGGCGGCCAGGTAATTGGCCCCCAGGAGGGTGGCGCCCAGGGCGAGGGCGAGCCGGGTGGCGAGGAGTCGGGTGCGGGTCATGTCGGGGGTCCCCTTGCGGTGATGTAATCGGTCTCTCGAACTGTCACGGAATCCTGCGTGGAATATGGCGGGTCGGTCAGACCCCGCAAGGGCACCGCTGGCGGTGCCCAGCAGGAAGGGTGACGCGGCCCGGTCGGGTGGTTGCACACCACCGGGCATGGCGCCATATCTTCGGAAGCCATGACCGGAATCCCCATTCGACTCGCCGCCATCCTCGCCGGCCGCTTTCACCTCGAGCGGGAGCTCGGCGCCGGCGGGATGGCCACCGTCTACCTCGCCACCGACCTGCGGCACGACCGGAAGGTCGCCATCAAGGTCATGCATCCCGACCTGGCGGCCGCCCTGGGGGAGGAGCGGTTCCTCCGGGAGGTCCGGATTACCGCCAATCTGCAGCACCCGCACATTGTGCCGCTCTTCGACTCCGGCACCGCCGAGGGGCAGCTCTACTTCATCATGCCGTATGTGGAGGGCGAGACGCTGCGGGAGCGTCTCCGCCGTGCCGGCGCGTTGCCCACGGACGAGGCCTTGCGCCTGCTCGCCGAAATCGCCGATGCGCTGGCGCACGCCCACGCGCACGGGATCATCCATCGCGACCTGAAGCCCGAGAACATCCTCCTCGCCGGCCGGCACGTCGTCGTGGCGGACTTTGGAGTCTCGAAAGCCGTCACCGTGGCGGCGTACCGGGCTCCCGACCTCACCCAGTTCGGCGCCGCGGTCGGCACCCCCGCCTACATGTCGCCGGAGCAGGCGATGGGCGAGGCCGGCGTCGACCAGCTGGCCGACATCTACGCCCTCGGCGTCCTGGGCTATGAAATGCTCTCGGGGGTGCCGCCGTTCTCGGGCGCGACGGCCGAAGAACTGGCGGCGGCGCACCTGACCCGGGTGCCCGAGCGGTTGTCGCGGCTTCGGCCGGGCATTTCGGGCACGATCGATTCCTTGGTGATGCGGTGCCTCGAAAAGCGGCCCGCCGACCGGTGGCAGTCGGCCGAGGAGGTCCATCACCAGCTCGCCGTCCTCACCAGCGAGCAGGCCATGGCCGCGCTCGGCGTCCAGCCCGCGCCCGAGCCGGTCGACCTGCTCTTCCCGCTGGCCGACGAGATCTGCGGGAGTCTCGACCGCACGACGCTCGATCCGCGCGTCATCGGCGGCGAGCTGCACTACCTGGACAATCTCCGGGAGTCCCCGGTGCTGGTCTGCTTCCTCCACGCGGTGGGCGCCGACCAGCGCCAGTTCGAGCCGGCAGCCCGGACCCTGCCCTACCGGGTCCTCGTCCCCACCGCCTTCGGGTGCGAGCCCGACGCCCGCCAGCACATCTCGCTGTCGCTCGAGGACCACCTGGTCCTCCTTCGCGCCTTCCTGGCCGACGCGATCGCGCGGCTCGCGCCCAGCCGCGTGATCATCGCCGGATTTTCCGCAGGCGCGGACGTCGGTTTCCGACTCCTCAGCGCGGACGACCCCCTGCCCGGGGTCGACGGCTATCTGGCCCTGAGCTGCAACCTGAACCTCGAGACCTGCTTCGCAACGCGGCGGCTGGCGAAGCTCTCGGGGGACGAACAGAGCCTGCTGGCCGACCTCCAGGCCCTCAGCGCCTCGACCTCGAGCCTCGAGCTGTGGCTCCTGGTCCATGAGTATTTCGTGGGGACCATCCGGAAGTTCACCGGCAACACCGAGGTGCTCCGGCGGCTGGCCGCGGACATCGTCCGCCCGTTCCAGGCCGCGGGCGAATCCACCTTCGTCCAGTGGTACCGGACGGTCACCGCGCGGGTGGGCACCGTTCGGTGCCTCTTCGAGGACGCGGAGCCCTACCTCGACATTCTCGCGCAGCTCCGGCTCCGGCACCTCGACGACGGCGTGCTCGGCCCACGCCACCGGCAGGGCGCCCTCGGCATCGTCCCGGGCGCGAACCACTTCAGCCTGCTCGCCCCCGCGCTGCTGCGCGCCGAGCTCGACGCGATGCTGGCGACGCTCGAGCGGGGATGAAGCGGTTCGCGGGGGCGAGGGGGCCGGTAGTCGTCCGGGCGACAGCGCCGCGACTCCGACCTACCGCACGTACACCGTCTTGACGTTCTGGAACTCCAGGAGCCCCTGCCGTCCCAGCTCCCGGCCGTGGCCGCTTTCCTTGATGCCCCCGAACGGCAGGCGCGGGTCCGACCGGACGAAGGCGTTGACGAAGCAGGACCCCGCCTCCAGCCCGGAGGCGGCGAGCTCCTCCCCGCGAGCCGCGTTCCCGGTGAACACCGCCGCCCCGAGCCCATACGAGGATCCGTTCGCGACCTTGAGTGCTTCTTTCCCGTCCTTCACCCGGATGACGGACGCCACCGGCCCGAAGAGTTCCTCCGAGTAGGCCGGCATCCCCTTGTTCACGTCGGTCAGCACGGTGGGCGGGTAGAAGAATCCCGGCCCCGGTGGCACGGTGCCGCCGAGCAGCAGGCGCGCGCCGGCCGCCACTGAACGCTCAACCTGGTCGTGGAGGGCGGCGCGAAGGTCGGCGCGCGCCTGCGGGCCGATCTCGCTGGCCGGGTCGCGCGGGTCGCCCATCCGGACCCGCCGCATCCGCTCCACCAGTCGGCGCTCGAACTCCTCGCGGACGGCGTCCACCACCAGGAACCGCTTGGCCGCGATGCAGCTCTGGCCGGAATTGATGAGCCGGCTGGTGGCGCATGCCTCGACCGCCAGATCGAGATCGGCGTCGCCCAGGATCAGGTACGGATCGCTCCCGCCCAGCTCAAGCACGCACTTCTTGAGGCGGGCCCCCGCTTCCTTTCCCACCGCCTTCCCCGCCGCCGTGCTCCCCGTGAGCGTCACCGCGGCCACCTGCCGGTGGCGGATGACCGTCTTCGCCTGGGCGACCGAGATGAGCAGGGTGCGGAAGAGCCCCTCGGGGAACCCGGCGTCGAGCAGCAGCTGCTCGATGGCCAGCGCGCAGCCGGGCACGGTCGGTGCGTGCTTCAGCAGCGCCGCGTTCCCGCCGACCAGGGTCGGCGCGGCGAAGCGGAGCACCTGCCAGAACGGGAAGTTCCACGGCATGATCGCGAAGACGATCCCGAGCGGCTGGTACGCGACGTAGCTCTTCGCGGCGTCGGTGGCCACCGGCTCCGGCGCCAGGAACCCCTCGGCGTGTTCGGCGTAGTAGTCGCACGCCAGGGCGCACTTCTCGACCTCCGCCCGTCCCTGGGCCAGCGGCTTGCCCATCTCCTCCGCCATCAGCGCGGCGTACGGCTCGGCGCGCGCGCGCAGCAGCCGCCCGGCGGCCCGGAGGGGCTCCGTGCGGGCCGACACCGGCACCTTTCGCCAGGCGAGGAACGCCTTGTGGGCCGCCCCGATGGCCGCCCGCAGCGCCTGCGGGGACATCTCCTCATGGGTGGCGATCGTCTGCCCGGTGGACGGGTTGACGGCGACATGACTCATGGGTCCCTCCTTTCGCGGGCGCCGGTCGCCCCGGCGCTCACCCCCGCGCACCGACGCGCAGCAGGGAGTTGGCCGGGTCGAGGCCGTAGAGCGCGATGGCGTTCTCGGCCATGATCATCCGCCGCTCCCTCTGCGGGATAGCGAGCTCCTTCATGAAGTCCAGGTAGGAGCCCATCGAGGAGATCGGCCAGTCGGTGCCGTAGAGGAGCGCATCCGGCTCCACGCCGTACGTCAGCATTTCCGAGACCTGCTTCCGCAGGAAGACCTCGAACCGGTCCTCGAACTCGCCGAGGGTCAGGCCGGACATGTCGGTGTAGACATTGGCGTTCTTGTAGACCACCTCCATGCAGTCCCGGATCCATGGGTTGCCCATGTGGCAGATCACAAAATTGACGGCCGGGAACTCCACCGCGACCTCGTCCACGTTCAGCGGGTGCGCGTACTTGAGCTTGCCCTTGGGCGAATAGGTGTCGCCGGTGTGGATCATGACCGGGATCTTGTGCTCCGCCGCGAACTCGTAGGCCGGGGTCCACCTGGGGTCGAGGGGATAGAACGGCTGGTAGCCGGGGTAGATCTTCAGCCCGCGCACCTTGCCTGCCTGGACGTACTCGCCGATTTCGGCGAGGTCACCCGGCTGGAATTTCGTGTAGTCCAGCCCGGCAATCACCGTGAGGTAAGGCTTGTCACGGATGGCCTCGACCACCGTGCGGGTGGAGGGCCGGCCCGGCGTCACGGTGTAGGAGGTGAGGACGAGCGCCTGGTCGATCCGGTGCCGCCGCATCTCCCGCTCGAGTTCGGCGAGGCACTTGTCCAGCGTCGGGACCGTGTTCTCCTCGTAATTGTTCAGGTGCAGGTGGCAATCGACGATCATCGCTTGTTCCTCGTCCGCTCGAGGATGGACTCCGCCCAGGCGCGACCGCCGAGGCCGAAGGCGAGCGCCAGGCCCAGGCAGAGGCCCCCGAAGGCGAGCTGGAACGCCGCGGAGAGCAGGTGGACGTCAATGCCGAGCTGCTCGAGCGCCAGGATGATCACGAACGAGAACATGGCCCCGTGCACCAGGAGCCCGAGCCCCGAGGCCTCCTTCACCCCGACATTGTTCAGGTAGGCCTCGGCGAGCCCGCGGACGAACCGCGCCGCCAGCGAGCCGAAGACCAGCACCACCATGGCCGCGAGGACATTCGGCACGTAGTCGGCCGCCCGGCCGACCAGGTCCGACCCCAGGGTCATGCCGAGCAGGTCGAAGACCGCCAGCGAGAAGATCAGCAGCACGCCCCAGTAGATGGTGCGCCCGACGAGGGTGACCACCGTGAAGCGGACCCCGCCGCGGAGGAGGAAGTCGTCGAGCCCGGTGTGTTCGGCCGCTTCCTCGAGGCGGGCACGGCGCAGGGCCTGCACCACCAGCCACTGGGCGCCGCGGGCCAGGAGCCAGCCGAGGATGAGGAGAACGAGGGCCACGAGAAAGCGCGGCAGGAAGGCCGCAATCTGGTACCAGGAGTTCTGGAGCGACTCGAGGATGAGCCGGAATTCGTCACGCATGAACGCCTCCGACGGGGTGCTGGATGGCCGGGTGAAGCGCGGTCAGTGCCGTGGGGTCTTGACGGGGGGCGGCAGGTCGCGCGCCTTGATTTCTCCCACGGTGGTCCGCCCCGCGAGGTCCCGGAGCATCCGCCGGAACGCCGGGTGCAGGAGCGGCCGGCGCACGCGATAGATGCGACGCCAGGTGCTGTAGAGGATCTGCCGGATCGTGGCGGTGGCCAGCCGCTGGCGGCGGGTCGCAATCCCCTCGTAGTACAGGACCAGGGGAACCGGCCGGTCCATGGGGCGGAGTTGCGGCTGAAAATAGGTGAAGTCGAGCGCCAGCACCCGTTCGCTGCGGATGAGCGCGCGCAGCCACGGATTGTCGCGGCGCACCTCGCCGATGACCGCCTCCAGCGGTCCGCCGCGGATAGCCTGGGCATCCCGCTTGAACAGTGTCCGCAGCCTGGTCCGCACCCGCGGCCCGATACCGAGCCCCCTCGCCCGGGTCGACACCGCCAGGTACCCGACCACGCCGAGGTTGATGTTCCCCAGGTACGTGCCGCTGGCAACGCCGATGACGGCGCCCTTGTGCTCGGCCACGACCAGGTGCCACCGGCTATCGGACCAGAGCCGCTCCTCCCGCTCCCGGAGCGAGTCGGTCCACTCGTTCCGGCCCACCAGTTCATCGGGCGGGAAACTTCGCCGGATCAGGTCGTGCACCTTGCCGACCGCCGGATCGGTGTGGCTGACCACCTCGCGGACCGTCGGCCGTGGGCGGGCCGCTCCCCTGCCCCTCTTCCCGCTCCCGGCGCGACGAGTCGTCATCTGATTTCCGGGTGGCGAGAGAGGGAAGGCGTTGCGACGGTTGATTGCAACCTACTGGACCACCAGCACTTCGGCAATTAACGCGCGCGGCGCCGCGCGCGCGAAACGCGCCCCGGTGCCACGGGGCACGCCGTGGCGTCCCGAAACTTCCCCGCCCCCGGAACGTTGGGTAGTGGATGCCGCGTCCCTCCACCGTCCGCCCCCTGCTCATGCTCCTGCTGGCCTGCCCCGCCGCCGCCTCCGCGCAGGCCCAGGGCGTCTGGCCCCCCGACTCCCTGACCAACACCCAGGTGATTCCAAGGGACACCCCGGTGTCCCAGGTCATCGGGATCATGCGCAATTTCGCCTTCGACCTCGGGGTCCGCTGCCAGTTTTGCCACGTGGGGCGTGAGGGGCAGCCGCTGTCGGAGTTCGATTTCGCCTCCGACGACAAGCCGACGAAGCGCACCGCCCGGCAGATGATGCGGATGGTCGAGGAGGTCCGCCGCCGGCTCGACACCCTCCCCGTTCATGCGATGCCCCATGTCGAGGTGACCTGCCGGACCTGCCACCGGGGCGTGGAGCGCCCGGTGCCGCTCTCGACGATCCTCATCGGAGCCGCAACCGCCGGCGGCCCCGATTCCGGCGTGCGGATGTACCAGGCGCTCCGGGACCGGTACTATGGACGGGTCGCCTACGACTTTGGCGAATCGTCGCTCAACATCGCCGCGTTCCGGCTGGCGCGCGACAACCGCTTCGAGGCGGCCCTGGCCTACCTCGACCTGAACGAGCGCCTCTACCCGGGCTCCTCGGGGATGTACGTGTTCCGGGGGAATGTGCTGCTGATGCGAGGCGACACCACGGCGGCCGCCGCGGCGTACCGCGAGGCGGTGCGGCGGGACACCGCCAACGGCGAGGCGAAAGGTCGGCTGCGGGACATCGGGCAGGGGCCGTGACGGCGGCCGGGCCCGCCGCACCTCTGGCAGGCGTGACGCTTCCGACATAGGTTGCGATATTCGATCGTCCGCCGCCACGCGTCATGTGCCGAAGGTGTGAGTGCCATGCGATTCCCCACGATTGCAATCGCCATCCTCCTCCTGGCCGCCGCCCCATGCGCCGTCGGGGCCCAGGACTCGAAGGCCGACTCGGCACGGCGGGACAGCATGCCGAAGTCTCCCCCGGGGCGCGGCGGCCTCTCGACGCCCAACGCCGACCCCTTCCCGAGCACCTACCGGCCGTTCCCCTCCCAGCCGACCGTCATCACCAACGTCACGATCTTCACCGCCGCCGGCCCGCGCATCGTCGGCGGTTCGGTACTGATGCAGGACGGGAAGATCGCGGCCGTGGGCGCCCAGGTCACCGCCCCCGCGGACGCGGTGCGGATCGACGGCACGGGACGCTTCGTCACCCCCGGCATCATCGACACGCATTCCCACCTGGGGGTGTACCCCGCCCCGGGCGTCGAGTCACTCAGCGACGGGAACGAGGCCACGCGTCCGAACACCGCCTATGTGTGGGCCGAGCACTCGGTCTGGCCGCAGGATCCGCAGTTCCCCCGTGACCTGGCGGGCGGCGTGACCACGCTCCAGGTGCTTCCGGGCTCCGCAAACCTCTTCGGGGGCCGGAGCGTGACGCTCAAGGTCGTCCCGTCGCGGAGCGTGCAGGGGATGAAGTTCCCGGGCGCCAAGTACGGGCTCAAGATGGCGTGCGGGGAAAACCCGAAGCGGGTGTACGGGAGCCGCGGCGGCCCGCAGACCCGCATGGGCAACGTCGCCGGCTACCGGCAGGCGTGGATCGACGCCGAGGCCTACCGCCGGTCGTGGGACGACTACCTGGCGAACCCCGGCAAGGGGACGCCGCCCAAGCGGGACCTCGGCCTCGAGACCCTCGCCGAGGTGCTGCGCGGCAACATCCTGGTGCAGAATCACTGCTACCGGGCCGACGAGATGCTGCAGATGATCGACATCGCCAAGGAGTTCGGCTACTCGATCCGCTCCTTCCATCACGGCGTCGAGGCCTACAAGATCGCCGACGTCCTGGCAGCCGAGGGGATCAGCGCCTCCCTTTGGGCCGACTGGGGCGGGTTCAAGATGGAGTCGCTCGATGGCATCCCCGCCAACATCGCGCTGGTGGACCACGCCGGGGCGCGCGCCATCACGCATTCCGACGACGAGTCGTTCGCGCAGCGCCTCAACCAGGAGACGGCCAAGGCGCTCGCGGCGGGCCGCACCATCGGGCTCGACATCTCGGAGGACGAGGCGGTCAAGTGGATGACCATCAATCCCGCCTGGGCTCTCGGCCTCGACGACCGGATCGGATCGGTCGAGGTCGGCAAGGACGCCGACCTGGTCCTCTGGTCCGGCAACCCGTTTAGCGTGTACACCCATGCCGACCAGGTGTGGGTGGACGGCGCGCTGCTCTACGACCGGAGCGACCCCGCCGAGCAGTGGCGCACTGACTTCGAGCTGGGGTACGTGACGCGCCCGGGAGGGGCCGACTGATGCGCGCCTCCATTCTCGTGGCGGGCGCGCTCGCGCTGGCCGCATCGGCCCCCAGTGCCCGGGCGCAGACCATCGCGATCACCGGCGGCACCATCTATCCGGTGAGCGGGCCCCGCATCGAGCGGGGCACCGTCCTGATCGTCGACGGCCGCATCGCCGGCGTCGGGAGCGACGTGGCGATCCCGCCGGGCGCCGCCACGGTGGACGCCACCGGCAAGTGGGTCACCCCCGGGCTCTTCAACGCCTCGACCTCCCTCGGGCTCACCGAGGTCGGGAGCGGCGGGAACGCCAACGAAACGAGCGCCGACGGCCACGACGAGGTGGCCGCCGCGTTCCAGCCCTGGCTCGCCTACAACCCGCAGAGTGTCCTGATCCCGAGCAACCGCGACTACGGCGTCACGACGGTGGCGGTCTGGCCGGCGGGCAACCTCGTGGCGGGCCAGGGGGCGGTCCTCGACCTTGGCGGCGGCTCGCTGGCGGCGGCGCTGGTCAAGCCGTCGGCTGCCATGTTCGGGCGGCTGGAGGGCAACCGGAGCGCCGGCGTCGGGGCCCGGGGCGAACTGATCGGGAAGCTGACCGAGCTGCTGGACGACACGAAGGCGTACATGAACAACAAGGCGGCGTACAACGCCGCCCGGATGCGGCCGTTCGCGTTCCGTCGGGTCGACCTCGAGGCGATGATTCCGGTTGTCACGGGCCGGATACCGTTCGTCGTGGCGGTGGACCAGGCGGCGGACATCCTCGCGGCGCTCGACCTGGCAAAGGCGCATGGCCTCAAGCTGGTGCTCTACAGCGCCGCGGAGGGATGGATGGTGGCAGGGCAGATTGCCGCCGCCAGGGTGCCGGTGATGGTGGGCGCCATGAACAACGTGCCCCGGAGCTTCACCTCGCTCGGGTCCCGGCAGGACAATCCCGCCCTCCTTCGCAAGGCGGGGGTCCGGGTGGTGCTGATCGGCAACGCGGGCGGCCAGGAGGACCTCTTCAACGTCCGCAACATCCGCTACGAGGCGGGCAACGCCGTCGGCTACGGCATGACCTGGGACGATGCCCTCGTTGCGGTCACCCTGGCCCCGGCGCGGGTGCTCGGCGTGGCGGACAAGGTCGGGGCGCTGCAGGTGGGGCTCGAAGGGAATGTGGTGGTGTGGAGCGGGGATCCCTTCGAATTCGCCACCCGCGCCGAGCACGTCTACGTACGCGGTGTCGAGTACACCGCGCCGTCCCGCCAGGACCTGCTCACCGAACGGTACAAGCAGCTGCCGCCGACGTACGGGGCGCCGTGAGGGCACCCCGCCCGCGCCGCGCCGTCCGGGCCGTGGCGTCGGTGCACGCGTCGCCCTAACTTCCCTGCTCGATCGACGCACCCCGCCCCTGAACCGCCCGGAGCCGTGACCGACACTCTCGAACGTCTGCAGGCCTCCCTCGCCGACCGGTATCGCGTGGAGCGCGAGCTCGGCGCCGGCGGCATGGCAACGGTCTTCCTCGCGCAGGACCTCAAGCATGAGCGCGAGGTCGCGATCAAGGTGCTGCACCCTGAACTCGGCGCCTCGATCGGGTCGGAGCGGTTCGATCGCGAGATTCGCCTGGCCGCAAAGCTCCAGCACCCCCACATCCTCGGCCTCTACGACTCGGGCGCCGCCGACGGCCTTCTCTATTACGTGATGCCGTTCGTCCGCGGCGAATCGCTCCGGGACCGGCTGAACCGCGAAACCCAGCTGCCGGTGGACGATGCGGTCCACATCGCCCTCGAGGTGGCCGATGCCCTCGGCTACGCCCACGAGCACGGCGTCATCCACCGCGACATCAAGCCGGAGAACATCCTTCTCTCCGGCGGCCACTGCCTCGTCGCCGACTTCGGCATCGCCCGGGCCGCGACGGAGGCAGGGGAAAAGCTGACCCAGACGGGGATGGCGCTCGGGACCCCCCTCTACATGAGCCCCGAGCAGTCGATGGGCGAAGCCGTCGGGCCGACGGCCGATCTCTACAGCCTTGGCTGCGTCCTCTACGAGATGCTGGCGGGCACCCCCCCCTTCACTGGCGCCAACGCGCGAGCCATCATGGCCCGGCACGCGATGACCCCGGTGTCCGGGCTGCGGGAGGTCCGGGCCTCGGTCCCGGAGGAGGTCGAGGAGGCCGTCCTGTCCGCGCTGGCCAAGGCGCCCGCCGACCGGCCCCAGACGGCCAAGGCCTTCTGCGAGCTCATGGGTACGCCGCTGGGGGCGACCGCGACGCGGAGAGCCCACGTCCGGGTCACGAGCACCCGGAACCCCGTCAGCGTCCGCATGACCATGGAGGAGTTCGAGGCGATGAAGGCCGCCCAGGCCCCGCCGCCGCTCTGGCGACGGCCCTGGGCCGTAGCCGTGGCCGCCCTGCTGCTCGTGGGCGCGGGGACCGGTGTCTGGCGATTGACGAGCGGCCGAGGACCGGCCGCCGTTCCGGGCGGGCTCGATCCGCACAACATCGCGGTCCTCTACTTCGCCGACCAGAGTGCCGACCACGAGCTGGCGTATGTGGCGGAGGGCCTGACGGAGGGATTGATCACCGCGCTGGCCTCCGTGCCGGGGCTCTCGGTGGTCTCCAAGGGAGGCGTCGAACCGTACCAGGGCACCGGCCTTGCCCGTGACAGCATCGCACGCGCGCTCCGCGTCGGTACGCTCGTCATGGGGAGCGTCGAGCCGGAACGGGACAGTCTCCGAGTCACGGTCCGGATCCTGGACGACGGCGGGATCGAGCTCGGCAAGGCCTCCTTCGTGAAGTCGGGGGGTGACTTGGTCGCCCTCTCGGACACGCTGAGCCAGGAGGCGGCGACCCTGATTCGACGCCGCGTCGGCGTCGAGGCCCAGATGCGGAAGACCCGGCTCGGCACCCGAAGCACCGACGCCTGGTCCCAGTACCAGCGCGGCCTCCAGGCGCGGCGACGCGGCGACTCGCTCTTCAAGGCGGGCGATGTGGCGGGCTACGGCAGGCAGTATGCCGCGGCGGACTCCCTCGCCGGCATCGCAGAGCAGCTCGACCCGCGGTGGCCCGACCCCCCCGTCCTGCGGGGCTGGCTCTCCTACTGGCAATCGCGTCGCGCGACCGACGACCCGGGTCAGGCCCGGGTCGCCGTCGACTCCGGCATGGCGCGCGCCGCACGGGCGCTGGCCATCAACAAGGACGACCCCGACGCCCTGCAGCTCCGGGGCGACCTGTCGTACTGGCGCTGGCTCTACCCCCTCGAATCGGACGAGGGCACGCGGGCGGCGCTCATCGCCAGCGCGCAGGCCGACCTCGAACGATCCAAGGACATCAACCCGTCACAGGCCGGGGCGTACGCCACCCTGTCTCACCTGTACGCCAACCGCCCCGACAAGTCGATGGTCGACGTCATCCTGGCCGCCACCCTGGCGCTGGAGAAGGACGCCTACCTGGCCAACGCCGACGCCGTGCTGAACCGCCTCGCGCACGCGACCTACGATCTTGGCCAGTTTCCGGACGCCGACAAGTGGTGCCAGGAAGGACGGCGCCGGTTCCCGAGAGACTATCGTTTCGTCGAGTGTGAGCTGCTGCTCATGACGTCCAAGTTCGTGCCGGTCACCCCGGCGCTGCCGGGCCGGGCGTGGGCCCTGGCCGATTCGATCGTCGCGCTCACGCCCGATCCGAGCGACCAGCGCTACGAACGGCTCTACTCCCGGGTGCTGGTGGCCGGCGTGCTGGCGCGCGCCGGTCTCCTGGACAGCGCCCGGTCGCTGCTGCGCAGCACGAAGGTCGATCCCGAGGTCGATCCGTCGCACGACCTCGCCTTCACCGCCGCCTTCATCTGGACGCTGGCCGGCGACACCGCCGAGGCGATCGACCAGATCAAGCTCTTCCTGGTCGTCAACCCGGGGGCGGTGACCGAGTTCCGGGACAACCCGAACTGGTGGTTTCGCGGCCTCTCCGAGGATCCCCGCTACAAGGCGCTGGTCGGATCTCCCCGGTAGTACCCCGCCCCGGGGTCGGGCCGGCGACCGCCCCGGCACCCGGCGGTGGGGGGTCCAATCCGTTCCGGTGCAAGATCTTGCGGCCCCGACGCCAGGACCGCCGCGGCCTACCCCCTCGCTTGCCTTCCGCCCCGCCGAGACTAAGTTCACACCTTCTTCGTTCCCTTTCCGGGGTGTCGTCTGCCACCGCAGCCGCCCCGGCCGGCGCACTTCGAGGCCCCCCATGCGCTCCATCCGACTTTCCCTGCTTCTGGCCGCCGTCCTCCTGGCCTCCTGTTCCGATGCCGATCAGCCAAGTGACCAGCCGACCGCCCCCACGGCGGTGACAGCGCTCTCGGGGCCCGCGCTCAACGTCTCGGGCGCGGCAGCCGACAGCACCGCCATCGAGGGGCTGATCCTGCAGCTGTACAACGGCATCAACAACGGGAACGGGCCGCTCAATTCGCGGCAGACCCGGTTCCGCCAGGTCGCGGCCCTCTACACCAACTGCAGCCTGACGCCACCGCAGTCGCCCTGCAACGTAGGCGCCGCACAGTCGAACACCTACGACCTCATCGGCAGCATTCTCGGGGATTACAAGTCCGGCACGCTCAACGTCCTCCCGGCCCCGGGCACCGGGCAGGCGGTCACCAACCTGATCAACCTCCTGCTCCGGTACGTCGACCTGGACGCGAACGTCTGCACGTTCGGGACCGGGGTCGACTGCGACGCCACGATCTATCAGCCCGGCTCGCCCGCCACCATCCTGACGGCCCCCTCCGGCCTCGCCGGCGTCAGCCTCCCGGAAGGCACCGGCACGGTGGACCGCCCGACGATCATCTCGGTGAGTCGCATCGCGGACCCGAACGTTCGCCTGGCGACGGGTCTCGACCAGTATGCCTACCGGTATCTCTACACCTCCTCGTCCGGCCAGGGCGTCGACGTGACGGACCCGTTCCTGCGGGAAGTCACCGTCGAGGTCTGCCTCGACCCCTCCCAGACCTTCCCGGCGGGCGCCCTGGCCCGGCTCGTGATGGCGCACAGCGTCGCCGAGCCGGAGCCGTATGAGAACATCCAGATCCTGCCGTCGGGGCCGGCCTTCCTGACCGCCTGCGCGCAACAGGCATCCTCCGGGCTGTCCGCCCCCACGCTGCTCGCCCGTGCCTGGCAGGCGGTGAGCGGCCGGGTCGGGGCCCTGCTCGGCCCCGCCCCGCTCCAGGCGGTCGCGCTCGAGACCACCACCGGCACGGTGGGGCGCACCAAGACGCTGAGCCCGTTCGGCGCGGTGGACCCCTTCGGTTTCATCACCCCGAACGGACCGACGTCGGGCACCGCTCCCGAGGGCGGCACCGCCGCCGCGCCGAGCGTGCGCGTCGTGACCGCCAGCCAGCTGGCCGCCGCGCAGCCCACCGGCCCTGGGATGGCGGGCGTGGCCGTGACGTTCCAGGTGACGGCGGGTGGCGGATGCTTCGCCAATCCCTGCACCCCGTCCAGCCCGACCTCGCTGACGGTGAACACCGACGCCAACGGCTACGCCTCGGTGCCCGCGTGGACTGTCGGGGTGGGGGCCAACACCGTCACGGCCACCGGCGCGATCGCGTGCGGCGCGCCCGTCGTGGCCGGCAGCGTGGCCGATTGCGGGTCGATCGTCACCCTCGCGGGTGATGCCGCGCTGACCTTCTCCGTCACCGGCCTGCCACCGACCCAGGTCGGCTTCACCCCGGCCACCCTGACCGTCCTGACCACCATGCAGACGAACGGGTATGCACCGGGGACGCCGTTCAACGCAACCGTCCTGGTGCAGGACGCCGAGAATCCCCCCCGCACGGTACCAGGCTCGAATGCGGTGGTGACGCTGGCGATCACCGGCGGCACGCTGGTGTGCCCGTCCGGCTGCACCCAGACGGCGGTCAACGGAGTGGCGACCTTCACCGGGGTGTACGTGACCTCGGTGGGCAGCTTCACCCTGACCGCCACCTCGACCGGCCTTGCCCCGGCGGCCCCGGCTCCCGGGGGCGGCATCAACTCGGTGGCCCCTCCCAGCTCGGCGGCGAGCATCACCATCAGCGCCGGCAACAACCAGACGGCGCCGGAGGGCACGGTGCTCGGCGGCTCGGCCGGCACCATTGCGCCGTCGGTGCGGGTGACGGACGCCTTTGGCAACCTGGTGGGCGGCGCGGGGGTGAGCTTCATGGTGGCGAGCGGCGCCGGGAGCGTCGGCTCGCCGGCCGCCGTCACCAGCGCACTCGGCATCGCGTCGACCACCTGGAGCATCGTGGCGGGCACCAATACGCTGAACGCCTACATCACCGCCCTGGGCGCCGGCAACGCCGTCTCGTTCACGGCCACCGGCACCTCCGTCACCCGGGAGCTGCTCAGCTGCAGTCCGGCGTCCGGCAGCGGCGATGAATTGACGAAGGCGTTCTACTGGACGAAGGCCGGCAACATGAAGACCCTGAAGCAGGTCACGCTCTACCTGGCCTCCAACGACCCGGCCAACGTGCCGACGCCGTTCACCATCACCCTGAAGGCCACCCAGGATTCGTACAGCGGGGCGGTGGTCGGGACCAGCACGCAGACGGTCTACCTCCGGGGCAGCGCGAGCGAGAACCTGGCCACCCAGTTCACCTTCCCCAACGTGTCGCTGCCGAGCGGCAAGTCGAACGTGTATTTCCAGTTCGTGGTGAGTGGCGGCCCGGCTGGCGTCAGGCTGACCTTCGCGAAGAGCGCCAGCACCTGCGCCGACATCACGAAGACGGCCAGCCCGTCGAGCACGGCAAGCATCGGCAAGGGCGTCGGGATCCGGATCCTCGGCAGCTGATCGCACCGCGGGCTCCGACGTGAAGCGGCCCCGCCATCCGATGGCGGGGCCGTTTTCTTGGTCGACGCCAGGCCTGAGGTGTGGTTCCGGATCCGGCCTGAGGGCACGGTAGTGCCGGGGCGCATCGCGGGCGGAGAGCACAGCCGCTCACGCGACTCGGTCCGGCGGCTCCCGCCCCTCGCTCCACGCGACCAGGTTCTCGAGCGCCCGCATCCCCATGGCGGTGCGGGCCTCGAGGGTGGCGCTGCCCAGGTGGGGAAGGAGCACCACATTCTCCAGCGCCAGAAGCCTCGGCGACACCCGGGGCTCCCCGGTGTAGACGTCCAACCCCGCCCCGGCGATCGCGCCCCGCTCGAGGGCGTCGGCGAGCGCTCCCTCGTCCACGATCTCCCCGCGTGCCGTGTTGATCAGCACCGCGTGGCGCGGCATCAGCGCCAGGCGCCGGGCGTCGATCAGGTGGCGGGTGTCGTCGTCCGACGGCACGTGAAGCGTCACCACGTCCGCGGTGGCACAGACCTCGTCGACCTCCATCCGGACGGCGTCGAGCGCGGCCGCCTCGCCCGGCGGCAGCGGCGAGCGGCTCGCGTAGACCAGCTGCATCCCGAACCCGTGCACCGCCCGCCGGGCCACCGCCCGGCCGATCCGACCCATCCCGATGATCCCGAGCGTCTTGCCCGTGACCCGCGTGGCGAGGTGGTGGGTCGGCCGCCAGCCGGTCCAGCGCCCTCCCCGCAGTTCCCGCTCCCCTTCCCCGAGCCGGCGGCAGGCCATCAGCATCAAGGCGATTGCCAGGTCCGCGGTGTCGTCGGTGAGCACCCCGGGGGTGTTCGTGACGGCGAGCCCGCGGGCCCGGGCCGCCGTGAGGTCGATGTGGTTGAACCCCACCCCGAAGTTCGCGAGCAGCGTCGCACGCAGCGGCTTCACGGCAATCACCTCCGCGGAGATCGCGTCGCTCACCGTGCAGAGCACCGCGTCGGCGCTCGCAAGGGCCTGGCGCAGTCCGTCGGCGTCGAGCGGCAGGTCGTCGCGGTTCAGTCGGACCGTGAACCGTTCCGCCAGCGCCGACTCGACCGGCGCCGGGAGGCGCCGGGTGACCGCCACGACCGGAGGTTGCGCGCCGCTCACCGGTGGCTCCTTGGCCGAACCTCGCGCCGGCCCCATACTAGGGAATGCATGAGCTGCTCCTTGATCTCTATTTCGCGGCGCTGCGGGCCGCCGACCCCGCCGCCGCGGTCCGGCGCGAACTGGAGGCTCGCCCCCTCGCCTCCTCCGCGCCGGTGCACCTCCTGGCCGTCGGGAAGGCGGCAGCGGGCATGGCCAGCGCGGGTGCCGCCGCCCTCCGCGCCGCGCGGACGCCGCTCGCCGGCGGGGTGGTCATTACCCCCGCCGGAGCCGCTCCTCCAGCCGTCCCCCTCCCCACCCTGTCCGGGGATCACCCGGTGCCTAGCGCCGGCTCAGCCCGCGCCGCCAACGCGCTTGCCGATGCCGTGAGCGGCATTCCGCCCGCGCACCAGGCGCTCGTGCTCCTCTCCGGAGGTGCGTCGAGCCTTATGGCGGCGCCGGTGGCGGAGGTTGAAGAGGAAGACCTTCGCACGCTCTGGACGCTCCTGCTGGGCAGCGGCCGGGACATTCGCGTCGTCAACACCGTCCGGAAACGGTGCCTCCGCTGGGCCGCCGGCCGGCTGGCAGCGGCACTGGCCCCGCGGCCTGTGACAGTCCTGTGCATTTCCGACGTGATCGGCGACGACCCCGGAAGCATCGGGTCGGGACCCTGCGCCCCCGACCCGCGCTGGGCGCGGGAGGTGCTTGGCCTCCTCGAGGGCATCGTGCCGTCCGGTGACCTCCCCGCGTCGGTCCGCGGGCTCCTCGAGCGACAGGCGTCAGGCGCGCTCGCGGATACCCTCAAACCCGAGGACCCCTGCTTCCGAAACCTGACGACCCACGTCATCGCGAGCAATCGCCTGGCCGTTCAGGGCGTCGTCCGGCAGGCGGAGGGCCGGGGGCTCCCCGTCCTCGCCGGCGCATCGGATCTCGCGGGGGAGGCGCACGCCGCCGGCACCCGGCTGGGCGCCTTCCTCCGCGCGGGAGGCGAGGGCGCGAACTGCTTCGTCTGGGGCGGGGAAACGACCGTCGTCCTCGGCGGTCACCCCCCGGGCCGCGGCGGCCGTTGCCAGGAACTGGCCCTCGCGGCCGCGCGGGAGCTCGATGGGGTGCCCGGCGTGGCGCTGCTCGCCGCCGGGACCGACGGCCGGGACGGCCCGACCGATGCCGCCGGCGCGCTGGTCGACGGCTCGACCTGGGCGCGCATCACCGCCGCCGGCCGCGACCCGGCCGCCGACCTCGCCGCGCACGAGGCCTATGCTTCCCTCGACAGCGCCGGCACCCTCCTGCGGACCGGACCGACCGGCACCAACGTGATGGATGTGGTCATCGGACTGAGACGGCGATCCGCCTGATCCCTCAGGGGTGCAGTTCGTTCGGCGGCTCGTAGTCCGTCCCGAGAATGACGGTCAGGTCCACGTGCCGCGTCGAATCGGGTGCCCACTCCGTGGCGCCGACTCCCAGCACCCGGGCGGCGCGGCGGGCGGCGGTGCTGTCCCCACGGCGGACGAGCAGCCGGGTGACCCCGCCGGACGACCCCTCGGCGTTCCCGAAAAAGACGACGTCGAGCCCGCCGCGCCGGAGCTCGCGGGTGGCGGTGCGCGCGGCGCCCGACCGGCCCGAGCCGTTGAGGACCTCCACCTGGAGGCCGCGGTCCGCGCCGGGGACCGGGAATGCGTGATCGGCCAGCGCCCTGGGCGCCGACCGGTACATGAGGAGGAGGATGACGAGGAGGGCGGCCCCCGCCCCGATCAGGGCGAGGCGACGGACAGGCTGTTCCAAAACCGGACCAGCGGCTCCGGCAGCGGCCAACCCGACCGCGCCAGGTAGGTGAGGCGGGCCCGCGCCACGGCGCGGATCACGCCGGCAACATCGCGGGGGAAGAGAGCGGCGAGCTCGGCGCGGGCGGCGATGTCGAAGGTGCGGCCCGGTTCCAGGAAGTCCGCGCAGTAGAGCACCCGGCCCACCATGTCCCACTCCGCCAGCCCCAGCGAGTGGTACCGCACCGCATCAAGCACCCCGCGGTCGATTTCTCCCTCGGCCTTGGCGCGCGCCGCCGCCGCCGGCCCGTGCCAGAGCTCGATCGGTCCCGACGAGCTGGCTGCCCACTCGGAGAGCGTCTCCCGCGACGCGTCCCGCAGGGCGTCGTGCAGCCAGACCGCCTTGAGCCACCGGTTGCGCTCGGAATCGTGCACGCCCATCCGCTCCGCCCACTCCGACACCAGCGCCGCCACCCGCTCGACGTGCGCGATCCGCTCCGGGGTCATCTCCGCCCACTGCGGCAACGTCGGCCGAAGCGCCGGGGAGATGCCCGCGGGAGCGGAGCCGCCCGTCACCTGGTCATCCTTCGGCGCGGAGCGGGGGACGCACGATCCGGTTGCGCTCGTCCACGAACACCACCGTCGGCGCATGGCGCTCGGCTTCCGCGGCGTCGAAGATGCCGTACGAGATGACAATCACGAGATCGCCGGGCATGCCGAGGCGGGCGGCGGCGCCATTCAGCTGGAGGACTCCGGAGCCGGGCGGCCCGGGAATCACGTAGGTGCTGAAGCGGGCGCCGTTGTTCACGTTCACCACCTGGACCTCCTCGTACTCCCGGAGGTCGGCGGCGTCGAGCAACTCGCGGTCGACCGTCAGCGACCCCTCGTAATGGAGGTCCGCCGAGGTGATCGTGGCGCGGTGAATCTTGGACTTCATCAGGTGTCGCTGCATCACGGGATCCCTTCCCCGAAGACGATATTGTCGATCAGTCTCGTCGAGCCGACGCGCGCGGCCACCAGCATCAGGCAGCCGGCCGCCGCCATGTCCACGGGGGCGAGGGCGCCGGGCTCGACCACTGCAATATACTCCGGGCGGACACCCGGATACACCTCGAGCACCCCCCGTGCGCGGCCCTCGAGCGGCTCGCGCCGCCGTTCCCCGCCCCGCCACGCCTCGTGCGCGGCGCGCAGGGCCGCGCTGAGGCCGGCCGCCTGCGCGCGCTCCTCCGCGCCGAGGAACCGGTTGCGGCTGCTCATCGCGAGGCCATCGGCCTCCCGCGCGGTGGGCGCCACCACGAGGGCCACCGGCGAGTCCAGGTCCCGAATCATCGCCCGGACCAGGGCCACCTGCTGGGCATCCTTCTGCCCGAACACCGCCACGTCGGGCGCCACGATGTGGAACAGCTTGGCCACCACCGTGAGGACCCCCGTGAAGTGCCCGGGCCGGGCGGCGCCCTCCCAGCGCTCCGCCGCGGGGCCCGGCACCACGCGGGTCTCGGCGCCTTCGGGGTACATGGTGGGGACGTCCGGGAGGAAGAGCACATCCACGCCGCGGGCCGCGGCCAGGGCACGGTCGCCGCGAAGGTCCCGGGGGTAGCGGTCGAAGTCTTCGGCGGGGCCGAACTGGAGGGGATTGACGAAGATGCTCATGACGACGACGTCGGCCACCGTCCGCGCGCGGTCCACCAGCCGGAGGTGGCCTTCGTGCAGCGAACCCATGGTCGGCACGAACCCGATGCGGCGCCCCGCCAGGCGCTGGTTGGCCGCCCACGCGCGGATCCCCGCCGTCGACGTGAATTCCCCGGGGCTGGCGTGCTGGGTCACTCGAAGCTGTGGTCCGGATCGGGGTAGCGGCCCTCCCGCACGTCCGCCGCGTAGGCCGACACGGCACCGCGGATGACGCCGTCGAGGTCGGCATACCGCTTGAGGAACCGGGGCGAGAAGGCCGGGTTCATCCCGAGCATGTCGGGCAGCACGAGCACCTGCCCGTCGCAGCCCGGGCCGGCGCCGATGCCGATCGTCGGGATCTCGAGTTCCCTGGTGACGCGCGCCGCGAGCGCGGCGGGGACCAGCTCGAGCACGACGCTGAACGCCCCGGCCTCCTGGACCGCGTGGGCGTCCGCCAGCAGGCGCTCGGCCGCGGCGCCCTCGCGCCCCTGGACCCGATAGCCGCCGAGGGCGTGCACCGACTGGGGCGTCAGGCCGACGTGTCCCATCACGGGAATCCCCCGGTCGACGAGGGCGCGGATCGTCGGCGCCATCGTGGCGCCCCCCTCGAGCTTCACCGCCGGGGCGTCGGTGGCCTGGAGAACCCGGCCGGCGTTGCGGATGGCCTCTTCCGGCGTCACCTGATAGCTGAGGAAGGGCATGTCCACCACCACGAGCGCCCGGCGCACGCCGCGGCGCACCGCCCGGGCGTGGTAGACCATCTGGTCGAGGGTCGCGCTCAGTGTCGTGTCGCGGCCGGCGACGACCTGGTTGACCGAGTCGCCGACGAGGACGATGTCGACGCCCGCGGCGTCGAGCATCCGCGCCATGAGGGCGTCGTACGCGGTGAGCGACACGATCCTGGTGCCGGCGCGTTTCATCGCCACGATGTCGTGGGTGGTGAGGGGGCGGGGGTGGTCGGTCATGGCTGCTGCACCTCCGCCAATCCGCGCTGCCAGAAGGCGCGATTGGGGAGCTCCGGATGCGGGATGGTGAGCCCCGGCTCGGCGACGGTTCGCCGGCCGAACTGGATGATGTCCAGGTCGAGGACGCGCGAGGCCCAGCGCTCCCCGCGGACCCGGCCCGCCGCCCGCTCGATCCCCTGCAGGGCGTCGAGCAGCGCGCGCGGTTCGAGGTCCGTGGCGAGGAGCACGACCTGGTTGAGGTAGCTCGGCTGGTCGAGTCCGCCGAGCGGCGCCGTCTCCTCGACCGTCGAGCTCCGGACCACCCGGGTGCCCGGCAGCGCCGCGAGCGCCGCCCGCGCGCCGGCCAGCTGTCCCGCCCGGTCGCCCAGGTTGCTCCCCAGCGCCACCGCCACCTCCTCCGACATCCTTATTCCCCGACGGTGAAGTGCCGCGCGATCGACTGGAGGTGCACCGACACCTGCTCGAGCTGCCGGAGGGCGCCGTCGAGCTCCTCCTGGGCGCCCGCCGCACGTCCGGCCTGGCTGGCGAGGACGTTGGTCTCCTCGCGAATCCGGGCGGACACGGTCGCGAGGTGCCCGATCTGCTCCTGCAGCCGGGCGAAGGACCCCTCCTGCTGGCCCGCCGTCTCGCCGATCCGCTGGGCCGCGGTGCCGGCCTCGCGCGTGACGGCGACGATGCCCTCGAGCGCCTCCACGGCGGCCTCGCCCAGTTGCTCGACGCCCTCCACCGCCCGCTCGCCGTGCGACATCTGCGCCGTGATCTCGGTGACCTGCTCCGCGATGGCGGCGAGGAGGCCGCCCGCCTCCCGCGCGGCGACGGCGCTCTGGTCGGCCAGTTCCCGCACCTCGGCGGCGACGACCGCAAACCCCTTCCCCTCCTGGCCGGCCCGCGCCGCCTCGATGGCGGCGTTGAGGGAGATCAGGTTGGTCAGGTCGGCGATCTCGCGGATCGAGCCGATGAACCCGGTGATCCGCTTGGTCACGCTGCCCAGCTCACCGACCTGCCGCGAGCTCTCCGCCACGAAATGCTTGAGGTCCACCAGCCGCCGGATGGCATCCCGGATCGTGTCCCGGTTCCGGGTCGCCGTTTCGGCGGCGCGATGGCTCGCCTCCGCGGCCCGCCGGCCCTGCACGGCGATGTCGGCGGAGCCGCTCGCCAGCGCCTTGGTGGCTTTGAGCCCCGCCGCGACGAACTCGTCCTGCTCCGCCAGCCCGGTCCGCAGCGACTTCGACGCGGCGGTGAGCGCGTCGGCCGAGGCGTGCAGCGATTCGGTGGCGCGCGCGAGCGCGCCGACCTGGGACCCGATGCTGTCGACGGTAGTGACGAGCGGCCGCCGCAACTCGGCGATGTGGATGGCGGTGGCCACCTGCGTGGCCAGCGTCGCCATGGCGGCGAGATCCCGGGTCCGGTACATGTGCCGCTTGTGGTGCTCGAGCTCGAGCGTGCCGATCACGTCGGTGCCGAAGCGGAGCGGCAGGATGACCAGGCTCTGCGTCTCGGCCCCGGCCATCGGCATCCGGGTGTCCTTCGACGTGTCGTGCACGACGACCGTCTCGGCGCTGCTGATCGCCTCGCGCCGGAGCGGCTCGAGCTCGGCCGGCACCTCGCCCCGCCCGGCGCGCCCCACCTCGCCGCGGTACGCCATGGTGACGGCGCCCTGGTCGTCGATCCGGTAGATCCGGAGGTCGCCCCAGTCGAGCAGCCGGTGGGCGAGCCGCTCGATCTGCTGGAAGGAGTCCATCAGCGTCACGTTGGTCGTGATGGCCGTTTCCATCAGGTGGACCTTGTTCAGGTCCTCCGCCGCGATGGCCTCCTCCAGGATCTTCTTCGTCAGCAGCCCGAACACTCCGATGACGGCGAGCACCGCCGCCCAGCCGGGCGGGCTGAGCAGCTGGAGCGCCCCGATGATGATGGCCGAGGCGCCCAGCGTGAGGAGGTAGGACACCACCTCGTACCGCAGGATGAGCAACCGCTCCTCGCTCTCCAGCTTGTCGCGCAGCAGCAGCGTGAAGTAGAACAGGGAGCGCGAGCTGAAGAAGTAGATGCCGGCCAGGGTGAAGGCGGCGGGGAGGAAGTCGAGCCCGAGCCCGGGGGAGCCGCTGAGACGCCACACCAGCGCGAAAATGCCGTAGGCCGACGCGAAGGCGATCATCTCGCGGCCGGCGTTGACCAGCCCGGCGCCCATCGGCTTCCGGAGCCAGACGGTGTCCACCAGGTACACGCCAGCGGCCATGCCGGCCACCACCTGCGAGGGCACCGCCACCAGCATCCCGACGATCACCGGTACGGCGTGCTGCGTCAGGTAGGAGTACTTGCTGAGCCGGACCGGGGAGGCGCGGAGCGCCAGCACCGCGCCCAGGATAACCAGCGTGGGAACGGGATGCTCGAACCAGCGGAAGTCCACCAGCAGCGCCAGCGCCACCAGCGAGAGGCCGAACCAGACCAGCACGCGGCTGTAGAGCGCCTGGACCCGGCTGATTTCAAACACAGGCGGCTCCCATGGCGCCGGACTGGACGCAGGCGGGCGCCAGCTCGGCGAGCACGGCCTCGAGGGCGCCGACGCCGCCGGTCCCGAGCGCGCCGACGAGCGCGCTCCCCACCACCACTCCGTCGGCCACGCGGGCGGCCGCACGCACCTGCGCGGCAGTCCCGATGCCGAAGCCGACGGCGATCGGCCGCCGCGCGCGCGCCCGCACCCGCCCCACCACTGCGGGGAGCCCCTCGCCAGCTGTGGAGGATGGCCCCGTCACCCCGAGGCGCCCGATCAGGTACAGGAAGCCGGTGGCCTCCGCGTCGATGGTCTCGAGCCGTGCCGCGGGGGTGGTGGGCGCCACCAGCGGAATCAGGTCGAGCCGGCTGGCGCGTATCGTCGATTCGATGGCCGGATCGGCCCCGGAGGGAAGGTCGGTGACCAGCAGCCCCTCGACCCCCGCCGCCTCCGCATCGGCGGTGAGCCGCTCGATGCCGTAACGGAGGAGCGGATTCAGGTAGGAAAAGAGCACCACCGGACAGGTCAGCTCGGCCTCCGCGATGAGGTCCAGTGTGCCACGCAGGGTCATCCCCGCGGCGAGGGCGTCGAACGAGGCGCGCTGGATGACCGGCCCGTCGGCCACCGGATCGCTGAAGGGGACGCCCACCTCGAGGATGTCGGCGATCCGGGCGGCGGACCGAAGCGCGGCGAGGCTGGTCCGCCGGTCCGGGAAGCCCGCCGTGAGGTAGGCGACGAGCGCCGCGTGGCCCGGCCGCCGCAGCGCCTGCCAGGCCGGCCGCAGGGCGTTTTCAGACAAAGTAGTCACCCACCACCAGGCCGTAGCGGGTCGGGTCCGTCACCTTGACGATCGACCGGGCGTACCCGCCCCGGCCGTTCCCGTCGGCCAGGTCGGCCAAGTCCCCTGGCGGTGGCCGCACGGCGCCGTTGACGTCGATGGCGATGCGGACCAGCGGCCGGTTGAGCACGTTCGGGTCGGGGTTGACCCCCGCCACGATGGCCACCTCGAGGGTGTCGAGGATGACGCAGGTCCCGATCGGATAGATGCCGATGAGGTTGATGAGAGCCTTCACCAGCACCCGGTCGTACCCGCGCTGGGGGTTTTCCCACATCTCCTTCAGCACCGCGTCCGGCTGGATCGGGACGGTCTGGTAGCTGCGCCGCGTGGTGGCGGCGTCGAACCCGTCGGCCACGGCCACGAGGCGGGAATAGAGGCCCAGCTTCCGGGGGCGGATCGGCCGGGGATACCCCGTCAGGTCGGTCTTCATGTGGTGCTCGTGGGCCACGAGGATGGCGCGGTAGGGCGTCTCCTCGTAGCGCCGGGAGCTGAAGAGGGTCAGCGTGCCGAACCAGGGATGGCGCGTCATGACGCGCCACTCTTCCTCGTCGAGCCCGGTGGTCTTGTTGAGGATGTCGACCGAGACGCGGGCCTTCCCGATGTCGTGCAGCAGGGCGGCGAGGCCCAGATCGTACAGTTGCAGCTTGCCGAACCCGAGCTTCTTGCCCAGCGCCACCGAGAAGATGCAGACGTTGACCGAATGCGTGAAGGTGTATTCGTCGTAGTCTCGGATCGTGGTGAGGCCGACGATCGAGGTCTCGTTGTTGAGGACCTGGTCCACCACCAGCTGGACGGCCCGCTTGACCTTCTTGAGGTTGGCCGTGCGGCCCAGCCGGACGCTGTTCACGACGTCCTTGGTCACAGCGACACCCTGGGCGTACGTCCGCTTGGCCACCTCCCGCGCCTCCGCCGAATCCTCCTCTTCCTCCACGGCGGTCAGCGGCTCCAGCTGCAGGTGGCGGATGTCGGCGCGCTGGAGGCGCACCATCAGTTCGTCGAATCGGCTGCCGGCCACGTCGCGCGTGCCGAGGCTCAGGAAGACGCTGAGGAGCGCCTGCCACTCCCGGCGCTCGACGCCGCGCACGATCCGCAACGTGCCCACCTCGAAGGTGCGGAGCAGGCCGAGAACCTGGCTGAACGACGCATAGTTGTCGAGCTCGAGGCGAAGGCGGGTGTCGTTGACGAAGAGGAAGTCGCCCGAGGCCCGGATCTCGACCTCCTCCTCGGCGCCGAGCAGCTGCTCGCCGGCGGTGCGGAGGTCGTCGAGCGCCTTCTGCACCGTCGTATTCTCGAGCGGATAGAGCTTCAGGCTCCGGAGCGCCGCATACAGCGACAGGAGCAGGGTGCGTCCATCGTGGCGCAGGGTGCCGTCGGTGGTCTGGTGATCGTGGCTCATTCCGCCGCTCCCCGGAGCGCCGCGGTCACGGCGTTGCGCACCTGGCGGTCACCGTCCTCCGCCACCGACTCGAGCACGGCACGCGCGTCGGGTGTCCCGATCTTGCCCAGGCCGAGGGCGGCGCACATCCGGACGTCGGCGCTCTGCTTGCGCCGGAAGAATCCCCGCCGGACGAGGAGGTCCCGCAGGGCCCCGAGCCCGCCGGGCCCGGCCATGGCGCCGTAGGCCTCGAAGAAGGCGCGCCGCTCGTTGAAGTCGAGGTCCTTGCGCCCCTTGCCGTTCACGACCTCCTCCACGCGCCGGAGGGCCCCCTTGTACCCGCGGGCGCTCAGCGCCTTGAGGGCGGCGACGCGGACGCCGCGGTCGTCGTCGCCGATGGCCCGCTCAAGCAGCACCAGCGCACCCGGCGTGCCGATCTGGATGAGCGCGTCGGTGGCGGCGAGCCGCACGGTCGCGTCGGTGTTGGCCATCACCTCGCCGAGCCCGGCCACGGCGCCCTCGAGCTTGAGCCGCCCCGCCAGCTCGATGGCGCCGGGGAGCGCCTCCGGGTCGCCGGACCGGAGGAGACGCAGGAGCTCGCCCTGGTGCGCGGAGGCGAGCTGCTGCACCGCGGATTCCACGAGGGCGCGCACCGGCGCCGAGGTGAGCCGGGGCGTCCACTCGACAAGCGTCGCGAGTGCCTTCGGCCGCAGTTCGCGCAGCAGCTCGGCGATGTCGGCGTCGCTCGGCCGCCCGGTGCCCTCGTCGAGCGCCTGCATCAGCTGGCCCACGATGGCCGGCTCGCTCAGCTGCTCGATGAACTGCACCAGCCGCTCCCGGTGGGCCGCCACCAGCTCCACCGACCGCTCCGCGAGCACCCGGGTCTCCCGCAGCACCGAGGCGCTGGCGCGGAACTCGCCGGCGTTCAGCATGCTGGGGAAGAGGGTCTCGAGCACGCCGATGATCTCCTCGCGGATCTCCGGCTCGGCCTGCTGCTCGAAGAGGTCGTACATGGCGGCCAGGGACGACTCGCGCAGGTCGCGCGAGTACTCCAGCTCGAGGTCGGCGGAGAGCATCTCGATCTCGGCGCCGTCGAGAAAGTAGAGCGTCGAGTCGAACTCATCGATGTCGACCACGCCCTTGGGGCGCTCGGCGGCGTCCACCGCCTCACCCCCCTCGCCCGCGGCGGCCTCCTCCCCCTCCCCCACCGCCTCGCCCGCGGCCCCCACCCCGCCCGCCCCGCCCTCGTCGGCGGTGCCGGCGAGGTCGCTCTTGACCACCTCGGCGTAGCTCGCGCCCGCCGAGTACTGCGCCCCCGGCACCAGCTCCCCGGTGCCGAAGTCCTGCACGAATTCGGCGAACCGGACGTCGACGAACTGGAACTCCTCGGTCCAGAGCAGGGTGAAGAGGTCGTCCGCCGCGTCGGGCGAGAGGCCGCGCACCTGGTTGACCACCCGCAGCAGGCGCGGGAGTTCCTCCTGCTCGACGCCCTTGCGGAGGGTCAGCACGCGCAGCCCGTCCTTGTAGAGCGTCCACGCCAGGCTGTCCGCCTTGTGGAGCTGGTGGTACACCACCGTCCCTTCCCAGACGAAGTCGGTCTCCTGCACCGTCAGCACCAGCTCATCGATGGCCGACCAGACCGGCTCGAACGCCGCCTCGAGGTTCTTGGCGGCGCGATGGAACATCGGGTTGTTGGGGAGGTACATCTGGAATGCGCGCGACGCCTTGACCAGCGTGCGGAGCAGTTCCTCGACCTGTTCGGGGGGAAGGACCTGCTCGAATTCGGTGCCGGGTGCCGTCACGTCGCGCCTCCGGTGAGGGCCGCCACCTGCGCCACGTCCTTGTCGCCGCGCCCGCTCAGGCAGAGCAGCACCGGTTCCCCCGCCGCCCACCGGCCCCGCGCGCCGAGGAGCCACGCCACCGCATGCGCCGTCTCGAGCGCGGGGATGATCCCCTCGAGGCGCGCGAGCGTGGCGAAGGCGTCCAGCGCGGCCCGGTCGGTCACGGCGTGGTACTCGACGCGGCCGCTGTCGCGGAGCCAGCTGTGCTCCGGCCCGACGCCGGGGTAGTCGAGGCCGGCGCTCACCGAGTGCGCGGGGGCCACCTGACCGTCGGCATCCTGCAGCAGGTAGCTGAGCGCGCCGTGCAGCACGCCGGGCCGGCCGCAGGTGAGGGACGCGCTGTGCCGCCCGGTGTCGAGCCCTTCCCCGGCGGCCTCGACGCCGACCAGCGCCACCTCCCGGTCGGCCAGGAAGGCGCTGAACATCCCCGCGGCGTTGGACCCGCCGCCGACGCAGGCCACCACCGTCCGCGGCAGCCGTCCGACGCGCTCCAGCACCTGCGCCCTCGCCTCGCGGCCGATGACGGACTGGAAATCGCGCACCATGCGCGGGAACGGGTCGGGGCCGACCACCGAGCCGATGAGGTAGTGGGTGTCCCCTACCGAGGCCGCCCAGTCACGGAGCGCCTCGTTGGTGGCGTCCTTGAGCGTGCGGGTGCCGGATTCCACCGGGACCACCGTGGCCCCCAGGAGCCGCATCCGGTAGACATTGAGCGCCTGGCGCTCGACGTCCTCCGCGCCCATGTACACCACGCACTCGAGGCCCAGTCGCGCGCAGACGGTGGCGGTGGCCACCCCGTGCTGGCCCGCACCGGTCTCGGCGATGATCCGGCGCTTGCCCATCCGGACGGCGAGGAGCGCCTGGCCCACGGTGTTGTTGATCTTGTGCGCGCCGGTGTGATTCAGGTCCTCCCGCTTGAGGAACACCCTGGCGCCGACCCGCTCCGAGAGCCGCTCCGCCTCGGTGAGCGGCGTGGGCCGGCCGGCGAACTCGCGCAGCACCCGCTCGAACTCCTCACGGAACCCCCCGTCCTCCCGAGCGCGGTCATAGAGCGCCGCCAGTTCCTCCAGCGCCGCCAGGAGCGTCTCCGGCACGTACCGGCCCCCGTAGGGGCCGAATCGCCCGTCGATGGCGGGTTCAGGGGGAAGGCTGATCGCCACGCACCGCCTCCAGGAAGAGTCGCACCCGCGCCGGATCCTTGCGCCCCGGCGCGGTCTCGATGCCGCTGCTCACGTCCACGATGTCGGGCTTCACGGCGGCGATCGCGGCACTCACCGTGTCCGGGCGAAGCCCGCCGGCGAGCACCATCCGGTGACCCGCCAGCGCCTGCCGCGCCGCGCGCGCCAGCGCGTGGTCGAGCGGAATGCCGGTGCCGCCGCACATCCCCTCGACCCTGGGCTCGACCAGCACCGCGTCGACCGCCGCGGCGATTGCGGCCAGTGCCGTCGTTTCTTCCTCGCGGCGGAGCCGCACCACGCCCCAGACCCCCATCCCCTCAGCCCGGAGCCGGGCCGCGGTCTCGGGGTCGAAGCCGCCATGCAGCTGCGCGCCGGAGAGTCCGACCTGCCGCCGGAGCGCGAGGATTTCACCCGCCGAGTGCGCGCCGAACACGCCGATGACCGGCCGTCCCTCGGCCGCCGCGACGATGGCCCGCGCCTCGGGCACGCTGACCTGTCGGGGACCCCCGGCGAACACTACTCCAAGGTAAGAGGCCCCCGCCTCCACGGCCACCACGGCGTCGCCGGATTGCATCAGCCCGCAGACCTTGACCTCAACGCCCATGGCGCGGCACCGCGGCCAGCTCCGCCAGGAGCGCCGCCGGGTCGGGGGCAACGGAGAGCGCGGAACCGACCAGGACCGCGTCCGCCCCGGCCTCGGCGGCGGATCGGACTGCCACGGCGTCTTGCATGCCGCTCTCGGCCACGGCGACGACGTCCGACGGGAGGTGCTTCACGAGCCCCCAGGCTGCGCCGGTGTCGATCGTGAAGTTGCCGAGGTCGCGGCTGTTGACGCCGATGATGGTGGCCCCGGCGGCGAGCGCGACATCCAGCTCCCGGCGGTCGTGCGCCTCGACGAGTGCGCCGATGCCCCAGCGGCCCGCCGCCGCCAGCAGGTCGCGCAGCATCGCCGGCGTCAGCGCCCGGACGATGAGGAGCACCGCCGAGGCGCCTGCCGCCCTCGCCTCGACCACCTGGAGCTCGTGCAGGATGAAGTCCTTCCGGAGGAGCGGAAGCGCCACGGCGGAGCGGACCGACTCCAGGTCGGCGAGGGCGCCGCCGAAGTGGGCCGCCTCGGTCAGCACCGACAGCGCTGCCGCGCCCGCCCCCTCGTACACTCGCGCCCGTTCCGCCGGCACCAGCTTCGGGGCGATGAGCCCCGCCGACGGTGACCGCCGCTTCAGTTCCGCGATGACGGCGACCCGCGGCCCCACCAGCGCCCGCCGGAAATCGGGGGGAGCCGGCCGCGCGGCGGCCGCCGCCTCGAGTTCCCCTCGCCGGGCGGCGAGCGAGGGGAGTCCGGTTCGGACGCCGTCGAGGATCCGGTCGAGGGTGGACCTCATCTTGACCTTCGGTGGGTGTTCGGGTAGCTTGATTCGGGCTCTCTTCGGTCACTCATCTGGAGGTCGGTCATGCCCCTCACGCGCCGGCAAAGCGATATCCTCACCTACCTGCAATCCCAGATCGCCGACAACGGCTACGCGCCGAGCTTCGAGGAAATCGCGGAGCACTTCGGCTTCCAGTCGCTGGCCACGGTGCATGAACACCTCACCAACCTGGAGCGGAAGGGTTACATCCGCCGCTCGTACAATGAGAGCCGCTCCATCGAGGTGCTGCCCCCGCGCGGCACCGCCGTCGCCTCGGAAATTCCCGTCCTCGGCCGGGTGGCCGCGGGCACCCCGATCGAGGCGGTCATGCACAGCGAAACCCTCACCGTCCCGAACGAAATGCTGCCCTCGCGCGGCCCCAACTACGCCCTCCAGGTCCGGGGCGATTCCATGGTCGAGGCCCACATCATCGATGGCGATTACGTCGTCGTGCACGGCAAGCAGGCCGCCGAAAACGGCGAAATGGTCATCGCGCTGATCAACGGCGCCGAGGCCACGGTCAAGAAGTTCTATCGGGAGGCCGGCGGCTGGATCCGGCTGCAGCCCGCCAACGAGACGATGTCGGCCATGCGCTTCCAGGAACGCGACGTCCTGATCCAGGGCGTGGTCGTCGGGGTCATCCGGAAGTACTAGGCGGCACCCGCACGCGATGTCGGGGCCGCCGGGGCCGCCGCCCGGATCCGCGCCAGCGCCTCGCCCCCTTTGCCCTCCTCCAGCGCCGTCTGCGCCAGAGCGATCGCCTCCCCATAGTCCCGGGCCAGCCCCGACACATACACTGCCGCGGCCGCGTTCAGCACCAGCGCCGAGCGCACGACCTCCTCGCCCTCCCCGCCTTCGAGCAGCCGCTCGAGGCGACCGGCGTTCTCCGCGGGCTCGCCGCCGGCGAGCGGGCCGAGATCCGGCGCGGCGAGGCCATGGGCCCCCGGGTCGATCGTCCACTCGCGCAGCGAGCCCTCGCGCACTTCCCACGCGCGGGTGACCCCGGCGGGACTCACCTCGTCCAGTCCGACCTCCCCATGCACCACCAGCGCGTGGACCGTTCCCAGCCGCCGCAGCGCCTCGGCCATGAGCGGGGCCATCCCGGGCTCCGCCGTGCCGATGACCTGCCGCCCCGCCCGGGCCGGATTGGCGAGCGGGCCGAGGATATTCATCATCGTCGGGACTCCGAGTCGGCGCCGGACCGGGGCCACGTGGCGCATCGCCGGGTGGTAGCGCGGGGCGTAGAGGAAGGTGAACCCGGTGTCGGCGAGCAGCTGCGCCGCCTCCACCGGGGGGAGTTCCACCTGGATGCCGAGGGCTTCGAGCACGTCGGCCGACCCGGAGCGGGAGGTGTGGCTCCGGTTGCCGTGCTTGGCCACCCGGACTCCGGCGCCGACGGCGAGGAACGCCGCGCCGGTCGAGATGTTCAGCGTGCCGACCCGCCCGCCGCCGGTGCCGCAGGTGTCCACCAGCGATTCGCGATCGGCGATGGGCAGCGGGGTCATCGCCTCGCGCAGCGCGGACGCGGCGCCGGCGACCTCGTCCGCGGACTCCCCCTTGGCGCGGAGGGCCAACAGGAACGCCGCCGCCTCGTCGTGACTCGCCGAGCCGGACATCAGGACGCCCATGGCGGATGCCGCCTGCAGCGTGCTCAGCGAGTGCCCCTCCGCCAACAGCCGGAGTGCCTCATCGAGGGGAAGGGCGACAGGGGTCACGTGGGAGGGGATTCGGGGGAATGCCGGGCGACCCGGAGCAGGCCGCACGCGCGCAAGAAAAGGGTAGTCCTCCGCAGGGCGTTTTGTCAATTCTGACAAGCATTTGCGCGTCTTGCCGGGGGCCCTCCGAACGGGGTAGATTTCGCCCCGATGAGCCGGACTTTTCTTGCCGTGCTGCACTTCGACGGGGGCCGCTTTCTCGGCTGGCAACGGCAGGCATCCGGCCGGACGGTTCAGGCAGAAATCGAGGGGGTCCTCGAGCGGCTGGCGGGCCGGCGCGTGGTGGCGCACGGCGCCGGCCGCACCGACGCCGGGGTGCATGCGTTGGGCATGGGGGTCAGCTTCAGCCTGGCGCCGAAGTGGGAGCCGGACGCCGTGCGCCGGGCGTTGAACGCACTCCTCCCGAACGATTGCTGGGTGGAGCGGGTGCGGGTGGCCGCTGCCGGGTTCCATGCGAGGAAGAGCGCGCAGGGGCGCACCTACCGCTACGACATCGGCGTCGACGCCGCGGCCTCCTCCCCCTTCCGGCGCCGGTACGAATGGGCCCTCGGCCGCCCTCTCGACGCGGGCCGGCTCCGAGCCGCGGCAGGCCACCTCCCGGGCGTGCACGATTTCCGCGCCTTCGCCGCAAAGGGAGACCCGAAGCCGCATTACCGCTGCACGCTGCGGCGGGCCGAGTGGGTGGAGCGCCCCGAGGGGCGCGGATTCACCTTCCATGTGGCGGCCGACCGGTTCCTCCACCACATGGTCCGCATGCTCGTCGGGACGATGGTGGACGTGGGGCTGCACCGACGGCCGGTCCAGGACCTGCCCGCGCTGCTGGCCCGGCACGACAACGCGGACACCAGTCCGCCCGCGCCGCCCGAGGGACTCTACTTCGTCTCCGCCGAGTATCCGGCGGAGGCATTCGCCGCCGATCCCGGAGACGCCCCATGAGGTCTCGCCGCCAATCCGCCCGACTCGCGACGCGCCGCCGGTGCGGCGGCGCGCGGGCGGGAATGGCCGGCGGGCTCCTGCTGGCGCTGCTGAGCGCCCCGCTCCCGGCACAAGCCGCCGTGGACGGCAGCCGACGGACTGCCATCGTCACCGCGGTCGAGCGCCTCGCCCCCGCGGTCGTGTCCATCAGCGTCGCGGCCCGACAGCAGGTCGCGGTCCGCTCCTCGTGGGCCGACATGTTCGTGCCGCGGTACGCCTCCCAGCTGGTCCGCGGATCGGGCACCGGCTTCCTGATCCGCAGCAACGGGCTCATCCTGACCAATCATCACGTCGTCGCCGGCGCGGAACAGATCACCGTGACTCTGCGCGACGGCACCCAGCTCCCCGCCACGCTCGTCGGTTCCGACCCGGTGGCCGACATCGCGGTCATCAGGGTCGAGGGCCGGGGCCTGCCGACCGCGCCGCTGGGTCGGAGCAGCGAGCTGATGGTCGGGGAGTGGGTGGTAGCCCTCGGCAATCCCTACGCGGACTACCTCGGCAACACCGAGCCCACCGTCACCGCTGGCGTGGTCAGCGCCACCGGTCGGAATATCCTCCCGTCCGAGGGCCAGGCGGGGATGTATCTCGACATGATCCAGACCGACGCCGCCATCAATCCCGGCAACTCCGGCGGCCCGCTCGCCAACGCCCTCGGGCAGGTGGTCGGGGTGAACTCCTCGATCCTGAGCAACAGCGGCGGCTCCATCGGGCTCGGGTTTGCGATCCCGATCGAGCGCGCGCTCCGGGTGGCGGACCTGCTGCTGGCCACCGGCGCGGTGCGCCGCGCCTGGACCGGGTTCGACGTGACGCCGCCGCAGTCGTTCGAGGACTGGCGTGCCTCCAAGGGACTCGTCGTCGCGACGGTCACGCCGGGCGGCCCGGCCGCGCGGGCCGGCATCCAGCCGGGCGACGTGCTGATCTCGGCCAACGGCCGCACGCTGCACAATCAGCTCAACTGGGAATCGGTCAAGCTCGACCTGGCGGTGGGCGATTCGGTTCTCCTCGTCACGCGACGAGGGAGCGCCACGGCGTCGCGGACCCTCGTGGCCAGCGACCTGCCCACCCGGATGGCGGCGCGGGTCACGGTGCTGCGGGACCTCCAGCTGGTGACCGTCACCCCCGCCATCCGCGCCGAGAAAGGCGTCCAGAGCGAGCAGGGCGCCCTGGTGGTGGGGATTGCCCCGCGCACGGCAGAATCGACCGGCCTTCGCGAGGGCGACGTCATCATCGGCCTCGACCGGCAGCGCGTGGCCACCGCCAACGACTTGAGCGCCCTGTTCAACGACCTTCGCCAGGGCGAGGCGTTCCGCATCTGGGTGGAGCGCAACGGCCAGACCGCCTATACCGACCTGGTGTACCGATGACCGACGACCGCTGGCGTTCCCCGCTCGGCACCCGCTACGCCTCCCCCGCCATGCAGCGCCTGTGGGGGGAGCCGCGGCGCATCGCCCTCTGGCGCCGCGTCTGGCTGGCGCTGGCGGAATCGGAGCGGGAGCTGGGGCTCGACATCCCCGACGCCGCCCTGCAGGAAATGCGTGACCACCTCGACGACGCCGACCTCGCCCGGGCCGCCGAGTACGAGCGCCGCTTCCGGCACGACGTCATGGCCCACGTCCACCATTTCGGCGACCAGGCGCCTGCCGCACGGCCGTTCCTCCACCTGGGCGCCACCAGCGCCTTCGTGACCGACAATGCCGACCTGCTGGTGATGCAGGAGGGACTCCGGCTTCTGCTGGGGCGCCTCCTCGCCGTCCTCGACGCGCTCGGCGGTTTCGCCGCGCGGCACGCCGGCGAGCCGTGCCTCGCGTACACCCACTTCCAGCCGGCGCAGCTCACCACCGTGGGCAAGCGCGCCACCCTCTGGATGCAGGACTTCGGCGCCGACGTGGAGGACCTCTGCCACCGGATCGAGGGAATGCGCCTTCGCGGGTGCAAGGGCACCACCGGCACGCAGGCCTCCTTCCTCGAGCTGTTCGGGGGCGACCACGCCAGGGTGCGGGAGCTCGACCGGCGGGTGGCCGAGCGCCTCGGCTTCGGCCGGACCTGGGCGGTCACCGGCCAGACCTACACCCGGAAGGCCGACAGCGCGGTGCTGGACGCGCTCTCCGGCGTCGCGCAGTCGGCCGCGAAGATGGCGGGCGACCTCCGGCTCCTGCAGCACGAGGGCGAGTTGCTCGAGCCGTTCGAGTCCGAGCAGATTGGCTCCAGCGCCATGGCCTACAAGCGCAACCCGATGCGCGCCGAGCGGATCGGGGGGCTCGCGCGCTTCGTGATTTCCCTGCAGGCCAACACGGCGCAGACCGCCGCCAGCCAGTGGCTCGAACGCACCCTCGATGACAGCGCCAACCGGCGGCTGACCCTCCCCGAGGGGTTCCTCGCGACGGACGCCATCCTCATCCTCGCTACCAACATCGCCGCCGGGCTCGAGGTGCGTCCCGAGGTGATCCGGCGCCACGTGGACACACAGATGCCGTTCATGGCCACCGAGCGCTGGCTGATGCTTGGTGTCTCCGCCGGCGGCGACCGGCAGGCGCTCCACGAGGTGGTCCGGCGCCACAGTCTCGCCGTGGCCGAATCGGTGGCGCGCGGCGCCCCGAACGACCTGATGGACCGGCTCGCCGCAGACCCGGCCTTCCGCCAGCTCCCCGCCGGCGCCCTGAAGGCCGAGCTCGACCCCGCCCGGTACACCGGCCGCTCGCGCGAGCAGGTCGGCGAGTTCCTGACGGAATACGTCCAACCCCTGGTCGAGCGGGCCCGCCCGCTGGCCGTGACCCCTGACGCCGCCGAGGTACGGGTATGACCGTCGTCTTCCGCAGCACCCTTCCCCTTCCCCTCCTCCGCGCCGGCAAGGTGCGGGAGGTCTACGAGGCCGGGCCCGACGAGCTGCTGCTCGTGGCGAGCGACCGGATCAGCGCCTTCGACGTGGTGATGAAGGAGCCGATCCCGCAGAAGGGCCGGGTGCTGACACAGGTGAGCGCCTGGTGGTTCAACAAGCTCGCCGAGGTGTTCCCGTCGCATTTCCTCTCCGCCAGCGTGGACGAGATCGTCGACCGCCTGCCGGACCTCGCGCCGCATCGCGACGCCATTCGCGGCCGGACCATGCTGGTCCGCCGGACGACCCCGGTGCCGTTCGAGTGCGTGGTCCGCGGGTACATCACCGGTTCCGCGTGGGCCGAGTACAAGAAGACCGGCACCCTCGCCGGGGAGCGGCTCAAGGCGGGGATGGTCGAGAGCGACCGCCTCGAGCCGGCGCTCTTCAGCCCCGCCACCAAGGCCGAGACGGGACACGACGAGAACGTCACCTTCGACACCATGGCGGCGGCGCTGGGGCGGGAGGAGGCGGAGGCGCTGCGGGACGCCAGCTTCCGGATCTACGAAGCGGGCCGGGCGCACGCCGTGACCCGCGGTATCATCATCGCCGACACGAAGTTCGAGTTCGGCCGGGACGCCGACGGCACCCTGCGCCTGATCGACGAGGTGCTCACACCGGACTCATCCCGGTTCTGGCCGGCGGACCGCTACCAGCCGGGCCGCGGGCAGCCGAGCTTCGACAAGCAGCCCCTGCGGGACTACCTCGGCGGCCTCAAGGCGAAGGGGGCCTGGGACGGCGAGGCGCCGCCGCCGGCGCTCCCGCAGGAGGTGCTCGACACCACCAGTGCCCGGTACGTGGACGCCTACGAGCGCCTGACCGGCCACCCCCTCCCCGAGGGCAACTGATGCGCATTGCCCCCGAGGGGTGGCCGTTCATTGGGGCCTTCTGGGTGCTGGAGGCGGTCCTCGTGGCGCTCGGCCTGACGATCCCCGCGCTGGTCTGGCTGCCGGTGGCCATCTGGGTCGTCGCCTTTTTCCGCGACCCGGTCCGGAACGGCCCGCGGGGCGACCGCCTCGTCCTCGCGCCGGCCGACGGCCTGGTGGTGAGTGTCCGCACCATCGACGAGCCGAGCTTCCACGGCGGCGAGGTACAGCGGGTCTCGATCTTCATGAACGTCTTCGACGTGCACGTGAACCGGTACCCGGCGGACGGGACGATCGCCTTCCGGCACTACTCGCCGGGGGCCTTCGTGAACGCGGCCGCCGAGAAGGCGTCGCTGGACAACGAGCAATCCTCCGTCGGCCTCATCACGTCGCGCGGCAA
This sequence comes from Gemmatimonadales bacterium, assembly GCA_036274515.1. Taxonomy (GTDB): domain Bacteria; phylum Gemmatimonadota; class Gemmatimonadetes; order Gemmatimonadales; family GWC2-71-9; genus SPDF01. Next base: position 9,296 of record DASUFQ010000068.1, on the reverse strand, counting down.
GGTACTGGTGCGCCAGATCGCCGGGCTGGTGGCCCGCCGGATCATCACCGACCACGCCGAGGGCGCCACCGTGCATCAGGGCGACCGGATGGGGCTGATCCGGTTCGGGTCGCGGGTGGACGTCTTCGTCCCCTTGGGGGTGTCGGTCAAGGTGGCGGAAGGCCAGCGGACGGTCGCCGGCGTCTCGGTCATCGCGGAGTGGCCATGAGCGACGATATCGCGTCCTCCAATCCCCGCCGCCCGGGACTGCGCCGCGCGATCGTCGTGCTGCCGAGCGCGTTCACCCTCGGCAACCTCTTCTTCGGCATCTGGGCCATGGTGTACGCCGCCCAGGGCAACTTCCTCTGGGCCGGCTGGTTCATCGTCTTTGCCGGCGTGGCGGACACCCTCGACGGCCGGATGGCCCGGCTCTCGCACACCAGCACCCGCTTCGGCGCGGAGCTCGATTCGTTGGTGGACGTCATCTCGTTCGGCGTGGCCCCCGCCATGCTGATGTACTTCCTCGAGTTTGCCGCCGCCGGGAAGTTCGCCTGGGTGCTCTGCTTCATCTACGTGACGGCGGTGGCGGTGCGGCTGGCGCGGTACAACATCACCGCCTCCGGCACCGGCGCACCGGGCTGGTTCACCGGCCTGCCCTCTCCCGCGGCGGGGATGACGCTGGCGACGTACTTCGCGTTCAGCCAGACGGAGTGGTACCAGCGCTTCCCGGCCTACCTCGATTTCCAGCGCCAGGGGCTCACCTTCCTGATGCTCGCGCTCGCAGGGCTGATGGTCAGCAACGTGAAGTATCCCCGCACCCCGCGCATCGGCGTCCGGTCGCTCAGCGGCATCATCGGGACCCTGGTGACCATCGGCATCCTGGCCGGCGTCATCCTTGCACCATCCACCTTCCTCTTCCCGTTCGGCCTCGGATACCTCCTGTTCGGCGTCATCCGCAGCACGGTGATCGCCCTCTCGGAGCGCGACGAAGACACCGCCGACGCCCAGACCCTTCACGTCCGGCATGACCGGGGGCGCGACGCGCCCAAGGAACCGACACGATGACGTACCGCATTCACATCCGGGTGGTCCCCCGCGACGGCCTCCTCGATCCCCAGGGCCAGGCGGTGGAGCACGCCCTCGGGGCGCTCGGCTTTACCGGCGCCGGCAGCGTCCGGGTCGGTCGCGCCATCGAGCTCGCCCTCGACGCCCCGAACGCCGGGGCTGCCGAGGCCTCGGCCCGGAAGATGTGCGAGCAGCTGCTGGCCAACCCGGTCACCGAGGACTTCACCCTGACGGTGGAGGGCTGATGCTGCGCGTGGCGGTGGTCCGGTTCCCGGGCTCGAACTGCGACTGGGACGCGTACCACGCGGTCGAGCGCGCCGGGGCCGAGGCGCGGTTCGTGTGGCACCGCGACACCGACCTCCAGCAGGCCGACGTCGTGATCCTGCCGGGTGGCTTCAGCTACGGCGACTACCTGCGCTCCGGCGCCATCGCCCGGTTCAGCCCGGTCATGCAGTCGGTGCAGCACCACGCGGCAGCGGGCGGCGCCGTGCTCGGGGTGTGCAACGGCTTCCAGATCCTCTGTGAGGCCCACCTGCTCCCCGGCGCGCTGGTTCGCAACGACCGGCTCACCTTCGTGTCCCGCCCCGTCTGGACCCGGGTCGAGCGGGTGGACACCTTTTGCACCAGCGCCTATTCCCGCGGCGCGGAAGTCCGCCTGCCCGTGGCCCACGGCGACGGCTGCTACGTGGCCGACCCCGACACGCTGCGGTTGCTCGAGGCCGAGGGCCGGGTGGTGCTGCGGTACATCCGGGGCGAGAACCCCAACGGCTCGGTCGCCGACATCGCCGGCGTGTCGAACGCCGCCGGCACCGTCGTCGGGTTCATGCCCCACCCCGAGCGGGCAGTCGACCCGGCCACCGGCAGCGAGGCCGGCGCCGGATTCTTTCGATCCATCGCGGCGTGGCTCCCGGGAGGGGCCGCCCGCTCCACCACCTGACGGAGTCGCTACGCATGCCGACCAACAAGCCGAGCAAGAGCGAGGAGGAGTACTTCGCCAAGGAACAGGGGGAGCTGCTCAAGGCCCAGCGCCTGCGGGCCAAGGCCGCCGCGGAGGCGGCGACCCGTGAGCTGCACTTCATGAAGTGCCCGAAGGACGGGCACGACCTGGTGAACGAGCGGTTTCACGGGGTGACGGTGGACCGCTGCACCCATTGCCACGGGATCTTCCTCGACGCCGACGAGATCGACGCGGTCGTGGCGCACGAGGACCCCACGTTGCTCGGCAGGGTGGTGCGCGATCTTTCCAAGGTATTCGGGGCGCCCCGCGCGGAGACGAAATGACCGTTGCGGCACCCATCACCCGCGCCTCCTCCTTCGCGGGAGAGCGCCCGGTCACCCCGGAGGTGGTCCGGGAGCACAACCTGACCGCCTCCGAGTTCGACCGGATCGTGGCCATGCTGGGCCGCACGCCGACCCTCACCGAGCTCGGCGTGTTTTCGGCGCTCTGGTCCGAGCACTGCTCCTACAAGCACTCCAAGCCGGTGCTCAAGCGGTTCCCCACCACCGGCCCGCAGGTCGTGCAGGGGCCCGGCGAGAACGCCGGCGTCCTGCGCCTCCCGAACGGCTGGGCGGTCGCGTTCAAGATCGAGTCGCACAACCACCCTTCGGCGGTCGAGCCGTACCAGGGGGCGGCCACCGGCGTGGGCGGTATCCTCCGTGACGTCTTCACGATGGGCGCCCGGCCGGTGGCGGTGCTCAACAGCCTCCGCTTCGGCCCGCTCAGCGAGCCGCGGAACCGGTACCTCTTCGCGGGGGTGGTGCGCGGCGTCGGCGACTATGGCAACTGCATCGGGGTGCCGACCCTCGGCGGCGAGGTCGGGTTTGCGGAGGGGTACTCGGGCAACCCGCTGGTCAACGCGATGTGCGTCGGCATCCTCCGGGAGGCGGACCTGGCCACCGCGCGGGCCCACGGCGCCGGCAACATCCTGCTGACCGTTGGCGCCAAGACCGGCCGCGACGGCATCCACGGAGCGAGCTTCGCCTCCGAGGAGCTGTCGGAGCAGAGCGAGGCGCGCCGTCCGCAGGTGCAAGTGGGCGACCCGTTCACCGAGAAGCTCCTCCTCGAAGCGAGCCTCGAATTGATCACCTCCCGGCTGATCGTGGCCATCCAGGACATGGGCGCGGCCGGCCTCACCAGCTCCAGCGCCGAGATGGCGGCCCGGGGCGGCGTCGGCGTGGAGATCGACACCGGCCTCGTGCCCACGCGCGAGGAAGGCATGACCCCGTACGAGATCCTCCTCTCGGAGTCGCAGGAGCGGATGCTCGTGGTGGCGGAGCCGAGCCAGGTCGCGGCGATCCAGGCGGTGTGCCAGAAGTGGGAGCTGGACGCCACCCCGATCGGGCACGTCACCACCGACGGACTCTTCCGGGTGCGGCACCATGGCGTGACCGTGGCGGAGATCCCCGGCCAGCCGCTGGTGGACGAGTGCCCGGTCTATCACCCCGAGGCGCGCGAGGGCGCCGCCGCCGTCGCCCGCCGCAAGGCGCGGCCAGAACGCCCGGCGAGCCACGGCGTGGACGCGGCGCTCGAGGCGCTGCTCGACACGCCGTCGATCGCCAGCAAGCGCTGGGTGTACGAGCAGTACGACTCGACGGTGCAGGCCTCGACGATCCTGGGCCCCGGCGGCGACGCCGGCGTCTTCCGCGTCGGCTCCGAGACGTTCGGGGTGGCGGTGAGCGTCGACTGCAACAACCGGCTCGTGGCGCTCGACCCGTACGAGGGCGGCAAGGCCGCGGTCGCGGAGGCGGCGCGCAACGTCGCCTGCACGGGGGCCGAGCCCCTCGGCATCACCGATTGCCTCAACTTTGGCAACCCCGAAAAGCCGGACGTCTTCTTCCAGTTCGCCGAGGCCTGCCGGGGCATCGCCGACGCCTGCCGGGCGTTCCGCACGCCTGTCACGGGCGGCAATGTCTCGTTCTACAACGAGAGCCCGACCGGCGCCGTGGACCCGACGCCCACCGTCGGCGTCGTCGGGCTGCTCCGGCGGGTCGAGGATCGCGTCCCGAGTCACTTCCGCACCCCGGGCGACCGGATCGTCATCGTCGGCGAAACCGCCGGCACGCTGGGCGGCTCCGCCTACTGGGCCGAGCTGTGCGGCTTTTTCGGCGGCGCCGCGCCGCGGGTGGACCTCGAACACGAGGCGCACCTGCAGCGGTTCCTCGTTGCCTGCGCGGCGGCCGGGCTGGTCCGCTCGGCCCACGACTGCTCCGAAGGCGGCCTGGCGGTGGCGCTGGCGGAGGCGGCCATCGGCGGGCCCTACGCCGATCGGGGGCACGGCGCCATCGTCGACCTCCGCGGCTACGCGCCGACGCTGGCGCCGGAGGCGGTGCTCTACGGCGAGGACCACGGACGGGTGGTGCTGAGCGTGCCGCCCTCGGCGATGCCGGAGCTCCGCGCCCAGCTGGCGCATCACCGGCTCCGCGGCTATCTGGCGGGAGAGGTGCTGGCACCCGGCGGCGAGCTGCGCGTGGTGCTGCCGGCATCCACCCATCGGTGGCCCGTCGACCGGCTCCGTGCCGTGTACGACGAGGCCATCCCGCGTCGCATGCGCGAGGTCACGCGCGGCGGAGGGGAGGCGTAGCGCATGTGCGGCATCATCGGGGTGTCGGGCGTCCCTGACGCGGCGCGCGTGGCCTACCTCGGCCTCTACGCGCTGCAGCACCGCGGCCAGGAGAGCGCAGGCATCGTGGCCGTGTCGGGCGACGGCGAGACGCGGATGAAGGTGGGCATGGGGCTGGTGTCCGAGACCTTCGACGAGGCGGAGCTCCAGAAGCTTCCGGGCGACGTGGCCGTCGGGCACACCCGGTACTCGACCACCGGAAGCACGGTGCTGGCCAACGCGCAGCCCTGCCTGGTCAACTACCGGGTCGGCTCCCTGAGCGTGGCGCATAACGGCAACCTGACGAACGCCGCGGACATCAAGCGGGACCTGGTGGAGCGCGGCTCCATCTTCACGTCGTCCAGCGACACCGAAGTCCTGGTCCATCTCATCGCGCGGTCGGAGGCCCCGGACCCGGAACTCCAGATCCGCTCGGCCCTCGAGCGGCTGGAGGGCGCCTACAGCCTGGTCATCAGCGTCGGCCGGACGCTCTACGCGGTGGTCGACCCGCGGGGGTTCCGGCCGCTCGTCCTGGGCCGGCTGGGCAAGGGGATCGTGGCCGCCAGCGAGACCTGCGCCCTCGACCTGGTGGGCGCCACCTTCATCCGGGAACTGGCGCCGGGCGAGTTCGTCCGCATCGCCGACGGCGTGGTGGAAGACCTCCAGCCGCTCCGCCCCCGTCCGGTGAGCCGGTGCGTCTTCGAGCTGATCTACTTTGCCCGCCCCGACAGCAGCATCTTCGGCCGGTCGGTGGACCGGGTGCGCCGCGAGGCCGGGCGCCGCCTGGCCCTGGAGCACCCTGCCCCCGGCGCGGACGTGGTCTTCTCGGTTCCCGACAGCAGCAACGCCATGGCGCTCGGGTTCAGCGAGGCCTCCGGCATCAAGCTGGAGCACGGGCTGATCCGGAATCACTACGTGGGCCGCACCTTCATCCACCCGACGCAGGCGCTCCGGGTGGCCAAGGTGAAGATCAAGTTCAACCCGGTGCGGGGCGTCATCGAGGGCCAGCGCGTCGTCGTGGTGGACGACAGCCTGGTGCGGGGTACCACGAGCCGCGGGCTGGTCCAGATGATCCGCGCCGCGGGGGCGCGCGAGGTGCACCTCCGGCTGGCCTCGCCGCCCATCACCGGGCCCTGCCACTACGGCATCGACACCCCGACGCGGGACGAGCTCATCGCCTCCACGCACTCGCTCGAGGAGATCCGCGAGTACCTTGGGGTCGACACCCTCGGCTACCTGAGCCTGGACGCGATGATCGAGGCAGCCGGCGGCGGCCCCTTCTGCCACGCCTGTTTCTCCGGGGACTACCCCACGGCGGTGCCCCAGGGCGCCGACCGCCTCCATGAGCTTCCCCCCCTCACCCCGAGCCACGCATGACCGGAGGCATGAGCCAACCGCTGGTCTACTTCTTCGGCCAGGGCCGGGCCGACGGGACCGCGGCGATGAAGGACCTCCTCGGCGGCAAGGGGGCGGGGCTGGCGGAGATGACCAACATCGGCATCCCGGTGCCGCCCGGGTTCACCATCGCCAGCTCGATCTGCATCGCCTACCTGGAGACCCGCCAGTTTCCCCCGCGCCTCATCCAGCAGGTGGAGGCTTCGCTGCAGCGCCTGGAGGCCGCCACCGGTCGGTTGTTCGGCGGGGCCGATGACCCGCTCCTCGTGTCGGTGCGCTCGGGGGCGGCGGTGTCCATGCCCGGGATGATGGAGACCATCCTGAACCTCGGCCTCAACGACGAGACCGTGGAGGGGCTGGCGCGCCAGAGCAAGAATCCCCGGTTCGCCTGGGACTCGTACCGGCGGTTCGTGCAGATGTACGGCGCCGTCGTCTTCGACCTGCCGAAGGCGCCGTTCGAGCAGATGCTGGAGGCGCGGAAGGAGGCCAGCGGCGTCAGCAAGGACATCGACCTGCCGGCGGAGCAGATGCAGGCCCTGGTGCGGGAGTTCAAGGCGCACATCACCGACGCCACCGGCAAGCCGTTCCCCGACCGGCCGCTCGACCAGCTCTGGGGCGCCATCGAGGCCGTCTTCGAGAGCTGGAACACGCGGCGTGCCATCGACTACCGGCGTCTGCACGACATCCCCGACTCGATGGGCACCGCGGTCAACGTCGTGACGATGGTCTTCGGCAACCTGGGCGAGGGATCGGGCACCGGCGTCGCCTTTACCCGGGACCCCTCCACCGGCGAGCGGGTGCTCTACGGCGAATACCTCCTCAACGCCCAGGGCGAGGACGTGGTGAGCGGATCCCGGGATCCGGAGCCGATCGAGCGCCTGCGGGAAACCCTCCCGGTGGCCTTCGGCGAGCTCGAGCGGGTGGCCCGGACCCTCGAGCGTCACTTTCGCGACGTGCAGGACCTCGAGTTCACCATCGAGAACCGGAAGCTGTACATGCTGCAGACCCGGCGCGCCCAGCGGAGCGGGCATGCGTCGGTGCGGATCGCCTGCGAAATGGTGGAGGAGGGTCTGATCACCGAGGAGGAGGCGGTCGCCCGCATCCCTCCGATGGACCTCGACCAGCTGCTGCACCCCACCATCGACCCGAAGGCCGAACTCGACCTGCTCACCACCGGGCTGCCCGCCTCCCCCGGCGCGGCGTCCGGCGCGGTGGTCTTTTCCGCCGACCGGGCGGAGGAGCTCGGCAAGCAGGGGGAGGCGGTCATCCTGGTGCGCCGCGAAACCAGCCCGGAGGACTTCCACGGGATGGTGGAGGCGCGGGCCATCCTGACGGCGCGCGGCGGGATGACCTCCCATGCGGCGGTCGTGGCGCGGGGAATGGGAAAGCCGTGCGTGGCGGGAGCCCAGGAGGTCACGGTGGACGAGGAAGCGGGGCACTTCTCGGTCAACGGGCGCCGGATCAGCGAGGGCGAGTGGGTGACCCTCGACGGCGCGACCGGCAGGGTGCTCGCGGGCCGCGCGGCGCTGGTGAGTCCCGAGCTTTCGGGCAACTTCGACCGCCTGCTCGGCTGGGCCGACAAGGTGCGCTCGCTGCGCATCCGGGTCAACGCCGACACCCCGGCCGACGCCCACCGCGGGCGCGACTTCGGGGCCGAGGGGATCGGGCTCTGCCGCACCGAGCACATGTTTTTCGAGGGCGACCGCCTCTCCGCCATGCGGGAGATGATCGTCGCCATCGACGACGAGGGCCGCCGGAAGGCGCTGGCGCGGCTCCTGCCGATGCAGCGCGGCGACTTCGAGGGGATCTTCCGGGCCATGGAGGGCTACCCGGTCACAATCCGCCTCCTCGACCCGCCGCTGCACGAGTTCCTCCCGCACGACCCCGCCGAGGTGGCGGCGCTGGCCCGGGACATGGGCCGGGAGCCGAAGGAACTGCAGCAGCTGGTGGATGGCCTGGCCGAGCAGAACCCGATGCTCGGCCTCCGCGGGTGCCGGCTCGGCATCATCCACCCGGAAATCACCGCCATGCAGGCGCGGGCCATCTTCGAGGCCGCCTGCACCGTGGCGGCGCGGAAGGGGCGGGTCCAGCCCGAGGTGATGATCCCGCTCACCTCCACCGTGGTGGAGTACCGGCGGCAGGCGCTGATCGTGCGCCAGGTGGCGGAGGAAGTGTTCCGCGAGCGGCAGCTGACGGTGCCCTACCTCCTCGGCACGATGATCGAGCTGCCCCGCGCCGCCCTCACCGCCGACGAGATCGCCAGCGAGGCGCAGTTCTTCAGCTTCGGCACCAACGACCTGACCCAGACGACCTGGGGGCTCTCGCGCGACGACGCCGGGAAGTTCCTTCCCTACTACCTCGAGCACGGGATCATCCCCGACGACCCCTTCCAGGTCCTGGACCAGGCGGGTGTCGGCAAGCTCATCGCGATGGCCAGCGCCCTTGGCCGCCGCACCCGGCAGGACCTCAAGCTCGGCATCTGCGGGGAGCACGGCGGGGAACCCGCCGCCATCGCCTTCTGCGACGACCTTGGCATGAACTACGTGAGTTGCTCACCCTACCGCGTGCCGATCGCGCGGCTGGCCGCCGCCCAGTCGGCGCTGGCCAAGCGCGGCACCATGGACCGAACAAAGGCGACCGTCTAATGACCACACCACTAGTAGGAATCGTAATGGGGAGTGCCTCCGACTGGCCGACGATGCTGCACGCGGCCAACCGGCTGAATCACTTCGGCGTGCCGTGCGAGTCGCGCGTCATCTCGGCGCACCGCTCCCCGGCGATGGCGCACGAGTATGCGACCAACGCGGAGAAGCGCGGGCTCAAGTGCATCATCGCCGCCGCCGGGATGGCGGCCCACCTGGCCGGCGTCATGGCGGCCGGGACCACGATCCCGGTGCTCGGGGTGCCGATGGCCGGCTCGCACCTGAAGGGGATGGACTCGCTCCTGTCGACCGTGCAGATGCCGGCCGGCATTCCGGTGGCCACCTTTGCCATCGGCGACGCCGGCGCCCACAACGCCGCCCTCTTCGCAGTGGCCATGCTGGCCATCAACGACAAGGTCCTGGCCAAGAAGCTGAAGGAGTTCCGGGTCGAGCAGGAGGAGAAGATCCGGAAGATTGATTTGGAGGGGCATATCTAGGACGGGCAGACGGGCAGGCGGGCAGGAGATTGAAGGGTCGACCGTGGAAGCACGAGGGGCAACCAGCCATCGGTTGCCCCTGCGCGTATCTGCTGCCCGTCGGCCCGTCGGGCCGTCCC